>DATGYU010000133.1:0-7148 GCA_035297625.1 Prolixibacteraceae bacterium
GTGGTATTTTTTATAATAGATGGCAGCAGCAGCGGCAATCTGTGGGGTTGCCGATGAAGTTCCCGCACCGGAAAACCGAATGGTATTGGTTTCAACACAGGCCCATGGAGTATTGGGTGTAAAAGCAGCCAATGCGTGATCCATGTACCTGGAAGGGCCATAACATCCCTGCATTTCATCAACCTTTTTCGTACAATAAGGTTTGAAATCATAAGTGACTCCACAAGCTGCAATCACCCTTTTAAAACGAGCCGGGTAAACGATATGGCGGGTTGGCAGTCCTGAAAAGTTATTTCCGGAAGCTGTTACAACGGTGATCCCTGCTTCATAGGCTGCATTCACAGCATCCGCCCAAATTTTGGAGGGCGCTCCCCCCATACTCATACTCACCACATGGACTTGGGTCCCTGACAGGCATAAATCAGTGAGATACTGCAATGCCTGTGCAAAAGCATAGGTTTTAAACAATATCACGCTTTCAGCGATCCTGCAACATATTACATTGGCAAACCAGGCACCCCCCAGGTAATCCTGAAAGCCTCCATTGTCAGTTGCTAAATCTACTTTTGTCCCAGCTAACAAACCCAAAGTTCCTGTTCCATGCCCTGGTTGTTTTAAGAACCCATCTGAAAATGGATCATGAGCATCATTTAGAATTTCTCCTTTAACAAAATTGCGTTGCAGGGGATTGTTCCTGATCTTATCAGGAATGACAGAATGAGTCTTACTGTAACCGGTATCGATATGACCAATGCGGATTTCATAATCATCATGGGCAACGGCATTTCTGGCTTTTAATAGCTGGGAATGTGCCTCATCAAGGTGCCAGATAATATTTGCATTGGGCTGCCAATCAGGATCAAAATCATCATCCGTATTTCCGATCCCAAAAGATTTTGCATTTAACTGATCAGCAGAATCATTTACTTTTCTTTCAACAGTAAATTCATTGATAAAGTTGGGTTCAATATAAGTTGTATCAGCTCCCAAAGCATCTACCGATAAATGAGCTATATCCCAGGGGTTTATTTCGGTATCAAGGGCATTTGTTTTTACTACAACATTATTTCCTGAAGTTTGGGTGCTTTTGGGTGCTATTGCTTGCTTTTTTGATGCTGGTAGATGACTATCTTCCATCATAGCATCAATTCCTGCATTTTTTAATTTTTTGACAATATCTACAGGAACGGATTTGCTCTGAGTTACATGAACAGGTTTCTGAATGATTAACTCAACAGGAAGGTTATACGTCTTCATTTTGATTTTTTTTGATCAGTAAAATATGGAGGATTTATTTCATAGAGACTAATTTAGGTGTATGCAGTTATTTCTAATCTAAGTTACAAAAATTTTTAATGTCCTCAAAGCCAGTATATTAAAAATATAATAATGTGTTTTTATATTTTCATAACAAAACATACAAAAACATATTATCTCAGATAATTATTATGAATTTAATTTTTAAATTGAAAAACCATATTCCAAAGATTGTTATATATTATTACATAGATTTTTTGTATACACTGCGAATATTTGGCAAGGTTCTTTACATTAGGAAAATGAGTTATAATAATAAAATGTAATCACAACAGTCTCTGATTAAAAGTCCAAACGCAGTTCAATAAGAGTTGTCAATTGTAGCTTTATTCTATGAAATAGGGCGAATATTTGAACGAGACAATTCTTGATTTAAATAACTATACTGCTTATTGATTTTAATCTTTCTTTTCCTATTTTTAGCCCAACGATTCAATCCTATAGAGCGCCTGCCGGTTTTTCGCTTACAGGTTGAAATGGTGATTATTAACGGCGCGATAACCAGGAGTAAAGGATCAAGCGTAAATCCTGCAGGGATAAATTTTAACTGAAGGAGTGAAGGACTGAAGGAGTGATGGATTGAAGGATTGAAGGGGTCCTGAAGCAAGTTCAGGATGACGCATTGAATACTGATTACTGATTACTGAACACTGATCACTGATCACTGATTACTGAACACTGATCACTGAACACTGATCACTGATCACTGATCATAGATCACTATCCTTGCTATCTTTACCTCTCCAATGATTTCGCCTGATCCTGATTATATGATATAACTAAACCAACAATGCTGCTATTCAACTTATGAAACTAACCTCTTTAACCACTGTGCTGATTGCTGTTTTAATAACAGGTTGCGCGACCATTCAACCCAGGAATATCGTGTTGAACCAGAAAAAAGGATTCTACGAATACCGGCTTAACGCGAAAAACTCCATAGCCTTAAGAGATAAAAATCAACAGTTGGTCGATACTTCCAACTATAAATACTTCAGAGAAGAACTGGCCGATATTAAAAATCGCTATCCCTTTAAAGCACGAATCGAAAAAGATGGTTCATTGAAAAAATCTGATTTTGAAATCGCAAAAAGTTACGGGAAAATCAACCGGCTGATGATTGATGGCAATTACCAACAATCACTGGTCGAGCTAAACAAGCTGCGCCTGCTTTATCCGGACATATACAAATATACGGACGTCGATTATTTAAAAGGAACTGCTTATGAGCAGCTCGGATTGGCCGACAGCGCCCAGGTAATGTATGATCATTTTCTGAAATATTCGAGCCAGAAATTCTCATCCCGTTTTCGCGGACACAGGGATGAGGACCTGAATGACGGCATCTTTATCACCGAGCGCAACCATGCCAAAAGTTACCTTCTGAACAAAGAACAGACTACCCCTCTGGGCATTGCACCCTTTGAGCCCAAATACTATTATGCAAGTCATCAGCCCGGATTTACCCTGAACAGTGAAGATATCGCCAAAAATTCGTATGGCATGTTAATGCTAATGTTCGGATCTGATACAGAGGGCGATCTGACCAGCGGCTTTCAATATTATTACAAGATCAATGAACGATTTAATCTCAATCCAAGATTTGCTACCTCGGGAAATATGAGTGAATATACATTGGCCTTTCCCATCCAGGTTTACAAAACGGAGAACAACCAGTTTGGATTCAAATTCACTCCCTTTGTAAATTTCCTTACTGTTGACAGCATGACCATAGAGCAGCGAAAGTATGCGGTAAACGAACACTTTCTGAATGTTGGCGCACGCATCTCTGCAGGTTATTACCCTTATCAGCATTTGGCCATTGGCGCCTATTACCAGATGAACCTGCACGATAAAAACAATCCCTACCAAAGTACAAAATCTCAGATCCAAATGTGGGTGAACAATGAATATGATGTCAGCATGTATTATAATATTTCCAAGGGATTTAGCTTAAAGTCGGGCATCAAGAACGACGACATGGTGGCCGGCATCGTCTGGGGCTACTGGGAGATATTGTACAACATCACTACCCCGGGAATGATTTTCAGGGTGGATATGTATTAAAAGGATTGGCTGTTAGGAAGATAATATTTTCCTTTAGTAGTGATAAACAGTGAGTGGAAACTTATTCAGATCAATTAAATTTTTTAGGTTTATTGCGTAAAGTGAGGCCGCACAAAGGGATGATTACCTAACTGATGATTAAGCTTTACATACCGTGTCGGGTAGATTGGAACAATGATCGTACAAATAAAAATGAACCATGTTTAGATTAACCAAAATAACCAGCCTTATCATTCTGACAGTCATTTTTTATGGCTGTGAGTATAACCTTACGAAAGAGAATTTCATGGATTTACAGCCTCCCTCTGATTCTCGCTATTTCAATTTAAACCTGATTCCCACGGGTGATACCGTTAAGATATTTGGCAGAACCGACCTGGATTATTCTTTCAACACAGACGGCCTGGATATCCTGGAAGCCCACTTTAAGCTGCAAGACAAAACATGGAATTTTTATTCAAAAGAGGGATCTATTTCCATTGATCCAAAGGATTATCAAGTAGGTTCTTACACGCTAACTTTATCCATTTACCTGAAAAGCGGAACTGGCAGTATTGCGGACGATTTGAGAGGCGAAGGTTATTATCTTGAAAAGAAATGGATCGTATTGTTGGATGGTAACCCCGCCCCGCCGATTACCCCCACCCAAAGCATTACCAGGGAGGGTTATTTAAAAATCGAATGGCCCAAATGTGACAAGTTAAATTTTGTTGCTTATGAAGTGGATGCAACTTCCGGTAACCGGACTATTCAAAAAACAATTAATGATGCCAGTCAGACGTTTTATATCGACAGCCTGTATGTAGGCGGAACCTTTAGGGTAAGGATAAATACCCGTGTTGTAAAAGGCTTTACCTGGGGCAATTTTCTAAATATCAACATAGATCCACCAACCCCCACGATCAGGGAAATAGGTTTTGACAGTTTACAAATCAGCTGGAATAAATCTCCTTTTAAGGCCAAGTACCGGTTAAACTGGACGCAAAACAACAATCTTCTCTATTTCAATTCCGCGGAAGATACGGTTTGTACCATTGCCCAGATTGGTTTTGGCAACTGGGCCGATTTCAGACTGGATACGAGGTCTCAAAATCTGGAGGGCTGGACCGATATCTCCTATGCAGGCGAATTGCCCAGTTACAAACGATATTATATGGGCTATCATCTGGTCACCGCCAACTGGCCCAATTTTGCCTATAATTCCATGGAAAAAGCATTGTATTCCAACCAATACGATGATATGCAATGTTTCGATATCAATACCAACGCTTTATCTAATTCTCGTCGTATAGATAATTTGATTTACGGAGGTTTATTCTCCTGTCCAACCAACTCAACCAAGGTTGCAACAACATCCAATAGCTACATCCATATTTTTGATAACAAAAATTTTGAAAACCCCATTGTCTTTAGTCACGGAATATTCATAGCCGCTGCAATCGATCATTTTATGCTGACCAACAATGATCTTATTGCCATTGCCAGCGACAACGTGTATAAATTGATGGATATTACTACCAAAAAGACCGTCGCATCTATAAACATTACCGATTATCCGGTTTACAGCAAATGGGCCTGTATTACCACCTCACAGGATGGCCACTACATGTGCACTGCCACCCTTAACGGAATAAAAATATATAACATTGCCACCAGGCCCTTTACGGAAGTCTATTCAGATAACCGCGGGTACCGTTCCGCTTATTTTAATCCCCAGAACCCCAACCAGCTATACCTGACCCTGGATGCGGAGCCTGCATTGGAAGTAAGGAATCCATCAGATTTTTCCTTGCAGAAGAAGATCAACTTACCCTCCAAAATGGTGATTGAAAATATTGACCCGGTAACCAACAACCTGCTTTTAACCTTTTACGAAAAGCTATACATTTTAAATAGTGAAACAGGCCAGGTTTTGCTCACTATTCCCTGTGATGAATACAAAATCTGGTTATTTGATAACCACCTGTTTACCAATTCAGGATTCGCATTGGATATTTCTAAAAAAATTTAAGATCAAACAGTACCCGGATCAGCAGGGTTACCTTGTAAAAAATTAGAAACTGATGAAAAAAAACGTATTATTTGTCTTACTGTTTTTAGCATTCACTCTCAGTGCAAGCAGCCAGGGGTGGAATGGAGATGTAAGAGCAGGATTTGGTTATTACAACTTATATGATGTCAAAGCGCTGCAGCTGAACCTGATGAAAGAAACCAACCTGACCCATGTAAAGCCCGTTGAAGCATTTCCGGGTAGTCTATTTTATTCGGTTTCTGCAAATTATTCCCTGAATCCCCGGGATAGGGTTGGTCTTGATTTTAACTATTACACCACCGGCGGACGAAACCATGTCAAGGATTATTCGGGAGAATACAAGCTGGACATGATTTTAAACGGGGCACGAATCGGAGCAAAATATGCGAGATTTAACAGGATATATTCCAAATTCTACCTGGGCGTTCAACTGAGTGGCGGATGTATAATATCAAACCTTGACTTAGACGAGTATCTCAAGGTCTATGAAACAACAATAGCCGATGAAGAATATAAATTGACAGGCGTGGGAATATACGTCGAACCTTCTGTGCTCCTGTCCTATCATTTACTGGAAAACACACACATTAACCTGATGGGTGGTTATGAACAGGATATCGAGGGTGAGCTTCATTTAAGGGGAAATAATGATCAAAAAACCGGTAAAAATGCGGATTGGTCGGGATTACGAATTTCCCTGGGAGTTAATTACACCTTCAGTTTAGAAAAGAAAGGTACGGAAGTTAATAAACAGGACCAGTGATTTTATTAATTAACGCGAGTTGGCAGTTATAAGAATCTGGTCACCTGAACAAGAAATGAATAGCAAAAAGGGCTTTCGGCTTCTGGCCCCGAGTTTCTCGGGCAAAAATGCTTTGAAGAGCAGCTATGTTAAAATTTCGGGGCCTGTTTTGCCCCCGATTAATCGGGGCCAGTTGCCAATAGCCAATAGCTAGCAACTTGAATTAATCAAAGAAAGGATAATACCATAGAAGTGACAACAAAATAAAAAGATGGACAAACTACTAACCTTACGTCTTGGGCACTTTATTGTTTTATTTAGCGGCATTTTACTTGGTTCGTGTGTATATGATACGGATGAAGTTTATCAGTCGCCGGCCAATAAAGATGCAGCGCCTCCTGTTATAACAACCGTTAAGCTGGATTTTGAAACAGAGGATACCATATTTATCTATTCCCCTGAGGAATTAAATTTTTCATTCAGCAGTAGCGATCAGGCGATTGAAGCAGTTTCACTGACCATCGACAATGATTCACCACAGGTGGTATCTTCCGCTTCAGGAAAATTTAATTTCAACAGGCTTGCACTTGCTGAAGGAAATCACGCGATTAAACTGGAAGTGTTCACTTCATCAGGAACTGGCAGCATTGCAGAAAAAGTGGGAGCTGAACATTTTGTTTCAACAAGGACATGGGTACTGGTCAATGAAAAACCCAATGTCCATATCGACAGGGTGATAGAAAATGGGTTGCAGAAGATTTCATGGAAGGCTTGCCGCTCCAAAAAACTGGTGGATTACGTGGTGTATTGCCAGGATAAAGTACTGGCAACTGTAAAAACGAATTATTTCATCGACAGCACTTATGTAGGCGAAGCAAGAGCTTACTCCATCAGCGCGAGGTTAAAAGAAGATGAGACTTTACCCTGGGGCTCATTGAGTTTGCTTTCGGAGATGCCGGTTTTCAGGTTTTCCGTGTCGAAAGACAACGT
>DATGYU010000134.1:0-15809 GCA_035297625.1 Prolixibacteraceae bacterium
GTGTTCTATGTATCTATGTGTTTATACAATAAAAAATAAAACTCATGAAAACAAACATAGCTGTTTTTCTTTCGATCCTACTATTATTTGCAACCGCTGATTTTGCCGCAGCACAAACGAAAACAAATAACAAGGCAAGTATTCAGACCGGTGCTGAGCAAACCGATAAATACCTGTCTCTTTTAAAAAATAAAAGGATAGCCATTGTAGGCAATCAAACCTCTGTCATTGGCAAGACTTCCTTGGTTGATACCTTACGATCGCTGGGAGTAAATATTGTAAGGATATTCGGCCCTGAGCATGGTTTCAGAGGAACGGCAAGTGCAGGAGCCCTGGTGGCCGACAGTGTTGATGCCAAAACCGGAATCAATGTAGTTTCCCTTTACGGAAGAAAAAGTAAGCCTACCAAACAGGATTTGGCAAATGTCGATCTGGTGATATTTGATATCCAGGATGTGGGAGCCAGATTTTATACCTATATCAATCTGTTGGCGGCTGTAATGGAGGCCTGTGCACAAAACGGGAAGGAATTACTGGTACTGGACCGCCCAAATCCCAACGGGAACAGCATTGACGGGCCTATTTTAGATAAGAAGCTGACCTCAAGTCTGGGGGAATACCCCCTGCCCATCACCCATGGAATGACCATCGGGGAACTTGCCCGTATGTACAACGGCGAAGGCTGGCTGGCCAATAAAATACAGTGTAAGGTGACAGTGATACCTGTGGACAACTATACCCACGACATGGAATATGTGCTGCCCATTCCGCCTTCCCCTAATTTGAATACCCAGCAGGCGGTACTGCTTTATCCATCGCTTTGCCTTTTTGAAGGAACCATCATCAGTCAGGGGCGGGGAACGCGATTTCCCTTTACTGTGCTTGGAAATCCAGACCTGAAAGGAAAATATACCTTCTCGTTTACTCCTGTCAGTATCAAAGGGATGAGTGAAACGCCGCTTTTTCAGAATAAAACCTGTTATGGCATCGATCTTCGCAAATATGATACCTCAGAAATGCACAAAAGCGGAAAGATCAACCTATCCTGGCTCCTTGAACTGTACAAGGCCTACCCATATAAAGAAAAGTTTTTCGACTACAAACAAAGCAGGGAAATGGGCAACTTTGACCGTCTGGCCGGTGTTTATGAATTAAGGCAACAGATTATAGCAGGTAAATCAGAAGCGGAAATCAGGAAGACCTGGGAGGAAGGACTGGTCAACTTTAAAAAGATACGCCAGAAGTATTTAATCTATCAATAAAGGACAAGATGCTTAAAATCTTTGCAATACTTATTTCTATTTTCAGTTTTGCCAATGTCTGGTCTGCTGAAAATGACGTGGATAAGATCCATCGTGTTATGGAATCAGTGGCAAAGAAGTATGCTCCCGATAAAAGAACCGCCTTGTTTAATGTCAGCATATTGCAAAAGGAAGCACCACTTATTCTGAAAGGGGAAACGAATCTTCCAGAGGCCAAAAAAATGCTGTTGGATTCTCTTTCATCCTATCAGATCGCTATTGTGGATTCTATCACTGTTTTGCCTGACTTATCGGTAGGAGAGAAGCAGTGGGGTATTGTCACCTTATCGGTTGCCAATATTCGCACTCAACCGGATCATGCGGCAGAACTGGCCTCACAGGCACTAATGGGCACCCCGGTGAAAGTGCTGAAAGTAACCGATGGCTGGCGATATATCCAAACCCCTGATGACTACTTAGGCTGGGTAGATGAAAATGGTATTGTTTTGAAAACACAGCAGGAAATGTCGACCTGGAGAAAAAGTAACCGTTATCTATTCAATCGAATAATGGGTAGTATATTGGATGCGCCTAAAAAAAATGCTTCCCCCGTATCCGATTTGGTATTGGGTGATTTATTTGAAACACTATCAGAGAAGAAAGGATACCTGCAAGTTGCTTTTCCTGATGGAAGAACAGGTTTTGTAAAGAAAAAAGATTGCCTTTCCTATGAAAAGTGGATTAGCCAAAAGCCGGATGTAAAAGTTGTTCTTGCCACAGCCTGTCAGCTTTTGGGAACTGCTTACCTGTGGGGCGGAACTTCCTGCAAGGCGGTGGACTGCTCGGGAATGATCAAAACACTCTGGTACGCCCAGTCCGTAATCCTGGCGCGGGATGCCTCCCAGCAAATCAGGTATGGCGAAAAGATTGACTTTAAAAATATGGCGAATCTGCAACCGGGAGATTTTCTCTTTTTTGGAAGAAATGTCCAAAGAATTACCCATGTTGGAATGTATCTGGGCAAGGGGCTTTATATTCATGCCTCCGGCCGGGTGCGCATCAACAGCATTGACCCAAAAGATCCTGCCTACAATGTCACTGATAAAAAAGACCTGGTGGGGGCAGTACGCATTATCAATTTCTTGGGAACAGAAGGCATTGCACTTGTAAAAGATCATCCATGGTATCAGCAAAATGTTCAGTAATCAGACAAAGCCCTTAAGGACCTTAGGGAACTTAAATTCCTTGAAACAACTTTTAAGTAATAAAAAAAGCCAATAACCTTCAGTTAAGCAGTAAGGTATTAAAAAATAAAAAGCATGACCAGTCGTCGCCATTTTATACGATTATCGGGTTTAACAGCCCTGGCAGGAGTCACAGGGATAGATACCGTTCTTGCCTTGAGTCAAAAGAAAAAGATAAGGCAAACGGGCAAAGGATTGGTATTCAAATTTACTCCATACCCCTTGCAGTTAAAGCATACCTTTACAATTGCCAACAGCTCGCGCAATACCACTCCTGACATGCTTACCTGTATCGAGTTTGAAGGTATAAAAGGCTACGGTGAAGCTTCCATGCCTCCTTATCTTGGAGAAAGCATAGAAAGTGCCGGCAGGTTTTTCTCATCGCTCAACTTATCCCAATTTAAAGATCCCTTCCAGATAGAAGACATTCTTCAGTATGTCGATGGTTTGATGCCAGGTAACTGTGCCGCCAAGGCTGCCGTTGATATTGCCCTTCACGATCTGGTGGGCAAGATAATGGGGCAGCCATGGTATAAAATATGGGGCTTCGACCCTGCCGATACTCCCAACACTTCTTTTACAATTGGAATAGACACCCCTGAGGTAGTTAAGGTGAAAGTTAAAGAAGCTGAGCCCTACCGAATATTGAAAGTAAAACTGGGTCAATCAACCGATAAGGAGATGATTGAAACCATCCGCTCTGTCACCGATAAACCGCTTTGCGTGGATGTCAATCAAGGGTGGACGGATAAGCAAAAGGCTTTGGATATGATTTACTGGCTCAAGGAAAAAGGAGTTGTCTTTGTTGAACAACCTATGCCTAAAACGGCCGTTGAAGATATGGCCTGGCTAACGGAAAACAGCCCTTTGCCCACCATTGGGGATGAATCGGTTCAACGCCTGCCGGATGTGATGAAGGCGAAAGGGGTATATTCGGGCATCAACATTAAACTGATGAAATGTACCGGCATGAGGGAAGCCCATCAAATGCTCACGTTGGCAAAATCCATAGGAATGAAAGTGATGATTGGCTGTATGACCGAAACCTCCTGCGCCGTGTCGGCGGCGGCGCAATTGGCCCCTCAAACAGACTGGGCCGATCTGGACGGAAACCTACTTATTTCTAATGATCCTTATTCAGGTGTTCAGATAGAAAAGGGGAAAATCATCCTTATGGATCGTGCCGGTATTGGAATTCAAATAATAAAAAATATTTTTGATTAACAAATGCTTTATATTTTACAATTTTATTGTAAATTAGTAAAATAAAAAGCCAAAATGAAAAAGAAAGGTGTCCTGCTAATCTTTCTACTGGGATTGATCAGCATACAAGTATCAGGTAAATGGTTTCAGCAAAAAACAGTCTACAGCAAAGCCTTACAGCAGGAGAAGACCTACTATGTTGGATTGCCTAAAGGCTATAATGAATTGGATACCATAACCAAATATCCTGTTATTTTATTTCTGCATGGTGCTTCCATTACGGCAACCGATATGGTCAATTCTCTGGAACCCTTTTTAGACAATTTCCTTACAAAACCTTTATTTGACAAGCTTTTTAAGGTTATCTTCATTATTCCTGACGGATCCTGCGAGCCCTATAAGGGAAGCTTTTATACCAATTCGGCGCTCTATGGCAATTATGAGGATTATATCATTAATGATATGACGGATGAAGTGGCCTGTAAATACCATACCTACAAGGGAAGGGCGAAATGGAGTATCATGGGTCATTCGATGGGCGGATATGGCGCCATGAAAATTGCCCTTAAATATCCCGGGAAGTTTATCGGGGTATCTTCCTTGAGCGGACCACTGCATGTTACTTATTTTGAAGAGATGCTTCCCCTGCTGGAATCTGAGCATGGGTCAGCGCCTCCCTATGATTTTACGTACGAGGGAAGTTTTACCAAACTAGTCTATACAATGGCCGGGGCTTTTTCCCCAAACCCGGGAGAGACTGTTCCGGTTAAGTTTCCTGTCGTTGCAGATGGTACCCTGAACCCGCTTGTCCTGGCAATGTGGGAAAAACACAATCCTATTAATTTAATAGGTCATTGGCAAGGAAAGCCATCTATGGCCATTTATACCTATTGCGGCGAATTGGATGAGTATAAACTGGCAACTCCTAATAAAATGTTCGCCGATTCCCTGAATAAATACAACTTACCTCACATGTATAAACAGGACCCTAACGGCGATCATGTTAACAGCTTGTTTTCAAGCCTGCCTCAGGGGATCAGTTATTTGTACAATGTGATGGATACTGCCAAACTAACAATTGAAACGGGTGTAGAGGATATTAAGACCTCCCAACCATTATCCGTCTATCCCAATCCCGCCATGGAAAGATTTTCTGTGTCGGGTGGTGTCAATAATATTCAAAACATTGTCGTTTACAATCTTTCCGGGCAAAAAGTGATGCAGGCAGAACATCCCGGGGCAGGTGAAAATATTGATATCAGCTTCCTTGGAAAAGGAATGTACTTTGTATCAGTGCAAAGCGGAAATGGGACCATTGCTACACTTCGCCTTGTTAAACAATGATTATCTCATGTTGAGGGAAAAGTGTTTTTGTTGAAAAAAAAGTTCTCCGAAAAGTCATGATCATCAGACCTTCCGGAGAACCCATTTCATTAAAAACCAATCTATGGGACAATTACTTTGTCGATCACATGAACAACTCCGTTTTTAGCCTGAACATCGGCCAGAACGACATTTATTGAGCCGTCAATAGTTACAGAAGAACCGCTAACAGCCACATCCAAAGACTTCGAATCATTTAAGGTAGGTACGCTTCCTGAGCTTAAATCACCCGACTGAACATTTCCGCTAACAACATGAGCCAGCAGGATAGGGGTGAGCGCTTCCTTGCTAAGGGCATCTATGCCACTTACATTTAGGGTTTTGAACAGTGCTGAAAAAGCATCATTGGTCGGGGCAAAAACAGTGAAGGGGCCTTCTTTAGACAATGTACCGGCCAAATCCGCCTTGATAACTGCAAGAACCAGGGTGCTGAACAATGGGTTTTGCTGTGCTATGTCCACTACCGTTGGAGGTAGCAGCACCTTATCGATGACATGGATAATACCATTGGTGGCAACCACATCCGTTGCTGTTACATTCACCGAGTTGTTTAATTTTACCCCACCGGATACATTTACCTGCAAAGAAACATTCTTGCCAAAGGCGGTGCTAAGGGTTGGAACATAGCCTGACTTCACTTCCGAAGCAGGAACAACACCGCTAACCACGTGATAAAGCAAAATTGGAGTCAGCGTTTCTGCAGACAAATCATCAAGAGTAGCACCTAAATCGGTGAATAACTTTGAAAAGGCATCATTGGTTGGAGCAAAAACAGTGAATGTCTTTGACGAATCATTCAATGCTGAAACAAGGTTTGCCTTGGAAAGTGCAGCCACCAGTGACGAGAAAGAAGTGTTGGCAATCGCGTGATCGGTAATACTCATAGGCAAAAGCACCTTGTCGATGATATGGATTACCCCATTGTCAGCCTTCACATCGGTTTGTTTAATGGCAGCCCTGTTGTTAATTTTTGTACTGGACATATCAACATATAATGAGAGCTTAGCATCCTTTTTCGGTCCTTCAGCCAAAGAGGAATAATATCCGGTGGATATTTTGGAAGCAGTTAAATTACCATTCACCACATGATACATCAATACTTTTTTGAGTGTCTCATTGGGAATGTCGTTTAATGAGGAAGCACCCAGGTCAGCCAACAGGGAAGTGAAGGCTGCATTGGTTGGAGCAAAAACTGTGAAATTGGAACCAGTACCAGATAATACAGCATCTAAACCTGTTCTTCCCAGTGCGTCTACCAGGATTGACAAATCAGGATTTGTCTTTGCCACATCAACAATGGTCTTTTTTTTCATTCCACCATCTGTTTGGGTTTCATCCTGGCAGCTCATAAAAACAGCTGAGAACAGTACAAGCGCAAAAGCGAATATCAAATTTGACTTTTTCATGGCATAAAATTTTAAAGATTAATACAAATAAAAGTTTCTGAAGGGTTAACGAGAAACAGCAATAAATTGTTTAAGAAATTGGTAAAAAAATTAAACAAAAATTGTAAAAAATTGTGTAATACACTGATATACAGAGTTAAAATAATTTACGAAAAATTGTATTGTTCTTGATTTTTTTTGCATCTATGCTCAAAATCCGAACTTCGATAAACTTTATTTCAAATAACTGGTTATCATTAAATTATTTATTAGATTTACATATTCGCTACTTGCACATTTTAAATCTGATATTATGGAATTATTAGGAGTTATTGGACCTCAGGAATTGATTGTAATTTTAGTTGTCATATTCGGAGTATTTTTATTTCCCATAGTAGCTTTAGTCGATATAGTCAGGAGTAAGTTTGAAGGAAACATGCAATTGATCTGGATTCTTATTATTTTCTTCTTCAATATTATAGGCTCCATTTTATATTTTATCATTGGCAGAAACCAAAAAATACAGCGATAAAGGTTGAAGGAATTGCATTGTTTTTCGATAGACCGATTGAAGAATTCTTTCCCGGATATCAACTGACAAAGGATGTTTGGAATATCTGATTGTATGTATATACTAAACATTAATTTGCTTAAAAGCGGGTGTAATAACAGGTTTTTCTGTGAGGAATTAAAAACTCCAATAAATGCAGGCCAAATTAGATGAATTGAATATTGATTGCCCTTGCAGGAAAAAGTTGCTAAGGATCTTTATTAATCAATTTAATTGGACTTTAGTCAACTGTTATTTGAAAATTCTTCTGGGGGCAAAGCGAAAATGCAGGACCGCTTATTGGATCAATCAGAAATGCTGTGGATAAAAATAAATGAGGAATATCGAATAGAAAATGACAAATGTAAAAGTATGGCCTGGCCCTGGGATACTTCCTTATTTCTTGTTTCTTATTTCTTATTCCTGATTTTTTCTTAATTGATTTAATTCCCCAACATTCCCCCTTGATCCAGGTTATTCCTACCTTATTAATTAAAACCTCTTCGTTTTGTCTTTTCATTTCTTAAAATGTAATTGCTTACATCCGCAACTAACTTTTTACTTAAGCTAGAATTTAAAAAGGATGGGTACGATTTGCCTGTGACCCCTTGTATTTTTCCATTTTCTGATACCTTTCTGATACCCATCTGATACCTTTCTGTAACCTCAGGTTACAGAAAGGTATCAGATGGGTATCAGATGGGTATCTAAAACAGGAAATATTCTTCATCCCCATAGCAGAAAAAGGCCTATTCACTTCTTATTACACTAAATGAATTAATTGGAAATAAAATGAAAAATGTTTAGTTCTCAACCTGTCAAACTATCCTTTTGTTTATCAACCTATGCTTGTCTTTCAGCTCTGAATCTTGCGTCTTATCTGCAAACTTTTCCAGGAAATTCTTCATTTTACGCATTCTCATGCTTAAAAGAATGACAATTTATAGTCTTATGTACCATGAAAACGATGTTTTCTTTGAAAAACATGAGGCAGAAGAGTGATAAATCGGGCGTTGTTACACAAGTTTTGTTGTTTATTTACGTAATAAATTTTCGTAGGAAGGCGGTATTATATTTGAATTGCAAGTAGTACCAATATAAGATACTATTTGATAACCAAGCAAGTAATCAGGTTGGGGATCATAAAGGAAAAGGCCTGAATTTCATTGAAATTCAGGCCTTTAGCCGAGCGGAGAGAGAGGGATTCGAACCCCCGGACCGCTCACACGGTCAACGGTTTTCAAGACCGCCGCGTTCGACCACTCTGCCATCTCTCCTTAGCGGTTGCAAAAGTAGAACAATTTTTTAATCTGCAATAGCATTTTGAAAAATCATGCCAAAATTTTTTTTGAAAAATTATTTACTGAATGGTTGTTTATTTGAATCTTATTTAAGAATTTAGTATCTGATTAAAATGAATCTTTTGAAAGCATTGATTTTACTAATGTTTCAACGATTTTCAACTATTTATTTTTTTAAATGAAAATGGTGGATTATTATAGTATACATATTTTTTAACCCTAAACACGTTTTTTTATGAACAAAGCACAATTAATCGATGCAATTGCTGAAAAAGCAGGCTTAACTAAAGCCGATGCAAAAAAATCATTGGATGCATTTGTAGAAGCTACTTCTGATGCATTGAAAAATGGCGATCGTGTTGCCTTGATCGGTTTTGGATCTTTCTCTGTTACATCACGTAGCGCAAGAAGCGGAAGAAATCCACAGTCAGGACAAACTATTACTATTCCTGAAAAGAAAGTTGTAAAATTCAAACCAGGAGCTGAATTGGCAGATACTATCTAGTATTTTTCCTGAAAGAAATTTATAAAAGGGATGCATTAATCATATGCATCCCTTTTTTGTATCTTTGTATTTGATTAATAGGAACGCGGATATAGCAGATTCAGCGGATTAAAGCGGATCTTAACTCGAAAAATATTATCTGTGAATCTCTTAAATTGTTTTCATCATTTTAAGTCCTTCATATATTTTTAAAACTGAAATTTAGGTAGAAATCCGTTTTAATCCGCTGAATCCGCTATATCAGCGTTCCTATTTGCTTTTTGGGTAGTAAATATATTCATCTAAAAATATGAAATGGACCAAGCGTTAATTCAGTATCTTTCCCAGTTTGTGATGCCTGAAAGGCTCAGCCTGTTTTATAAGAATCTTTCTTTAAGGACCAATTACCTGACCGTAGTGCTTGAAGACATGTACCAAAGCCATAATGCCAGTGCCGCGGTGCGGACGGCTGATTGTTTTGGCATTCAGAATGTACATGTGATCGAAAACAAGAACTTGTTTAATGTAAATCCTGATGTGGTCAGGGGAGCATCGAACTGGGTGACGGTTAACCGGCATAATGGTTCTGAAATGAATACCCCGCAGGCCCTTCAGAAGTTGCGCAAGGAGGGATACCGCATTGTTGTTGCCACGCCTCATGAACATGATATTGATTTGGAATGTTTTGATCTGAATAAGGGAAAAGCAGCCATTGTCTTTGGCTGTGAAAGGCCCGGTCTTACGGAATATGCCAAACGGGAAGCCGATGAATTCATGAAAATCCCTATGGTCGGCTTTACCGAAAGTTTGAATGTGTCTGTATCTGTGGCTATTACCCTGCATCATCTGACCCATCAGCTTCGTCATCATTCAACGATTAACTGGGGCCTGACAGAGGAGGAAAAACAAAAAGTGCTGCTTAGTTGGCTTCGTATGTCCATTAAGCGAGTTGATTTACTGGAGGAAAAGTTTGAAGAACTTCAAAAATAAACATTATGGAAGTTTTTGTGGAAAAGTTTGCCGATCTTAAGCTATTACGATATTCCGTGCCTGAATTTGAGGCACTCGATTTGAATAAGAAATTATATATCTATTATCTTTCAGAAGCTGCCCTTAGTGGCCGGGATATTTTATGGGATCAGAATAACCCTTATAACCTGGGGATTCGGGCGGTATTGGAAAATATATGGAATTCCTATAAAGGCAATCGCCAGACAGATGCCTTCAAAGCTTTTGAAATCTACCTGAAAAGGGTATTGTTTTCCAACGGCATTCATCATCACTATTCAACAGAAAAACTGCCTGCAGGGTTTTCTGAAGCTTATTTTGATGAACTGGTAGATAAATCACGCTGGTGGGGTTTTGATACACCCCCCAAGATGAAATTCAAGAACTTTATTACTTCCATTAAGGAAGTTATTTTCAATCCAGAAAAGGAAGCCAAGCGGGTAAACCTGGACCCGGATAAGGATTTGATTCTTTCATCCAGTAATAATTATTATCAGGAGGTGACCCAAAAGGAAGCGGAAGATTATTATAGCCGTTTGAAATCATCGGCAGGATCGGAACCTGTATCATTTGGATTGAATTCAACCCTTGTAAAAGAAAATGGACTACTGGTTGAAAAGATTTGGAAAGTGGGTGGTAAATATGGCCCGGCCATTGAAAAAATCATCTTTTGGCTGGAAAAAGCCGTGGAATATGCTGAAAATGATCAGCAAAAAAAGCACATCGATCTGTTAATTCAATATTATAAAACAGGAGACCTGGCTTTATTTGATCAGTACAGCGTTGAATGGGTCAAAGAACTGGATGGGGAGGTAGACTTTGTAAACGGCTTTATTGAAGTATATGGCGATGCCTTAGGTATTAAAGCCAGCTGGGAGTCAATAGTAAATTATAAAGATAAGGAGGCTACCAAAAGGGCCACTATTTTGAGTGAAAATGCGCAGTGGTTTGAAGATCATTCACCGGTATCTCCTGAATTCAAAAAACCTTCCGTAAAAGGGGTAAGTGCCAAGGTGATCAATGTGGCTATTTTAGCTGGCGACTGTTACCCGGCCACTCCAATTGGTATTAATCTGCCCAATGCGGAATGGATTCGTGAAAAACATGGATCAAAATCAGTTACCATAGAAAATATTACCCAGGCTTACTTTGTTGATTCGGTCAATAATGGCATGCTGGAAGAATTTGCTGCTTCCATGGAAGAGATAGAAAGGGTTCGCCAATTTGGATACCTTGCCGGCAATATGCATACCGATTTGCATGAGTGCCTGGGCCATGGTTCTGGCAAAGTAAAGGAAGGGGTGAGCACTGAAAACCTAAAGAATTATTATTCCACCATTG
The DNA here is from genome assembly GCA_035297625.1 of Prolixibacteraceae bacterium. Taxonomy (GTDB): domain Bacteria; phylum Bacteroidota; class Bacteroidia; order Bacteroidales; family Prolixibacteraceae; genus Aquipluma. The sequence continues at coordinate 11,141 of DATGYU010000134.1, forward strand.
AAGAAACAAGGGCTGACCTTTTTGCCCTTTATTATATGATGGATGAGAAAATGCTGAGCCTTGGTCTCCTGCCTTCTGTGGAAGCAGCCAAGGCCGAATATGATTCTTATCTTCGAAACGGGCTGATTACCCAGCTGACCCGTATTGAGCCAGGCAAAGACATTGAAGAATCCCATATGCGCAACCGACAATTAATTACACGTTGGGTATATGAGATGGGCAAAGAGCAGAATGTCGTTGAATTCTTTTCCAAAGATGGAAAAACATATGTCAGGATAAATAATTATGAGGCGCTTAGGGAACTCTTTGGAAAATTGTTAAAAGAAATACAACGCGTTAAATCTGAAGGCGATTTTGAAGGAGCCAAACAGCTTGTAGAAAATTATGGGGTTAAAGTGGATCGTTTGCTTCATGAAGAAATACTGGCAAGGTTTAAAAAGCTGGACTTAGCACCCTATGCAGGATTCATTAATCCACGCTATGAGCTAAAAAAATGGCCGTGTGGAACAGTGGCCGATGTGTTGATTCATTACGATGAGGAGTATCTTGCCCAGATGTTGCGTTATAGCAAGGAGTACGGGCTACTGCCGATGAAAAATGAATAGTTTCAAGTTCCAGGTTTCAAATTCAAAGTGATGCCCTACTTGGAATTTGAAACCTGGAACTTGAAACTCACCCTACACCTTAAACCATTCTTCCACGATCTCACCATACTTGTTTTCCTCTTTATGCCTGAAAATATTTTCCTTAGGGAAGTAAGTATAATCGGCAGCGTACTTTTTATAGTTCTTAACTATGTCGCGTAGTGCGTCAATGAATTGTTTCACTTCATCATCCGTTGTCGTGGGATGTAAAGACCAGCGCACCCACCCGGGCTTTAAGGAAAAGTCGCCCATGCTAATTCTCTGAGTGATTTCATCGGAAAGTTCATGGCTTACCTCCAGCAACAGGTGCCCGTAGGTTCCGGCACAGGCACAACCTCCGCGCACCTGGATGCCATACAGATCATTCAGCAATTTTACCAGCAGGTGATAGTGTATTTTGGCGATATAAAAGGAGATAATACCCATTCGCTCTTTTTGTTCATTATCGAGGATCTTCACTTCAGGGATAGTGTCCAGGCCTTCAAAAGCCAGTTTGAGCAATTCATTTTCACGTTGATGAATGTTTTCAATACCCATCTTATCTTTTAACCGGATGCAAAGAGCGGTACGGATGGTCTGTAAGAAGCCTGGAGTGCCTCCATCTTCACGGGTTTCAATATCATCAACATATTTGTATTCGCCCCATGGGTTAGTCCAGTCTACTGTTCCGCCACCCGGCTGATCGGGAATAGTATTGTGATACATTGATTTATCGAAGATCAGGACTCCGGAAGAGCCAGGCCCTCCTAAAAACTTATGGGGAGAGAACATGACAGCGTCCAGCTTTTGCATGGGGTCAGAGGGATGCATATCCATTAAATCGTAGGGAGCGGATGCTGCAAAATCAATAAATACCAGGCCCCCGTTTTCATGCATGATCCTGGCCAGTTCATAATAAGGGGTACGAATTCCTGTTACATTGGAACAGGCGGTAAAAGAGCCAATCTTTAATGGCCTGTCCTGGTATTCAATAAGCTTTTTTCTTAGGTTATCCGGGTTAACCTGTAAATGATCATCCGGATCAATAATTACCACATCGGCATTGGTCTCATACCAGCTGGTGTGGTTGGAATGATGCTCCATATGGGTGATAAATACAACAGGGCGCTCACGTTTGGAAAGGCAGCCCGAATGATTGACCATGCCGCAGTATTTCAAACCTAGCATGCGCTGAAATTTATTAATCACCGCGGTCATTCCGGAGCCTGCCGTGATAATGATATCGTTGGGACCGGCATTGACATGCTTTTTGATGATTTGCTGTGCCTGGTGGTAGGCATGTGTCATCAGGGCACCTGTTTCACTTGTTTCAGAATGGGTATTGCCGGTAAAGGGGCCGAATATTTCTGTGATTTGCTTTTCTATGGGCTGATAAAGCCTGCCACTGGCAATCCAGTCGGCATAAACCATTTTCTTAGTTCCATAGGGAGAAGTAAAATGCTGACCGATACCAATTATTTCTTTTCTGAAGGGGTGAAAATATTCTTCCAGTGCTGTCATGGTTAATAGTGGTTCAATTGTAATACAAATAAACATCTTTCTGTCTGATAAATTAAGAATAAAAATCATTTTCTGTCATCATAAAAGCTTTGTCAGTGTCAAGACTGGTGACAAAAAGTCATTTTTAGTCCGTGGTATAGTCTTTGAAAAAGGGAGGATACTAATTGAAAGTTTAACCAAAAAAATAAGTGCGATGCAAAAAGGAAAAATAGGTGTTACCAGTGACAATTTATTTCCCATTATTAAGAAGTTTCTGTATTCTGATCACGATATCTTTCTTCGTGAAATAGTGTCCAATGCGGTGGATGCAACACAGAAGCTTCGTACACTGGCAGCAAGGGGTGAATACAAGGGCGATATGTCCAATGCCAAAGTGAGTGTAACGATTGACAAAAAGGCCAAGACCATCACTGTTTCTGACAATGGTATCGGAATGACTGCTGAGGAAGTGGAAAAATACATCAATCAGATTGCTTTTTCGGGGGCTGAGGAGTTTCTTGAAAAATATAAAAACGATGCCAATGCCATTATTGGTCACTTTGGACTAGGTTTTTATTCATCGTTCATGGTTTCCAGCCAGGTAGAGATTTATTCAAAATCATGGCGTGAAGATGCTCCTGCCATCAGGTGGGAATGCGACGGAAGCCCTGAATACATGTTGGAAGAGTCGGACAAGAAAGAAGTGGGAACCGATATTGTTATGCACATCAATGAGGATTCCGAAGAGTTCCTGGAAAAGGCACGCATTGAGGATATGCTTACCAAATACTGTAAATTCCTTCCAGTTCCTGTAGTGTTTGGCAAAAAGACCACATGGAAAGAAGGTAAGGAAGTGGAAACCGAGGAAGATAACCAGATCAATGATGTGGCTCCGGCATGGACTAAAAAACCGGTGGACCTGACCGAGGAAGACTATACCAAATTCTATCACCAGCTATATCCGATGGCCGATGATCCTCTTTTTCATATTCACCTGAATGTGGATTATCCCTTTAACCTGACCGGTATCTTATATTTCCCAAAACTAAAGAATACCATTGAAGTTCAGAAAAATAAGATTCAGCTCTACAGCAATCAGGTGTTTGTAACTGATTCGGTAGAAGGTATCGTGCCGGAATTCCTGACCCTGCTACACGGGGTAATTGATTCACCGGACATCCCGCTAAACGTATCTCGGTCATACTTGCAGAGCGATTCCAATGTTAAAAAGATCAGCAGCCATATCACCAAGAAGGTGGCCGATCGTTTACAGCAACTGTTCAATGAAAAGAGAGAAGACTTTGAATCCAAATGGGATGACCTTCGCCTGTTTATTGAATATGGCATGCTGACGGATGATAAATTCTATGAAAAAGCAGAGAAATTCTTCCTGTTCAAAAATACTGATGGTAAATATTTTACCATGGAAGAATATGAAAACTTGATAAAGCCGGAACAAACGGATAAGGACAAGAATCTTATCTACCTGTACACCAATCATGTTGAAGAACAATATTCGTTTGTTCAGGCAGCCAAAAACAAAGGCTACGACGTGCTGGTGATGAACAATGTCCTTTCTACACCCCTGATCAATAAACTGGAACAGAAATACAGCGACAAACGTTTTGTTCGTGTAGACTCTGATGTAGCTGATCATCTGATTGCCAAAGAAAACGCTGCTTCAGAACTTACCTGGGAAGAAAAGAATGAATTAAGCCCTATTTTCAAAGCAGTATGCCCTGAAAATAAAGATTACGGCTTTATTGTTGACTTTAAGGACCTGGGACCCAACAGCAATCCTGTGATGATTACCCGCAATGAGTTTATGCGCCGTATGAAGGATATGAGCCAGTTGCAAGGAGGCATGAGCTTCTATGGCGACCTTCCCGAAAACATGAACCTGGTGGTCAACACCTCACATCCTTTGGTGAAGGAAATCTTTGAAGAAAGAGATGCTGTGCTGGGTACTGAATTAGAAGCTATTGCTGCAGAGCTTAAAGTCAAAGAGGAAGAAAAGGCTAGCGTTGAAAAAGAGAAAAAAGGTAAGAAAGAAGAAGAACTTCCTTCAGAAGTAAAAGAAAAGGCTGAAACGATTGAAAATGATATCAATACCTTGAAGGATCAACGCAAAGAAAAACTTTCTGCATTTGGCAAAGAGAATAAGCTGGCCAAACAATTGGTTGACCTGGCCTTACTGGCCAATGGAATGTTGAAAGGGGAGGATCTGGATAAATTTGTTAAACGCAGCTTTGAACTGATTAAGTAATATTTTATTATCATCTCATACAGCAGGCTTTCCTTGGAAGGCCTGCTTTTTTTGCTTCATAGCAAGCATAGCTTGGCCAATTGAAACTATGAGATTGGTAAATCGTTGTTTTCATATACTTTTTATTCAATTGCTCTTTAAATTGCTTCTTTTTGTTTTCAATATCCTTCTTCTTTGTATTTTTACGCTTCCTTAAAATAGAATAACATGCTTGGAGAAACTTTTCAGCCTTTTATCGATTGGTACTTATCAAACATCAATTACTTCACAATTACAGTAT
>DATGYU010000135.1:0-2218 GCA_035297625.1 Prolixibacteraceae bacterium
CCGTTGTAGATCCACCCCAGCAAAATCAGGATCATGGCACGTTTAAAAGCTTTGTTGGCAAGCTTTTCCCTGGGGACTTTTCTTTCCAGTTTGGAAAGCAGGGCAAAAGGAATAGCAATGCCGCTGATAAACATGAAAAGCGGGAAGATAAGATCTTCAAAATGGAAACCGGCCCAGGGCACATGTTCCATTTGTTCGCCAAGGGCTTTCATCCAGCCGGCATCGGATTGTTGGGCCAAAACCGTTAAAAGGGTTCCGCCGCCGGTAATCCAGAACATATCAAAACCCCGTAAGGCATCCAAAGAGATCAAACGTTCGCGGGGAACTTCATGAGTAGTAGGTTTGTGTTTCATTTTTTGTCAGTTTAAGAGAGGATGAAAGTAATAATATAATGTCGTATTTTAAAACAAATAAGAACACGGATTCAGGGGATTAAAATAATAGGAACGCGGATCTAGCGGATTTAGCGAATAAAACGGATTAAAAAAACAAATATTGGATCTCATTACGGTCGTAAAAAGATTTTCAAAATCAGTCTCGAGTAACAGCATTAGTAGCCGAAATTAAAATCCGTGTAAATCCGCTAAATCCGCGTTTCTATTCATTTATTTTTTGTTGAGCTTATCATTGGCAGAAGTGACATGGCAGACAATCGTACTAGTGAGATGTCCGAAAATTTTACTTTTTCGCTGTCGTTTTGTCACCAAAAACAGACAAGATAAAAGGCGAATGGGGCATTCAAGTGTCAATATTGCTCAATTTTAAATTTGCGGATGAATGGCATAATGATTGATATTTTCAGGTCGTGTGAATTAACATTGAAATAAAAAGACTAAAATAGTATCAAAATGGGAAAAATTATTGGAATTGACTTAGGTACCACTAATTCGTGCGTAGCGGTTATGGAAGGTAACGAACCGGTTGTTATTCCAAACAGCGAAGGTAAACGTACCACCCCGTCAATAGTGGGTTTTATTGAAAACGGTGAACGCAAAGTAGGCGACCCGGCAAAACGTCAGGCAATTACCAATCCTGCCAAGACAGTTTATTCTATTAAACGTTTAATGGGTGAGCCGTTTAGCAACCTTTCGAAAGAAATTCAGCGGGTAGCTTATAAAGTTGTTCAGGGTGACAATAATACACCACGTGTGGTAATTGAAGACCGTAAATATTCACCACAGGAAATCTCTGCCATGGTACTTCAGAAAATGAAGAAAACCGCCGAGGATTACCTGGGTCAGGAAGTAACGGAAGCAGTTATCACTGTTCCCGCTTATTTCAACGATTCACAACGTCAGGCTACCAAAGAGGCCGGTGAAATCGCTGGCTTAAACGTACGCCGTATCATCAACGAGCCTACCGCTGCCGCTTTGGCTTACGGGTTGGACAAGATGCACCGAGAAATGAAGATCGCCGTATTTGACCTTGGTGGCGGTACTTTTGATATTTCTATCCTTGAACTGGGCGATGGCGTTTTCGAAGTAAAATCAACCGACGGTGATACCCACCTTGGTGGTGATGATTTCGACCAGGAAATTATCAACTGGCTGGCCGATGAGTTCAAGAAAGATGAAGGCATTGATCTGCGCCAGGACCCAATGGCTTTGCAGCGTTTGAAAGAAGCTGCCGAAAAAGCCAAGATTGAACTGTCAAGTTCTACTCAGACAGAAATCAACCTTCCATATATCATGCCGGTAAATGGTATTCCAAAACACTTGGTGAAAACCCTTACCCGTGCCAAATTTGAACAACTTTGTGACAAATTGATCCAGGCTACCATGGAGCCTTGCCGTAAAGCTCTTCAGAATGCTGGTTTAAAAGCAAGTGACATTGATGAAGTAATTCTGGTGGGTGGATCAACCCGTATTCCTGCCGTACAGGATAAAGTACAGCAGCTGTTTGGAAAAACTCCTTCCAAAGGGGTAAATCCTGATGAAGTGGTAGCTATTGGTGCTGCTATCCAGGGTGGGGTATTGACCGGTGAAGTAAAAGACGTACTGTTGCTTGACGTAACTCCTCTTTCATTGGGTATCGAAACAATGGGTGGTGTAATGACCCGCCTAATTGAAGCCAATACGACCATCCCTACCAAGAAATCAGAAACATTTACAACTGCTTCAGATAATCAGCCATCCGTTGAAATTCATGTGTTGCAGGGCGAACGTCCTATGGCCAGCGGAAACAAAACCATTGGTCGTTTCCACCTGGATGGACTACC
>DATGYU010000136.1:0-2283 GCA_035297625.1 Prolixibacteraceae bacterium
TTGTGGTTGTTTTCTTTGGATATGCATTGTATATCATTATAAAACAGCAAAGACTTAGTGAAATACAAAAGAACTTTATTAATAACCTGACCCACGAATTCAAAACGCCAATTGCTTCAATCGATCTGGCGGCAAAAGTGCTGTCCGGTCCAAAGATATTGGAGCAACCCGAACGATTAAGGGAATATGTAAAAATCATCGCTCAGCAAAATAAAAGGCTTTCCGATCATGTGGAGAAATTGCTGCAGATGGCAACCATTGAGAAAACAAAGCTGCAGTTAAACCTTGAGACGGTTGAACTGAACGCTTTTATTTCTGAATCGATTCATGAATTTAAGAACAGTCAGAATGGAAATGAATACCTCATTCGTCTGGAATCCAAGGTTCCCAATGCGTTAATTAAGGCCGATCAGCTTCATTTTTCCAACCTGATTTTTAACATCCTTGATAATGCAATCAAATATTGCAACGGGGTGCCTGATATTGCGATACGGCTTGAAGAAACAAAGGCCCGTTATATCCTGGCTTTTGATGATAATGGAATTGGCATTCCAAAAGATTACCGCAAGAAAATATTTAACCGTTTTTATCGAATACCCACCGGCAATGTGCACGATGTAAAAGGATTTGGCCTTGGACTGGATTATGTGCACAAAATAGTTCAGCGTCATGGCTGGAGCATCGATGTGATTGAAAATTCAAGAAAAGGAAGTACTTTTATTGTTGAAATACACAAATTAGTAAAATGACCTACGAAGGCGAAAAAATTCTGTTGGTTGAGGATGATACTGCTCTCAATTTTATTGTCCGGGATAACCTTGAACAGGCCGGATATGTGGTAACCTCTGTAACGGATGGCGAAGCTGCTTTTAAAGCTTTTTCTGCCGAAAAGTTTAGTTTATGCCTGTTGGATGTAATGCTTCCCAAAAAGGATGGTTTTACCCTTGCCCGTGAGATCCGGGAAATAGATGATCATGTGCCCATTATCTTTCTTACGGCCAAATCGATGAGCGAGGATAAGATTATTGGTTTGACCATTGGTGGGGATGATTATATCACCAAACCGTTCAGCATGGAAGAGCTGCTTTTGAAAATACGCATTTTCCTAAAACGAAGCCTGAATTCCATCGACAGTGCCAACGAGAAGAACTTTTACAAAGTAGGCCATTTCAACTTTTATTCCGATAGCCTGGTACTGGATGCCAATGGCGAAAGAAAAACACTTACCTACAAGGAAGCTGAACTTTTACGCTATTTCTGCGATAATCCCAATAAGGTTTTAAGCCGCTCCGACATATTGATCCAGGTTTGGGGCTCCGACGATTATTACCTGGGACGCAGCCTGGATGTTTTCATCTCAAGGTTACGTAAATATTTAAGCTCAGATGAACGGATAAAGATACTCAACCTGCATGGCATTGGGTTTAGGTTTAATGCCCCTATTTCAAGAAGCTGAGTATCCTATAAGGTTCCAGGTTATTTCCCTCCTCCAGGCCTGACTTTAAGGACCTTGAAGACCTTAAGGTCCTTAAAGTCAGGCCTGGAGGAGGGGTGGCAAACTGTTGGTTTTCGGTGCTTTTGACCCTTACCCTAAGCAAAAAAGAAGGGCTGCCATTTGGCTGCCCTTCTTTGTATTTAACTAATTAAAATGCTCTTAAACCATTAATGAGTATTGTATTCCTCATAGCTCTGTTTACGATGACCTGCATAGATATAAGTCAGATTCTTATCGTCATCAGAAAATTTAACTTCGAAATAAATACTGTCTTTTCCAATTACTTTACCATTTGCATAGCTCACCTGGCTGTCATAATACTCATTTTGAGTATTTTCACCGGAAAAGGTAAGGTTAGTCATATCAACCTTCACCTTTGATTTAGTCTGCCAGTAGGTAGAATTATCATCAATCCAAACAGAATCCTTTGAAAAAGAGGTGTTGTAGATTTTCATGAAAAGAGGACCGCTCACGGTAGTACCATCATTGACCCTAATCGTCCAGTCACCTGAAATAGGATAGGTTGAACTGAATTCTTGTTTATAATCCTCTTTATCGCAAGACCATACAATAAGCATTAAAGCCAGGATTAATAATTTGTTTATACTAAGTATGTTTTTCATATGAAATGTATTTTATTAATTTTTCTCCAGGGTAACCTTAAAATCATATCCAAGATAAAAAGCATCCCAGCTTAAAGTGTTGGTTGATGGGTCGTATTTTCCGTTGGTTAAATCTTCAAGAGGACCACCGAAACCAGCATTGTTGCTGCTTACATGTGTTAATGT
>DATGYU010000137.1:0-1618 GCA_035297625.1 Prolixibacteraceae bacterium
TTTTAGTTAGTTTTGCATCGCTATTTGAAAACAATATTGGTGAGATGACAGAATTTGAACTAAATACAATTCCTGAAGCTGTTGAAGCAATTAGAAGGGGAGAATTGATTATCGTTGTTGATGACGAAGATCGTGAAAATGAAGGGGATTTTATTGCTGCCGCTGAAAAAGTGACACCTGAAATGGTGAATTTCATGACTACTATCGGCCGCGGACTGATGTGTGCTCCTATTACCGAGGAGCGCTGTGCTGAACTTGAACTGGAAATGATGGTGGGAAATAATACCTCCTCTCATGAAACACCTTTCACGGTTTCTGTTGACTTATTGGGCCATGGTTGTACAACCGGTATCTCGGCAAGCGACAGGGCAAAGACTTTAAATGCCCTTGCCAACGCTGCTACCCAACCGGATGAACTGGGCCGCCCGGGCCATATTTTTCCATTAAGAGCCCGCAGCCGCGGAGTACTTCGCCGTGCCGGGCATACGGAAGCTGCCGTGGATTTGGCACGATTAGCAGGTATGGAACCGGTGGGCGTATTAATTGAAATAATGAATGAGGACGGAACCATGGCTCGCCTGCCTGAATTGATGGTTTTGGCCCAAAGATATAATTTGAAGATCGTTTCCATTAAAGATCTGATTACTTACCGCCTGAAAAATGAAAGCCTGATAGAACGAGGCGATGAGGTATTCCTGCCTACCGAGCATGGAAATTTCAGGATCATCCCATTTAAACAAATCTCAAACGGTGTGGAACATGTAGCCTTGATTAAAGGGGAATGGGCCATTGATGAGCCAATTTTGGTCCGGGTGCATTCCTCCTGTATGACCGGTGATATTTTTGGCTCCAAGCGTTGCGATTGTGGCGACCAGCTGGCTCAGTCACTTGAGCTGATTGAAAAAGAAGGCAAAGGAGTTTTGGTCTACATGCAGCAGGAAGGTCGCGGCATTGGCCTGATGAATAAGATTGCCGCCTACAAACTGCAGGATCAGGGTTTTGATACCTATGATGCCAATATCCATTTGGGTTTTGATGCCGATGAACGGGATTATGGGGTAGGGGCCCAGATATTACGCAGCCTGGGAATCACCAAAATGCGCCTGATTACCAATAACCCCATTAAGCGCGTTGGACTGGAAGCTTACAACCTGGAAATCGTTGAAACCGTTAATATTGAAATTGAACCCAACGAATACAACCAGTTCTACCTGAAAACCAAGCGTGACAGGATGGGGCACTTCCTGCAAAAATTCAAATACTAGGGAGTTTCAAGTTCCAAATTCCAAATTCCAAGTTTCGGTTGCCATTGATAACTCTTTTAGTTAAGTTTATTTAAGAGGGTGTCTAAAAAAGAAAATTGAACACAAAGGCACAAAGACACAAAGAGTAAATTGTTAACAATCATATCTTTGTGTCTTTGTGCCTTTGTGTTTATAATGTTTTCAGAACTTTTTGGATACCTCGATCTAGATTGAAAAAACTAAGCCCTCGCAAACATCACTTGGAACTTGGAACTTGAAACTCTTTTTAATCTTTCAAATAATCAATCTTAACCAGGTCGTCCCAGATAGGATCTTTCTTTGGAGGAGCTGCCACTATTTTAATTTTTGCAGGA
>DATGYU010000138.1:0-6495 GCA_035297625.1 Prolixibacteraceae bacterium
ACCAATGAAGTCCATGGAAGGAAGGGTTTTAAGCAAATAAGTCCTGGGAGGTTGGGCCTTAATAACATAAGCCAATTATACCTAAAGAATATTGAAGGAACCTATGCCTATTTTATGTATGAATCTAAACCTACTAAAAAAGATCGGGCGGAAGAATTGATTGTGTTGTGGCGTGATACAAATAATAAATGGAACTTTATTACTTATAAAATTGCTGATGATATCTGATTTGTCAATATTTGCTCCGGGCTCAGCCAGTCAGGTTACTTCATAAAATATAATAAGATAATTGCCGGGCATATTTAAAATAGACAACTTAAACCTATAAAAACAGCAGATGAATATCAGCAGGCACGCCTTAGGCAACAAGTCAATTCAAATGCAGCGCCTTATTCCACCTTTATCTCATCCAGAAACACCCAGTTTCCTGGCCCTGTGTTGGTGGCAATAATCTTTACAAAGCTGGCCATCACGGGCACAAAGGAGGCGGCATAATCTTTCTGGACCACTTCTGCTGAAGGGGAATCGGGGTCATTGTCTACTTCTGCTACTTTCTGAAACTGAATGCCATCGGAGGAAACCAAGTATTCGATCTTTTGGGGGGTATGGATCATGGCCCCGACATTGACCAACGTGCCCACAGAGATGTTGCGTATTTCCTGGGGCTCTTTCAGATCGACCACCACCTCTGCGTTGTTGCCATGCCAGCCCTGCCATTCACCGTCGGTATGGTCGGTGCTTCCATTAATGGCGTTTACCAGGGTAAATTCGTTTAACCCGGGATAATTCTTATTGAAAGGAGTGATATATTTTACCGGCTTAAAGGTGGCTTTGTTGAAATCATAGGTTCGGGTGAAGAATTTGTTCAGGGGTTGGTTGTCCACAATGGTCGTAGCCCTTAATGTTAGAGAATGGTCAACCAGGACAGGCTGATGGTAAATGGCAGAAGAGGTATTTGGCTCACTTCCGTCCAGCGTATAATGAATTTCTGCCCTGTCCAGTTCACTGCCAAGGGTAACTTCCAGCTTTTTTTCTTCGGAAATGGTCAACGTGGTGGCACTTACATTGTAGGCGCTTTTCGAATAGTTGATCCCTGCCTGATCGTAGCGTTTCATGAACAGCTGGATGCGGCGTGAGAAATCTTCCCAGTTGCGCACTTCCTTTTTGCTCCACAACACCTCGGCCATGGCTGCCATGCGTGGAAAGGCCATGTATTCGGCATGCTTGATATTGGGTACATATTCTGTCCACAGGTTTCCTTGTCCCCCCAGGATATGTTTGGCAGCCTGAGCGCTGAGCTGCTCAGGCATAGGGTTAAACTTATAGACTTTACTTAACGGAAGATAGCCGCCTATTCCTGGAGGTTCCTGATCTGCCTTTCCCTGGTAATAATCGAAATAGCAAAATGAAGTTGGGGTCATCACCACGTCGTGGCCCTGGTTGGCAGCCTCGATGCCTCCTTCAAAACCCCGCCAGCTCATGACGGTAGCCTCTTCGGGCAGCCCGCCTTCAATGATTTCATCCCAGCCCAAGAGCACCTTTCCTTTGGAATTGACAAACTTCTCGATGCGTTTGATAAAGTAACTTTGCAGTTCACCAACGTTTTTAAGTCCTTCCGCTTTGATACGTGCACGGCACAAAGGGCATTTTTCCCATTCCGTCTTGGTGGCTTCATCGCCTCCGATATGGATGTATTTGGAAGGGAAAAGAGCCATCACCTCGGAAAGGACATCCTCCACGAAATGAAAGGTGGTATCTTTTCCTGCACAATAAATATCGGTAATGGGCCAAACGCCCCCGGGCAGAACGGTAAACGGGCCCCCTGTACAGGATAAATAAGGGTAGGCGGCAAGGGCAGCCGTCACATGGGCAGGCATCTCAATTTCAGGCACTACAGTGATAAAACGGCTTTGGGCATATTTGACAATCTCCCTGATATCCTCCTGGGTGTAGAAGCCCCCGTAAGTGGCTTTTTCGCCCGGTTGCTGCTTCGGCCGTACATTCCAGTGCTGGTCTTCATGATCGACCCTCCATGCGCCCACTTCAGTCAGTTTGGGGTATTTTTTAATCTCAATTCTCCATCCCTGGTCATCGGTCAGGTGAAAATGAAAGGTGTTGATTTTATGAAGGGCCAGATCATCAATCATTTTAAACACATCTTCTTTAGGGAAGAAATGACGAGCTACGTCGAGCATAAATCCACGCCATTTATAGGTGGGCGTATCTGATATGGCAATCACGGGCACCAACCAGTCGATGGTGTCCTGCTTTTTGGAACTTTCAATTTCAACGGGTAGGAGCTGCCTGAGGGTTTGCAAGGCATAAAAGAACCCTGCCGGTTTGGCGGCCTTAATCTCGATGCGTCGGGTGGTCACATCCAGGGAATAGGCCTCCGGGCCCATCATGGGCTCTGTTCTGAAATAGACCTGGTTGGATCCCTCATCCCCCCCTACAACGGTTTCCATCGTCCAGCCCGCGGCCTTTTGAAAGAGCCCGGAGAACTGCATGGCTATGATCTTCTGGTCGATATTCTCAACTATCAGTTTGGTGCTTTTCTTAAACCGGAAGGAAGATTTGCCCAACATTACTTCCTGGGGCCGGGGAATGAGTGCAAGTTCGCTTTCCGTAAAAGTTTTTGTGGGCTGGCAACTGCCAACAACAAAAGCAAAAACCAAAACCATCAGGCTGATCAGCGTTCGTTTCATTGTGAATAGGTTTGTTTTGAAAGTACCAAGATAGAATAATTTCTTTTTTTATTTTAAAATACGCTAACCTATGTGATTAATAATATTTAAATGAAGGAAAAAGGAAATTATCCCTGATTTTTATTTCATATAATATAAAAAAATAGTACCTTCATAGCGGCCCTATTTGTCTAAAAGTGAGTGTGGTAGGCCAATGATTTTAAATTTAATGGATTATGAAATTTACTGTTTGTTGCCTTGTGGTAATCCTGCTGTTTTTGAACACTTTTACTTCTTACAGCCAAAGTTTGATTACTCAGGACGATTTTTTGGTCAATGGATTTGACAAGAAGATTGCCGGAGATGATTATTCCTATCATAGTTCTGTCCCTGAGATTGAAAAATCACTGATCATCAGGGCTACCGATGGCAACTATTCGATGCGCTGGCAAACGGAAAAGGCACCTTCGAAGGTCGCAGAAAAATATGTCACTTTTGTTTGGCTGGCAGGCATTGGCTCCAGCCCGGGCTTTTCGGATATGACCTTGACAATCAATGACAGGGAGAAGGTCATTTTTCATACGGACGGTAAAAGAGACTGGAAAGTGGAATCGCCCAACGGAAGTGAGCTGTTTTTTCATTCTGACATGGAAGATCAGTTTGGCGACCAGTTTGGCTTTATGTTTTTGCGTATACCATTCGCCAAGGTTGAAAAAGGGAAGCCGTTGAGTTTGACAATGACCGGTGGAAATGATAAAAAGACCTCGTGGTACATGACCTACCAGATGCCTGTGCGCTCAGGGTTGACCCTTCGTCCTTTTCCTGCAATAATTAAAGTGGAAGGGCAAAGCAAACAGCTGGTGTCAGGAAATATCCTTTATTTTGGCCTTCCAGAAAAAGCAAAGATCTTTGTGCAGGGGAAGCTGGTCAAAGAACAGGAACTTAAATTTGGTGCCAACTATCTCAGGTTAGGCCTTCCCGCGGTAAACAAGAAAAAGATCGTTGCCTTAAAGCTTGAAGCGGGGCATTTCTCCCAACAAATACAGCTGGAGCAGTTTCCAGTCCGGCAATGGCAGGTCAACCTGGTGCAGCATTCCCACACGGATATAGGTTACACACGCTCGCAGTCGGAGATTTTGGCCGAGCACCTTCGCTATATTGATTATGCCCTTGACTATTGCGATGCCACGGATAATTACCCCGATGCCGCTAAATTCCGCTGGACCTGCGAGGCCTCCTGGGCGGTAGATGAATTCTTAAAATGCCGTCCTGCTGCCCAGATTGAACGTTTAAAGCGGCGTGTAAAGGAAGGACGCATAGAGATCGCGGCCATGTATTTTAATTTTGATGAATTGCCCGATGAGCAAACCCTGGCCGCATCGTTGCAGCCATTAAAGCTTTTTGCCCAAAACGGGCTGCATCCTAAAATGGCCATGCAAAACGATGTGAATGGCATTGGCTGGTGCATGAATGATTTTTACCATGACCTGGGGGTTAAGTATTTGAACATGGGAACCCACGGGCATCGAGCCCTAATCTGTTTTGACAAGCCCACCCTTTTCTGGTGGGAATCTCCATCGGGCAACCGCATGCTGGCCTATCGTGCCGAGCATTACATGACCGGTAATACGGTCTTTGAAATCCAAAAGGGAGACCTTCCCAATTTTGAGGTTAAACTGCTTAATTATCTGATTTCGCTGGCAGAGAAAGGATATGAATACGATGTCATTTCCATTCAGCATTCGGGCTACCTGACCGACAATTCACCACCCTCTACCATTGCCTCGGAGGTGATCCGAAAATGGAATGAGCAATATGAATGGCCCAAGCTGAAAACATCAACAGCTACTGCCTTTTTCGAAGAGATGGAAGGTAAGTATGCTGCTTCTTTTCCTGTTTACCGGGGGGCCTGGCCCGACTGGTGGACCGATGGCTTTGGCGCTTCAGCGCGTGAAGTAGCCGCTGCCCGTAAAGCCCAGTCAGAATTGACAGCTACTTCCGCAGGATTGACAATGGCGCAATTGCAGGGTTCTGTTTTGCCTAAAAACATCAGTGAACGTATTCAGCAAATCAACAATGCCCTTTTATTTTATACAGAACACACGGTAGGCTATTCTGAAAGTGTGCGGGAGCCTTATCATGAGCAGACCATGGAACAGCGGGCCATTAAGGAATCGTATGCCTGGGAAGCGTTTCGCCGTGCCAAGATGGTGGAAGAAGAAACCATGGGACAACTGCAAAGTCATATTCAAAACGAAGCAAAACCAACGCTACTTGTTTTTAATACCATGAACTGGAACCGTGATGGGTTGGCTACTGTGTATATTGACCATCAGTTGGTTCCAAGAGGCACCTATCCAAAACTTACGGATCAGGCAGGAACTGTCTATCCCGTTCAGGCCTTGAGTCACCGCTCGGATGGAACCTACTGGGCCGTTTGGGCAAAGGATGTCCCGGCTTTTGGCTATAAGAAATTACTCATCGAACCGGTGGAAGGACTGCAGGAACAAACCGTAAAGTCACCTGCCACCCGTATGGAAAACAAATGGTATAAATTGCAGCTGGACCCTAAAAGAGGGGTGATCACTTCCTGGTTTGATAAAGAGATGAACAAGGAACTGATTGACCCGTCGGCCAAATATGCCATGGGTGAATTTATCTACGAAAGGTTGGGTAACCGCTACCAGATGGAACAGAAACGACTGGATGTCTTTAAGCGTTTCCCATTGGACTCTGCCTGGTTTGACAGCTATACCCAGGGTCCTGTCTGGAATACGGTTCACCTTAAAGGAAAGTCATCCGCCTCGTATGAAGGGTATGATGTCGATATTGAAGTGAGGCTTTTCAATACTTCCAAACGCATGGATATGTCATATTCCATCGTAAAAAAACCTATTGTGGATCCTGAAGGAATCTATATTGCTTTTCCTTTTCAACTGGACAAGGGCAAGCACTTTTTTGAAGTGCAGGGTGGTGTAGTGGAAGCCGGTAAAGACCAGATACCCGGCTCATCCAACGACTGGAATACCATACAGCATTTTGCATCGATACGAAATGGAGAGGAACAGATTATCATTGGCAGTCCTGAAATTCCCCTTGTACAGTTAGGAAACATCAATACCGGGCGTTATAAAGCCGGGG
This sequence comes from Prolixibacteraceae bacterium, assembly GCA_035297625.1. Taxonomy (GTDB): domain Bacteria; phylum Bacteroidota; class Bacteroidia; order Bacteroidales; family Prolixibacteraceae; genus Aquipluma. Next base: position 5,826 of record DATGYU010000138.1, read on the forward strand.
CATTGCCTGAATCTACCCACCTGTTCTCCTGGCCGATGAACAATTACTGGGTTACCAACTTTAACCCTGACCAGAAAGGGCAGCACCAGTGGACGTATTATTTGACTTCCGGAGGCGGTGATTTGAACAATGAGGCCACCCGTTTTGGCTGGGGTGCCAGGACTCCTTTTTTGACAAGGGTACTGCCTGGTGGAGGTAAAGGAGATACCGAATGGCAACAATCACTGGTATCGGGCTGGCCAGAGAATATTGTCCTTGTAGATGCCCGGCCTATGGAAGGAGAAAAGGCCATCCTACTCCAGGTGCGTGAAACCGGCGGGAAGGCTGCTGATCTGAGGTCACTAAAACAAGGTTCAGGAAAACCGTTTGCAATAAGCCAAATAAATGCGGTAGGTGATGCTGTTGACAACGGCTCCTCAACCCTAAAACCTTATGGCAGCGGGTTTTTTAAGTTGAGCTGGTAAAATAATATTATTTGTAACTTCGTCATGTTAACAAAGCGGGAGAATTGAACTATGAACTTTAAAATATTATTGGCCCTATTGTTTTTACTAACAGGCTATTCATGTGCCAAAAAGCAGGAGTTGATACAAAATAAGGAACGTCAGCAGGATATTCAGCGTATGCTGTCTGTTCAAAAAGAGCTAACTTCCAAAAGCCTGATCCCCAT
>DATGYU010000139.1:0-8063 GCA_035297625.1 Prolixibacteraceae bacterium
CTGAGGGATGATTATAAATGGCTTTTACATCTTCGCTTTTGTTGTATTTGCTGATGAAATAGCCCCAGGTCATGAACCAGCTCCAGTGGGGCTGCGTTTCCAGTTGTTCAACCGTTGGCACCTGTCCTATTTCGCCAAGGGCAATGAGTTTACCGCCAGCCAGTTTCATCAGATCGTCGTGGTGACTTTGCTTGTAATCACGACGGTACACATCAGCAGCCAGCACATCGACATAGTCCCGGCCGGGGAAAAACAAGTCGTAGGCAAAGGCTTCATCATTTTTAAGGTCGCGCGGGGCATTGGTATTCCAAACCCAAACCAGGTTGTTTAAATGATGGACATCGGTAAAATAATGGTACATCATCTTCCACAATCTAGGAAAGCCCTGTTCCCCTTTTTGATTGCACCACCAGAACCATACACCATTCATCTCGTGGTACGGGCGCCACATCACAGGTACATGCGCTTCCTGCAGTTTTTTAAGATAAAAAGCAATGCCATCAGCCTGCTTTTTCCATTGGTTGTTCAGCTTCGTCCCCTCGGTTACAAGAGAGTCCCATTCGGCGGCAGTGGGCCGGTTTTCCATGGCCCACACTTTACTGCCATTACAACTGTCGCCATATTGGGGAGGGCAATGATGCCACATCAAAGTGATGATATGGCCTTTTTTGTACTGGCTGATGGCTTCATTGATCATCTGAGACCTCACCTTATCGGGAGCCAATCCGTTGAAGGCAAAGGGTTCCAGCGGATCGCTCAGGTTCATAGGACCGCAGTGCTGGAATTTATTGGCATTTTCGCCTTCCACATTAAAGCTGAAATCACATCCCCAGACCACAGGATATTTGCCCGTGATGTCATAAACCATTTCATCATACTTACTGCCCGACATCGAGAAATTATGCTGACCGGCAAGGGTATATTTTCCTTTGACAGCATACAGAAAATCCAACAGGTTACGTGCTTCACGGGAAGCATGAGGATTGACAGGGGCAATGCTCTTAGTTTTGGCTATCCCAAAGCCTGCTGTCATTACAGTTAACAGAATTGCAAGAAGTAGTTTTTTCATTTTAGGTTAGTTAGAGGAAAGCACTAAAATAGACAAATTATCTGAAATTTAAGCAGGACAGTAATCAGCCTCTACTAAGACCTGACTTTAAAGTCCTCAAGGTCCTTAAAGTCGACCTTGGGGAGAAAGAACTTGAAACTTTAAATTTTAAACTTTAAACGCTAAAAAGAAAAGGGTGTAATTGCATAATTTACATGCAATAACACCCTTTCAGGAAGATCATGTGAAGGATCTTATTTTTTTACAGAGAATTTGTAAATGGTAGTTGATTTTAATGTTTCCCCTGGTTTTAGTAAAGTATTTGGGAACTCAGGATGGTGGGGAGAATCAGGATAGTGCTGAGTCTCCAGGCACATGCCATTGCGGAAATTATAGGGATTACCTCGCTTGCCGATAATTGTACCGTCAAGGAAGTTTCCGGTATAAAGCTGAACAGCAGGTTCAGTGGTAAAGCATTCCAGGTAACGGCCCGACTGTGGCTCATAAACACTGGCGCAAAAAGTCATTTCATGGCCATTCTGGTCTTTGTTCAGGATATAATTGTGGTCATAGCCACCGCCCATTTTAAGCTGAGGCATGGGGTCATTGATACGTTCTCCCACGGTATGGGGAGTAGTAAAATCCATAGCAGTACCGCGGATATCGGCAATCTCGCCCGTTGGAATTAACTGTGAATCGGCAACAGCAGTAACCGTATTGGCATCAACAACAAGCACATGGTCCAGAATATCGCCATTGCCTTCCCCTTTCAGGTTGAAATACACATGGTTGGTAAGGTTGAAATAGCAAGACTTGTCAGTAGTTGCCTCATAGTCAATCTTCAGGCCATTGTCTTTGGTAAGGGTATAAGTAACCTTCACATTTTTATTGCCGGGGAAGCCCCATTGTCCATCAGGGCTGACAAGGGTCATTTCAACGGCAGGACCGTCGGCAGTCTGTACCTCTTTGGCATCATAGACCTGACGGTAGAAACTTTCTGGACCTGAATGCAGGCAGGCCTTCATATTGTTTTGCGGAAGCTGGTAAACCTGCCCATCGATTTCAAACTGGGCATTGGCAATACGGTTGGCATAAGGACCAACAACGGCACCCTGACCGGCATCGCCTTTAACGTAACCATCAATGGATTTAAAGCCAAGGGTAACATCTTCCATTTTACCATTCTTGTCAGGAGCAAAAACAGAGACAATCTTGGCTCCGTAATTGGTAAGTGTGACAATGATGCCACTGTCGTTTTTCAAGGTGAACAAGGTGGTTTTCTTGCCATTGACCTCTTTCTCAAAATCAGCTTTGGTATAGCCCATATTGAATTCCTTTTTTTTAGGAGCCGAACACGAAAAGATAAGCGTGATGGCCAGCATTAAAACGGTTAATTTCTTCATAGAGAGAAGGATTTTGGTTTTTTAGATTAAGAAGGTAAAGATAAAAAGATGAACTTAAAATAACGTTAGATAGATGTTAAAAAAAAAGAAATATGAATTCTTCAGCAGGCACATGGAAGCGGTCTTTTTTTATTGATATAATGGATGATTTACAGGATGATTTATGTCATCATGTCATATCAATAAAATATGGAATAAAAATTGCACTTACAGATCTTTATTTATTAAAAGGAATGAAGTATGAAAATCACATCCGAATATACTGACCGGATCAATACTTCTGAAACCAGCAATAATGATGATGAATTACTGGATGCTTATTCCCGCACCATTGTTGATGTTGCCAGAAAAGTAAGCCGGTCGGTAGTACAAGTAAGTGTTGTAAAAAAAGAAATGCCGGATAAAGGCAAAGCAAACAATACAAGACCCCAGGAAGGCAATGCTTCGGGATTTATTATCTCCTCTGACGGGTTGATCATTACCAATCACCATGTGGCGCGCGATTGTGAAAAGATAACAATTACACTCCAGGACGGTAGAATTTATCAACCCATTATTGTTGGTATGGATCCTTATACCGATCTGGCGGTACTAAAGATTGATGCGGAAGGTCTGAAAGCGCTCAGTTTTGGCGATTCCGACAAGTTACAGGTAGGCCAGATGGCCATTGCCGTTGGAAATCCCTTTGGGTTTAACTATACGGTAACAGCCGGTGTGGTAAGTGCCCTTGGGAGAACGCTTCGCTCAGAAACAGGCCGTATGATCGATAATATCATTCAGACCGATGCAGCTCTTAATCCGGGTAACTCGGGCGGGCCGTTGGTGAATTCCAGCGGGGAGGTAATTGGGGTAAATACTGCCATTATTGCCATGGCCCAAGGGTTGTGTTTTGCCGTGTCTTCCAATCTGACCCGCCATGTGGTAGGCAAAATTGTTTTGGAAGGAAGGGTAAAAAGAGCCTTTATCGGGATAGCCGGACAAACGATACACCTTTCAGACCGTATCGTTTCGTATAACAAACTGGACTTTCACAGCGGGGTGTATGTCGCTGAAAAAGAACGCCATGAAGGGGTTTACAATACCGATCTTTATCCCGGTGATATCATCGTTGGGTTGAATGAGCACCCGGTTCAGGCGGTAGAAGACTTACACCGTTTGCTGGATGAAAGTATGATTGACAAGATGATCAACCTGATGGTATTGCGGAATAATATAAAGACCAAGGTTCAGGTGATCGCCGGGGAGTTGAAGTAAAAGTATACTGATTAAAAGTTACTGATACGATGACTTAAAGTCATCGTATCAGTATCAAGCTATGTTATTTCAATTCAAACTCTATCAATTTACCAAGAGAAAGGTATTTTTCGTAAAGCTTAGCATAGAGTTCTGCATTTTTGGCATTGGGAGTATAGGTCTTTTCAAAGCCTCCGCCCATGTTCTTCTGAGCTTCTGAAAGGTCAGTATATACGCCTGCCACCACAGCGGCGGCCATTGCAGATCCCAGTGCGCAGGCCTGTTCTGAACGGGCTACTTTAATTGGCATGTTCAGCACATCGCAAACAATCTGCATCACAAAAGTTGACTTCTTGGCTACACCGCCCAGTGCAATCACTCCGTCGATACGGATACCCTCATTTCTGAACCGGTCGACAATGGCTTTGGAGCCAAAGGCGGTAGCTTCCACCAGGGCACGGAAAATACGAGGCGCATCAGATCCAAGATTTAAGCCTGAAATCACTCCTTTCAGGTTCTGATTGGCATCAGGAGTACGGCGTCCGTTCATCCAGTCCAGGGCAACAATGCTGCTTTCCTCAATTGGAATCAGTTCAGCCGCTTTGGTAAGTTCAGGAATAATTCGGGCAGATATTTCTGCAATCATATTGACTTTGGTGGCATCATCAAGAAGTTCACTCGAAGCGATAATCTGTTCAGAAGGCCAAAGCAGTACATTTTTAAACCAGGCATAGATATCGCCAAAGGCAGACTGTCCGGCTTCCATGCCAAGCATTCCGGGAACAATGGAACCATCCACCTGTCCGCAAATACCACGTACCAGCTTATCTCCCACTTCTTCCATAGGGGCAATCAGCATGTCGCAGGTAGAAGTTCCCATTACCTTGCTCAGGTAATAAGGAGCGATCTCAGCGCCCACAGCTCCAAGATGGGCATCAAAAGAGCCTGCACCTACCTTTACACTCGTTGACAGGCCTAACCTTTTAGCCCATTCAGGGGTGAGTGTTCCGGCCGATACATCGCAGGTTACCGTTTCTTTAAACAGGCGATCTTTTAAACCACTTAACAGCGGATCCAGCTCTGTAAGGAAATCTTCGGCAGGCAGTCCGCCAAAAGCTTCATGCCACATCGCCTTATGACCTGCCGCGCAACGCGAGCGTTTCATCGTTTTGGGGTTGGTATTTCCTGTAAGTACGGCAGGAATCCAGTCACAATGTTCTACCCATGAATTGGCGGCGCGATACACGCCCGCATCTTCACGAACCACATGCAACAGCTTGGCCCAAAACCATTCAGAAGAGTAGATGCCGCCTTCATATTTGGTAAAGTCAATGCTCCATTTCCTGGCCAGCTGGTTGATCTCATCCGCTTCTTTAACTCCGGTATGATCTTTCCAGAGGATAAACATGGCATTGGGATTCTCTTCAAATCCTGGAGTCAGTGCCAGGGGGCTGCCTTTTTCATCTACAGCCACGGGTGTTGAGCCGGTAGTGTCCACAGAGATACCTACCACATTTTCAGCTACTCCTGCAGGGGCAAGTTTTAAGGCTTCAACGATGGTATATTCCAACCCTTCAAGGTAATCCTTTGGGTGCTGGCGAAAACGATTGACACGAGCATCACAGTACAGCTGTTTTTTCCACCGCGGATATTCAAATACCACACTTGCTACTTCTTCTCCATTGTCGGTATTCACTATCAGTGAACGCACAGAATCGGTACCGTAATCCAGTCCGATGGTGTATTTGGGTTGAGTCATTGGTTATATAAGTTTTTAATTAATTTATTCGATATTGAGTTCCAAGTTCCAAGTTTCAAGTTCCAAGTTCCAAGAGGTTGTTACTCATTTCTATTGTTCTGCCAAGAGCAACACTTGAAATTTGGAACTTTAAACTTTAAACTATTTTTGTCCATAGTAAGCATTAGCGCCATGTTTACGCAGAAAATGCTTATCAAGCAGCTCCTTATCCATAGTTGCCATTGGATTCAATTGCAGGGTATGGAAGGCCATTTTTGCCACTTCCTCCAGCACAACAGCATTGTGTACGGCATCCGATGCATCTTTTCCCCAAGTAAAAGGAGCATGATTATTGACTAGCACCCCAGGCACCTGATCGGGATTAATGTCTTTGAAACATTCCACAATTACATGGCCAGTTTCCAGTTCATAATCCCCTTTTATTTCTTCGGAAGTCATTTTACGGGTACAAGGAATCTCGCCATAGAAATAATCAGCATGGGTGGTACCTAATGCCGGTATTCCCTTACCTGCCTGTGCCCAAGCGGTAGCCCAGGGTGAATGGGTATGAACGACTCCTCCTATGTTAAGAAACTGACGATAAAGCACAAGATGAGTTGGTGCATCACTCGATGGTTTTAAATTACCTTCCACTACCTTGCCATACAAGTCGAGCACCACCATGTCCGAGGGTTTCATGGTATCATAGGAAACGCCGCTTGGCTTAATCACCACCATGCCATGCTGGCGGTCAATACCGCTTACATTTCCCCAGGTGAAAATGACCAGTCCATGTTTCACAAGTTCCAGGTTGGCCTTCCAAACCTCTTCCTTTAATTTCTCGAGCATACCTATAGAGTTTAAAGTTTCAAGTTCTCTCTCCCAAGGTCCGACTTTAAGGTCCTTAAGGACTTTAACGGCCTTAATGTCAGTTCTAGTGAGGGATTGATTACTGATTACTGACCACTATTTTACTGGTTCCAGGTAAGCGGCAAAACCACCACCCGGGGCCATTTTGATTTTTACAATATCACCTTTTACCACTGTCCTGGTGGTTTTTGTTACATTCTGGGCATTTACATCGGCATCAGGAGCATCTTCAAAAGCTACCATCCGATATTTGCCATCTGCCAGAAAGTCAAGTTTAATATCCAGAGTGCGGGCTTCGCTGTTGGTCATTGAACCAATAAACCATTCATTGCCGGAGCGGCGGGCAGAGGTAATGAATTCACCCACCTGGCCATTCACCACTTTGGTATCATCCCACATGGTCTTTACTTTCTTCAGGAACTCAGCTCCTTCTTGTCCTTTATAGTTTTCAGGGCTGTCACATGCCACCATAAAGGGGCTGTCGTATACCACAAACTGGGCCAGTTGCAAAGCCCTGGTGCCTTGCACCTGGGCGGGAGTGCCGTTGGCAAACTTCTCAGGGGTACGGTTAAGAAAACCTCCGGGGGTAAAATCCATCGGCCCTGCCAGCATTCGTGTAAAAGGCAAAGTGACCATATGCTCCGGGGTAATACGCAATGACCATTTATTGTACTCATTACCCATTACACCTTCTCTTGTCACCAGGTTAGGATATGTTCTGCGGAATCCATCAGGCTTGTAAGCTCCGTGGAAATCAACCATCAAATGATGCTTTGCTGCTGTTTTTACAGTGCGGTGATACCAATTCACCATCTCCTGATCATCACTATCCATAAAGTCAATTTTAACCCCCGCAATGCCCCAGCTTTCATACAAAGCACATGCTTTATCAAAATCAATCCTGTCGACATCTGAAGAGTAGAGCCACAGCCAGCATCTTACATTCTTTTTCTTTGCATAAGCTAGTATTTCCGGCATGTTTAGCTGAGGAGCCACTTTGGTAATATCAGCTCCTGGCTTGTTAAATTCACCATACCATTGCCAGTCAATAATCTGGTAAGGCCAGCCCATTTCAGAAGCAAGATCAATATATGATTTGATAGTCTCATTATCCATCTTCACTTCCCCACTCCACCAATGATCCCAGGCTGACATACCGGGCTTAATCCATGAAGGGTCAGCAATGGCGCAAGGCTCATTCAAGTTCATTATAATCTCTGATTCAACAAGTTTGCCGGGAGCATCGCCCAGCATGATTACCCTCCATGGTGTCTTATGGGGAAATTTAAACTTTACCTTATCCCCGTTTTCCTTTTCATTGGGAAGGGGCGATAGTTTTGACTGAACAGAGAATTTACCCTTTGAACCAGCCTTAAGATACATTCCGGCGTAATCATCAATATTGGCTTCTGTAATGGCCGCATAACAATCTTCAGCCACCTTAACTGTCATGGGCAATCCAATCACCATCAGGTCATTCAGATCAGACAGTTTGCGCTTGAAATATTCATTTTCCTGTGAAGACCGGTAGCTGCCATGATTGGCCGCCCAGATGGTATGGTCGGCAGCAAAATTAAAGTCTACTTTCTCTTCTGAAATGACATACTCATGGTTATTCCCGTTACCTGTAAATTCTGTTCTGAATGCCAGCCCATCATCATAGGCGCGTACTACCAGATTCATGGTGCGACGGGGAAATCTTTTCTCCTTGAGCTGGAGGGTTAACTCTTTGCATTGATTCAGTATCGTTTCTTTGCGTTTTAATACAGGA
>DATGYU010000140.1:0-1744 GCA_035297625.1 Prolixibacteraceae bacterium
ATCCAGGGTAATTCCCCCAAAATAAGGTTCATTGCTGATTTCATACATCAGGTTGGGAAAGCCTTTCAGCTCGTCCACTAATTTGCGAACCATCTTTTCCTGCACTTCCAATAGGCCTTTATTTTTATCGATTGTATACACATCGTTGCGAGAAATATCTCCCAGCCCGTTGATGTTGTTTTTACTGTTGAAAGGACTCAGCACCCATTGGGTATCTTCGTAGAATGGGCAGAACAGTGAGAGTTCAACAATGACCCCGCGTTTTTGAGCTTCAGCAATAAAATCTTTCAGCCTTAAAAAATAAGCTTCATCCCATTGGCTGAGATCAAATTTTATCCCATCTGAGGCACGCTTCCAGGGACAAAGGTATTTTTGCGGGTCGGGGCCCATGGTGTTTTTGGTTATATTGAAAGCGCCTGAAGGTTCAAAATAGGCGCCGCTCATGGTGCGGGTTAGATTCAATCCATCTTTTTGAAGTGTTTTCAGATAGATCTTATAGTCAAAATCAGGGTTCATCACCGCCCCGTAATGTTCTCCCGAGGTGATCAGCACCGTGGGCTTGCCGTTATAAAGGAAATAATGGGAATTTTGCGGATGCAGGCTGATGGGCTTTACCTGGGCCGATAGGGTAGTGCCCGTTAAAAAGAACAAGGTCGCCAGGTGAAAGGCTATTTGAATATATCTTTTCATGATGGATATTATTTTACAGGTTGAAACATTACTTTGCATTGATACATCTTATCATTGGATTTTAAACGAATAAGATACATTCCCTGGCCCGGGAATACACTGGCAGGCAAAGTAACAGAAGTACCTTCTTTTTGCTGATCAGACCACACCATTTGTCCTTCAGTATTAAAAACCTTTAATTGAATATTCTTTTCAGGTTTTTCCAATTGAATAGTAAGGGTTCCATGGCTTAGCGGATTGGGATAACAAACCAGTTCCTTGCCCTGTGGTTTTACGGTACTTATAGCTGTTGGAAATTGCCTACTTTCAGCAATCACTTCCACATCGTCCAGCCAGGCGGGGCAATACCAGGTATAGGCGCCTATTTTTCCATAGGTAAAAGCCGTGGTACTTACAGCGTTAAAAATAACTTTCCCGTTTACTTCAACAGTTGTGGTTTTGCCGTTGTTGGTAATCTTGATGGCAGAATAAATACCCTGCCCGCCCCCGGTGTAGGTGCCGGTTGCAAGAGTTCTTTCTGATCCGTTTTTTACTTCTTTAAGGGTGATGTTTTTAGGATCTGCATCCAGTTCCACACTATAATAATTCTTGGTATCCGTGTAGTTGAAAACAAGACCGTAATTGTTGGCCCAGTCAGGTTTTATGCGCGCTGAATAAGTGAAATTATAAAACGTGCTACCCCCGTAAAAGGAAGTATAAACACCGTCGCCAGAAGGAGTGCGGTACTGATTGCTTTCCACATTCCAGATGCCACCTGAGCTTTGCCAGTACTGGGCCTGCGCGTCATCAAAATTCTCGGTATAATTCAATTGACCAGCCTGCCCGCTGACCGATACATTGACGGGTATAGAAAAGGCAAATACCCCTTTGTTGTCTATTGCTTTGGCTTTCAGTATATAATCTCCCTTTGGAGCCTTTTGCCAGTTAAAGGAATAAGGTTCGGATACGGCTTCTCCGATTATTTCACCGTTACTGTAGAACTGCACCTTGGCAATGCTCCCGTCAGGATCCGTGGCTGTTGCCGTAATTAACAGGTCAGCGTTTTCAGCAAAAA
>DATGYU010000141.1:0-4976 GCA_035297625.1 Prolixibacteraceae bacterium
GTGTTTTGATGTTCATCAGCAAGGCAGGCATGGCGCCTACCACCATCAACCCGAGAATGGAGGCTCCGGAGGTAAGTTTGGCCATCAGGTTTCCTTTCGCCAGGTTCTGAAGGAATTTATTCCCGGCATTGTATCCGATAAAGGTGAGATGATACCGTAAAATGAAATGAGGCAGATTAAAGATTAGCAGAAATAAAACAGGTCCAAGCAGGTTGCCCTTTAAGGCAAGCGAGATACCTACGCCTGCAGCGATCACTTTAAGGGTTCCCCAGAAAAAGGAATCAAATACTCCTGCCAGAGGTCCCATCAGGCCCATTTTTACAGCATTGATGGATTCTTCATCAAAATCTTTGTCGCGACTATTTTCTTCCTCCATGGCAGCTGTAATGCCCATGATCAGAGTTGAGCCATGAGGCGATGTGTTGAAGAACTGCAAATGCCTCTTTAAGGCAGGTACCATTGCTTCCCTGGTTGGATAAAACTTTTTTAGTACTGGCATTATTGAAAATGCAAAGCCAGTGTTCTGCCATGATTCAAAATTGAAGTTTGCTTCCAGTGCCATTGAGCGGAAAAAAATGCGCCTGATATCGCCTCTGTTCAATTTTGCCTCTGCCATAGGGGTATCGATTTCCAATTCATCTTCCGGGAACAATTCATCTTCAGCAGGCGCTTTCTTTTTGTTCCCGGTGATGATGACGGCGATGATGAGGCCAAGACCTCCTATGGCAATCATCGGAAGTTTTAAATAACTGGTCAGGATGAAGCCCAGGAAAAAGTAAGGGGCTACATTTTTGTTGAACATCAGGTTCATTAATAGTGCAAAGCCCAATGCTGGCAACATGTTCCCGGCAACTGTAAGCCCCGATTGAACCCATTCAGGAATTGACCCCAGCAATGATTTTACCGCATCGGTCCCCAACTGCAGGGCCAGAAAGGTGATTATTCCCATCAGGATTGGCTTTAACAGCCCGGAGGTAATATGCAGCAGTTCGATTTTATTGGCACTTCCTTCTTCGGCATATCGGTCAAAGCGTTTGTTAAAGATGGGACGGAAAACAAACAATCCACTCAGCACCAGTTCAGCCAATATGGAAATCGGGACAGCTAAAGCCAGTGCAATTTCAGAACCTTTTCCTGACATGATGGCAAAGGCGGTCCCAAGAACCCCTCCGGTGATGATATCCGGGGGAATGGCAGCTCCCACTTTGATATTTCCCATGAATACCAGCTCAAGGGTGGCGCCAATCATGATTCCCTGAGTCATATCCCCCAAAACCAATCCCACCAACGAACCTAAAACCAAAGGGCGGCAAAGCATCGAAGTCCCGGTAAAATCTTCGAGATGGCCAAACATGACAATCAGTGTTATTAAAAGGTATGTCGTCAACATCTGAATTCCTCCACTTATTAGTGTGTTTTATTTTAAAGTCAAACTATATCACTTCGTCCAGCATGAGTTTCTTATCACCGGGGACCTGCCGGATTTCAAGTTCAAGACCTTTGTCCAGCATCTTTCGGATGATTGCAATGTCACTGTCCGTCAGCGAGATCGCTTTTGATACTGCTTTTGAGCCCTCTTTACTGCGGATACCGCCAAAGTTGACGGATTTGATATCGCTCACCAGTTCTGAAAGAGAGAAGGCATCCTTCACACTATTTACCAATACCAGCATCTTAATTCCATTATAGCGGGCATCGTTCAGGATGGCTGCCGTATCTGCAATGCTTTTGACCAACAACTTTACATTGGCCGGCTTGGCCAGGTTTAGCGCCATTTTCTGGAAATCATCGGCAGCAACTTTATCATTTGCCACCAAAATACAACCTGCTCCCACGGAAGGAGTCCAGGTGAGCGCAACCTGTCCATGTAAAAGACGGTCATCTATTCGAAGTAACCCTATCATCTGTAATATCTGAATTTAGTATTTATCAACTTTTAAGTATTTTCATTCAATCCCATAATTGCTCACTGGAAACCATCCACTGTTTGACGTTGATTATTTGTTCCCGGGCATTGGTCAATGCGGTTTCCAGAACTGCCGGTACCGGTATTTCCGGATCTGCCAAAACCACCTCAATCAATAAGGGGAGATTCAGCCCGCCTACCAAATGGATATTTGATGGCTTGGATTTCATCAAAAGACGGTTGGTGACACTTCCTCCTGCCAGATCGGTAAAGATGATCAACTCATCCTTCTCTGCCAGTTGATCCAGGATTGCATCCATCTCTTCCTCCAGGGAGAGCTCATCGTTTATATACGCATCGATGGTGAGTACCTGGTCACAGGTTCCCGCAATAAGTTCCAATGAAGCTTTTATTCCTGAGGCAAAAGTGCCATGTGTAGCAATTAAAAATTTTCGCATATACGTTTTTATTTCTGTAAAAAGTTCATGACAGCATGGTTGGTTTATTTCTCAAATACATTGCCCTTTTTGTCCGTGGCAACCACCCATCGGAAAGCATCAATAATGAGTTTATTCTGGGTGGCATCACTGAAAATCTCTTTGCCATGGCCCATGTTCAGGTAAATCATCCGGTAGTCCGTATTGGTCCATACAACAGGAAAGTCTCCGTCAGGCACAATATCTTTCAAACCAAAAGGATAATTATCCGGGGAAAGGGATACCAAAACTTTTATGTTCTTGCGTTCACGTGGGCTCGGCTTCCATTGGTACCATTCGTTTATAGGGGAAATAAAACTAACCGGCAATCCCTTGGTTACCGTATGTTTTGGATCATCAATTACCAGTTTGGCCGGCATGGGTGGCCAGTTGTTGCGGTAAAATACTCCTCCTCCCAGGAAGTCAAGCCCCCAGGGCCAGTTGGTACCACGATCATTATAGGCCGCTACGTGAAAACCATACCAACCTCCGCCATTTTCCATGTATCTTTGAAAAGCCTCCCGCTGGTCCTTGTTGTGGGGAAAATCATTCAACATCATCACCAACTGGTAATTTTTCAGCTTTTCATCATTCAAGTCGGCCATGGTACTGGTGGTATCGAATACAAAACCATTGCCGATGGTCAGGTCCTTGAAAAACCTAATGGCTTCATCGGCAAACTCTACATGTGCCGATTCCACATGTTTGTTGAAAAATGCCAGTACCTTAAACCTTGGGAATTGCGCCTGGGAGGTCATGCTAAATTGGGTTACCAACAGCAGGAGTATAATTGCTTTCAACGGGTATTTAATTAATTTCATCGTATGTGTTTAGTTGGTTGTTTTTAATTTAATAATTCTGGCGATAGTTATTTCCCTGCAGTCCATTGAATGGCATTGGCAAACATCTTTTTAAAATCATCCGATTTAAACAAATTGGCATGATGGCCCATCAGGAAATATACATTACGTGCTTTCATCTTTTCATTTACCCATACCACCGGATGGTCGCCCATTTTAATGTCAGTCGCGGGCTGATAAGTCGATTCATCCACATTGGCCAGCACATGCACATTGGGCCGCGGGTTTTTATTGAAAGTGTACCATTCATCATCAGGGAGTACAAAAGATGCCGAAACGCCTTTCATAACCGGGTGTTTGGGCTCTTCAACCCTTACCATGCCTGAAGCTGTTGCAGCCACATAATTCTGGAAACGGATGCCTCCCATAAAATCAGAGAACCATTGCCACATGGGGTAACCATCGAACTCTCCGAGCAAGGTAGCATGGTGAAAACCAACCCAGCCACCCCGGCCTTCTTCGATGTATTTCACAAAGGCAGCCATGGATTTATCGTTCCAGGTATAGGGCGGATAATTCAGCTGGATAAATACTTTGTAACCGGCCAGCATGGTTTCGTCAATGTCATTGGCATGATTGATCACCTTAATTTCGAAGTTATTTTCAGCCGCATAGGCATTCAGCCAGTCAAGGGCAGCTACCACAAAACCTTCGTGCTGTCCACCCCGCTCGGTTAAAACCAGTGCCTTGAATTTGGGTGATTTGGCCATCACCTGTTGACCGGAAACCATAAAAAGCAGGATGATCCCGATCATTGATTTTAATGTTTTTAGTTTCATTTTGATAGTTTGTATTAGGTCGATTACCAGATTATTTCGAAGACATAGCAGTTACAGCCTGCAAAAACCAGCCGGTATGAGGAATCCACTGTTCGCTCCAGCGCCATTCGTTGCCATTGTCTTCCATTTTGAAATCAATGCCCGAACCGTCACCATTTCCATCTTTCCCGGTGATGCCATTGGAGATACCCCCTTTACCTGATCCATGGCCAAACATGGAGGCCATGTAGGGTACATTGTTTTGTCCGTAGCCATACATCATGCAGATGTTGTAGGGATTGCATCCCAGTACCCATGAAACAAGGTTAGCAGAATATTCGGCCAGTTCGGCTTTGACCCCAAATGGTCCGCTTCCCGGGTAAACCAACCGGCCGCCCACGATCATCGCTGCTGCCAGTGAGCCCAGGCGGGCATCTTCTCCCTGCCACCACCAGCCACTTTCATTGTCATGGGGGATAAAAAATCCATCCTGAACTTTTCCCTTTAATAGAAAACTCTGTCGGGCATAGCCAAAAGGATTCATCACTTCATGCGTCACTTTCAGGTTGTAGTCAATGGCCTTTTTGATGGTGGACAAAGCTGTATCTCTGTATTTTTTATCTGTCTCCTTATCCAGGAAACGCGCCAGTGCCATGATGGGTAATCCTGCATCCGCTGCATGCCAGAAGGGACGGTTTGAATCGTTGGCAATGAAATAACCTTCCGGGGAAAGCCGCTTGTTGAGATTGCCTGCACGTTTACGCGCCTCGTCCCGGTAGATGGTTTTGCCCGTTGCAATCCAAAGTTCGGTAGCTCCCATCAAGGCGCAATAATCGTCGATCACATTGTCCTTGCCATCGTCGGCATAACGGGTACTGAATTTTTGAACATGGGCAAACCCGCGTTCTGCCGCCGCCAGGTATTGTTGGGAAGTAAAATCCCTGTCTTTTTTCCATTGTGATATACGTGCCAAAGC
>DATGYU010000142.1:0-2608 GCA_035297625.1 Prolixibacteraceae bacterium
CCGGTGTTGTTTCGATGGCGACCACTGAGTTAGATCAGAGGCATGCGGTATCACATAAACCGTAAAATTCTCCTTTTTGCCGGTTTCCCTCAACCGGTTCACATGGCAGTCGGGGGTACAGCCAATACATTTAAGTCCTCCAGGTACTCTTACCGCCTTGCATCCCTCAGCCGGTATCTTTCTCATGCATCCCGGAAGCAGTACTGCCTTTTCGGCTGTAAGCTTAAACTCATCCCTCAGCGCCTTATTCATTAGCTCGGCTCCAACCATATTGAGGTGGTATTCAGCCTCACTCCGCATGCATTGCACCCTGTCCTCGCGCCACTTGTAATCATCGTGTGCCTTTTGCAGGAACCCATTCAGGTTTTCAGTGTACTTGCCCAGTTCGGCCATGGCATTGTCCTTAAACCAGAAGGTAAACGACTCGATTGTGTTGAAAATAGCCAGTATCTCTGTTGCCGGTTTCTCCTGCCAGAACTTACGCCAGTTGATAAAGCGCAGCGCTTGCTCACGAAATTCGCCTGTTGCCATAAACCATTTGTAGACATGGCTTAGCTGCTTCATGGAAGGGGGAGGAGCTGGTTCCTTGGCTGATAGCTGATAGCTGATAGATGACAGCTTGGGGAATAGGAACAGGGTTACAAGAATGCCCCTGAGGTTGTCTATGTAAGGTTTGAGTTTCTGGTGTTTTTTACGCCATTCGGCCAGGGCCGACATAAGGCGGAAGGGGGCAAACCTTACTACAAGGGCTATATGTCCGTAGGTTTGCCACAACACTCCGAAGCTCAGCAATTCAAGCAGGTACTCTTCGTTTTCACGGGGTTCTTCAATATGGTTCTTTTGAAGCCATATCTTAAATTCCTCAATAAGAGGTAAAAATCCTGTGCCTTCATCCAGCACTTTGCCGGTAAATGTTCTTACCCGGCTGTAATACCCGTCAGAGTTGTCATCATCTCTCTTCAGGGAATAGGTGATCTCTTTCATTTTTTCCGGCAGGTTTCTGACCGGAAAATTAGGTATTATTTTGATATATTTTTTCTTCTTCTTTCTTTTCCCTGGATGGCAAATGTGTTTTAGAACTCTCCCAGATATATTGAATCTGAAATATTTGCCTTCGTCTTCAGGCGGTTTTTCTCCTGGTTCATATAAAATGCCCACAGGTGTACCTTTCCGGTAAACTCCGTTGGAAGTATCGTCGTGCCGCTGCCATCATCCCGGCATCCGGCATGGTAATCTACACATGCATTTTCCCCGCTTTGCCATGACACGATAACCATGCTGTCATACAACCTGTTGGTTTGAGGACCCAGTGTCGGATCCCAGCTAAGTGAAATTTTATCACCGACCCGCTCACATACATCAATTTTAGGAGCTTCAATCAGTCCCCTCGAAAGTATTACCTTTTCAGGAATAGCCATAAATACAGGTTTCTCAGCTCCCTCGGGTGTTACATCCCTCAAAGCATTTTTAATATGATAATCAAGCGCTTCCATATAACCCATGGTATATGTTTCTGAACCCTGGTATCCGATATCAATGATCTTCCGAAAACCGGAAAGAAAAGCTGATGCAGCCGAAACCCTGGCCCGCTGTATTAACTGACCGGGTTTCCTGGGGTCAGTGGGTTTTTTATATTCTTTCATGAAAGTTTTCCCATTTCTGGTAAAATAGACAATGTTTCCGGCTCTTCCTGATATTGTGCCGTCTGGTTTTACTCGTGCCATAAAGATTTTTTTAGTTGTTTAGGTTTTGGTTGGATTAGTATTGGATTGGTATTGAAAAAGTATTGAAATTCCTTTAACTTTGACTTAATATTGATTTTACTTTGATTCAATAATGAATTTAAATATTTAAAATCAATGATAAATCAAAGATATTTCAAAGACATGTCAAAGTTAAAGGAATTTCATTACAAATCCAATACAAATTCTATACAAATTCAATCAAAGGAATGGTAATAGGAGTGGACATGGCGTTACACTGTTCCTTCCCCCTCGTCGAGTGTAATTAGCTTAAATCAACAGTCATCCACCCGAGGTGCCCCACTTTAAGCAACACAAGAAGCACACGAAGATCAGGTCAATCATTCAATCAGGTTAATCAGTGCTGCTGACAATTTCACACTCAAAAGGCGTTATTGGTTCTTGGTCCTTATTCAATTTCAATTCTCAAATCTAATCTCAAACTTCAATTCTATTTGAAACTAACCTGCTTCTTATAAATCCTGTAATAATTTCCCTCCCATTTGAATGATTTTGATTATATTGCAGAAAAAAATATAAATACTAAAAGGTAAGGTTATTGAACTGCTTTTTGATCAGTAACCTTACTTTTGGTGAGGTTACAAGTTAGTTGAACTAAACCGCCCCCTTGCGGAGGCGGTAATTTGATGGTAATTTTAAGGTGCGAACTTTAAAAAATTCCATCATGAAAAATCAAAACTCTCCCTTTGTTGAGCGTCTCATTCATGAGATGCAATTACGAAATTACAGTTCCAAAACTGTAAATTCATACAGTTCACTTCTATCAAAGATAGAAAGTTTTTATCATCTGCCATTTGATCAGATATCCACTCAACAACTCAAAGACTATGTACTGCAAAGGATTA
>DATGYU010000143.1:0-20712 GCA_035297625.1 Prolixibacteraceae bacterium
GAACCTTACCGTAAAGCCGACGAAGGTCCACAAAAGGAGGTTGAAATAAGTCCTTTTTATATGGCTGAAGTTGAAGTGAGCTGGGATGAATTTTTGGTATTTTATGGACAGACAAAAAGGGAAGGCCGTACCACTGATGTGAAGGTTACCCCTGTTGCTACCGGTGAGGTGGATGCCATCAGCGGTCCTACGCCTCCTTACGGCCAGCCTGATCAAAACTGGGGAATGGGAAGCCGTCCGGCCATTACCATGCGTTATGCAACGGCCGAAACTTATTGCAAATGGTTATCTCTAAAAACGGGCAAAAAATACAGGCTTCCCACCGAAGCCGAATGGGAATATGCCTGTCGGGCGGGATCGCAGACTTCTTATTATTTCCCGGGAGACCCAAAGAAATACTCCAAAGACCGTTTGATGAACAGGATTTTTGGTGCTGATACTACCAATATTAATCGTTATGCCATTTATTCAGTCAACAGTATGGCCAAGACCCATACTCCGGGCGAGGTAAAGGCCAATCCTTTTGGATTAAAAAATATGCTGGGTAATGTCGCTGAATTCTGTTCTGACTGGTATGCTCCTGATGCCTATACCAACCTGAGCGATGGAGTTAAAAATCCCAAAGGACCTGCCTCCGGGACAGAGCATGTGATAAGAGGAGGGTCGTTTAAAAGTGAACCTGCCAATATCCGTTGTGCCGCCCGTGATTGTACCAACGATGAAGAATGGATGAGAACCGACCCTCAGAATCCCAAAAGCGTATGGTGGTATTCAGATTGCAACATGGTGGGTTTCCGTGTGGTATGTGAAGCAGATTCTACAAGCGGTAATATAATTTCTAAACTATAAACTAACGAACTATGAGTGAATCAGGCTTTTCAAGACGTAAATTCCTGGCCAGCGCAGCTACCATCTCTGCTGTGGGTGCTATAGGTGTAAATGTGTTAAGTTCATGTTCAGGACCCAAGAAACCTGAAGTGGGTGATTTAAAACTAC
This sequence comes from Prolixibacteraceae bacterium, assembly GCA_035297625.1. GTDB lineage: Bacteria > Bacteroidota > Bacteroidia > Bacteroidales > Prolixibacteraceae > Aquipluma. The sequence goes on from DATGYU010000143.1 coordinate 997, forward strand.
CTCCACTTTTGGAGATCGCTCCTGACGGTGTACCTTTGAAACTAGGTGTTATTGGCTGCGGAGGACGTGGCTCGGAAGCCATGATCAACTTCCTGGATGCCGGTCCAAATCTGACAGTACATGCTTTAGGCGATACCTTCCAGAATAATATTCAGGCTTGCCGCGATAAGCTGAAAAAGGCTAAGAACCTGGAAGTAGCCGACGAAAATGTATTTGTTGGATTCGATGCTTACGAAAAAGTACTGGCTTCGGGTGTGGATGTAGTGATTTTGGCTACTCCTCCTCATTTCCGTCCTATGCATTTTGAAGCTGCCGTACAGGCACGCAAACATATCTTCATGGAAAAACCAATTGCGGTAGATCCTGTAGGCATTCGTTCGGTAATGGCATCGGCTAAAAAGGCTGAAGCATTGGGACTTAAAATTGTTACAGGTACCCAAAGACGTCATCAACTGGATTATGTAGATGTTTACAAACAAGTGAAGAGTGGCGCCATTGGTGAGATTACTTCTGCCAACTGTTACTGGAATCAAAACCAGTTATGGTACCGCAATCCCCAGGCTGACTGGTCTGAAATGGAATACATGATTCGTGACTGGGTGAACTGGTTGTGGCTGTCTGGAGACCATATTGTGGAACAGCATGTGCACAATATCGATGTGATCAGCTGGTTTACAGGTCAGCATCCTGTAAAAGCGGTAGGCTTTGGATCACGTCAGCGCCGTGTCACAGGTGATCAGTATGATAACTTCAGTGTGGACTTTGTCTATGAAAACGGAATGCACCTTCACAGCATGTGCCGCCAGATCAATGGAACGGCCAACAATGTCTCCGAATTTATCATGGGAACAGAAGGAAAGACCGACTGCCAAAAGAAGATTTGGGATTTGAAAGGAAACGAGAAATTCTCCTATGCCTATCCCAAAGATGCCAATGGAGAGGAAATGAAGAATGTAAAGGTAAGCCCTTACATTCAGGAACACATTGACCTGGTAACCTGCATCCGCCAGAATATTCCAATCAATGAAGCTGAGCAGACTGCCATTTCAAACATGACTGCCATTATGGGCCGTGTTTCTGCCTATACAGGAAAAGAGGTTACCTGGGATGAAATGATGAACTCCGACATGCATTTAGGACCTGCAACTTACGTAATGGGACCTGTAGGCATTGTTGGAACTTCAAAGGTCGCCATACCGGGCGATGCCAATCAAGCTTAGGAAATAGCTGCCGGTTGCTAGCTATTGGCAAAAAACGCTGCTTCGAGGGTAGTATTTCTTGTCAGTAGCTAGTCGCCAGTAGCTATTTTTTTCTATCCATTTTCTTATGCTTATACTAAATCTACAACGTTATGACAGTCAATAGAAGATCATTTTTAGGAACTGCGGTGTCAGGGGCTGCCCTGGTAGCTTCCGGCGGGTTCTTCTCCTCATTCAAAGGGGAAGAAAAGGCTTCTGCTCACAAAAAGCATTCCTCCAATCTTAAAATATCCTGCCAGGAATGGGTAGTTCCGGGCGCTACACTGAATGAAAAGCTCGATTTCATGGAATCTCTGGGCATCGTGGGTCTTGAGCTGGGAGGCAAGGGCCTTGCAGGCAGAGTAAGTGAAATCCAGCAGGCTTTGCAAAACCGCAATATCAAGGTAAGTGCCATTTGCGCAGGTTTCGACGGATGGCTGATTGCAGAAGATCCTGCCATTCAAAAGCAATGCATGGATTCACTGAAGGAAATCATCGCCGCTGCCGGACAGTTGGGATCCACAGGAGTAATCTTTGTTCCTGCTTTCAACAACCAAAAATCACTGCCCGATAAAGAAGCCCGAGCCTTGCTCGTTGGTCAGATGCATGAATTGGGTGAGTATGCCCTTCAGCATAAAACAAGGATATTACTAGAGCCATTGAACCGTGAGGAGTGTTATTTCTGCCGCCAGGTAGCGGATGGCGCTGCCATAGTGAGAGATGTGAAAAGTGAAGGTGCTGCCGTAATGGGCGACTTCTGGCATATGACCTGGGAGGAAACCAATGACCGCGCTGCTTTTATCGCTGGCGGTGATTATCTGCATCACGTACACATTGCCAGCCGCAAAAGACGCAAGATGCCCGGGGAAGATGGTGAAGCGGATAACTATGTCAATGGTTTCCGCGGACTGAAAGAAATCAATTACCAGGACTATGTAAGCTTTGAATGTGGTTCGGTAGGCGATTCCAAAGTAACCTTACCCGCGGCCGTTAAGCTGATGCGCGAACAGTGGAAAAAAGCGTAACTGACCTCTGGCTTTTAGCTACTGGCTGCTGGCAATAAAGGCTGTTGTTGAACAGCGTGTTTTTGCCAGTGGCTAATAGCCGGAAGCCAAAAGCCAACTGCTTATTCAATCTTGTAATTTATCAAACTGCCATCTTCACTTCCCACCAATAGGTTCAAATAGGAGGAGGCATCATTGAATTTTCCCAGCACAAAGGGGGTGTTTCCTGCCAGTGGGAATCCCCAGGTGATGGCTCCTTTTGGGTCCAGCACATAGATCTTATTATCCGCTTTGGTAACTATTCCTATCCTGACCATTCCCGGGGCGGGATTGCTCACTATGGGGGTTTCACTGATCACTTCCGGAAAACTACGCTCAAACAAAATCATATTGTCTTTACCAAAGACGGTCAGCTTCTTGCCATCGGCAAAAAGGTATTCAGAAGAGCCGTCTCCATTGATATCTTTCACTATAAAACGGTGAGCCGGGCTAAACTTGCCTATTTCCTTTGTTTCCGACTGGCCTGTAAAATCCTGTATATGGATTTTGCCTTCCTGATCTGTCGCTATTAACCGGGGAGTTCCTTCATCAATAAAGTAGAACGGATTACCTGAGTGGTTAAACGCTTCACCCTCAATTCCTCTTGACTTACCCTGCCTGTCCAAAATGTAATAGTTCTGCTTGTCGGATATCACAATATAATCTTTACCGGCAATGTCGAAATGTTGTACAGGCTTGGTAACAATGCTCTGGGTGCCTTCAAATTTCCATTTGGGCATCAGCCTACCGTCACGGTCATAAATATAAATTTGCTTATCTTCCCCGGCCACAAAATATCGGAATTCCCGGCTGGGCATATACTGGGTGACGGCCACCCCGTTGGAGGCCATTGCCTTGAAAATAATGGGGAATTTCCCTACCTGGTTGCCCATCCTGTCGATCACATAGAGCTGCGTTTTTGTGTTGAAAAGGTACTGGTATTTTTTGTTCTGATAGATGTCAATCTGGTACACATCGGAGATGATCGGATCGGGGGTGGTCATCTTCCACAAAATGTTGCCTTCCTTGTTGATCAGATAAATGTTGTTCAGCTTGTCGCATACAATCACTTCCCGGTTGGCCGTATCCTTATGATTGAGCACCATTTTGGGTATCTGTGCCAGTGGGGCATCCAGTTTTAGCTGCCAGATAGCCTGGGGCTCTTCTTTCATATTGGGATCATAGCGAAGGCTTAGCCTGTTGTCAACCTTTTCGCCTGAGATGGAATACTGCCATGATAAAGTGCTCAGTTTACTGATGGCCTCTTCATGGGACGACAAATATGCGCTAAGCTGTGGTTTGAGCAATACTTCCTTTAACCGCAGAACCTTTGGCACTTTGGCATACATGAAAAAGTTGGGCTTTGCCTGTCCCGCTTTGATTGTTTCCTTATAAATGGAATCATTGGCAAGGGTCTTTTCAGCCACCAGGGTTCCAAGATAGCTTTTTAAGCCCGGAAGGTTATCGCCCCAAATCAGGTATTTGCGGTACAAGACAAAATATTCGCCGTTAATACCTGAAAAAGCCCTTCCGAAAAGTGATTCTGCCATGTTGCTGAATGGCAGCTTGTAAATATCGAATTTGTTTTTACTGTTAATGATGTATTGCGTATGAAGGTCTTCCGTTTTTTCTCTTGCATTGAGGTTGTATTCGGATACTGCCTTTGCAATCTTCATCCTGGCGTCCGATTCATTGAGGATTTCAGCCACGAAATAACGGTTCTGCCCGGGAATTGATTTATTGATATTGGTATATACCCCTGCAAATTGGGTACCGGCGATATCCTTAAATAATTGCACAGGATTTGTTTTTGTTTTCTTCTGGAACTCCATCAAACTCATTTCCCTTGGGTAAAAATTACCGTTTGCCTTGATGTAGGTTTCATACTGGTCGAGATAGACACTGGTATTTTTAAGGTTCATGGCTACAAAATAGGAAGCGCTTACCGGAATGGCTTTATCAATTGTAAGTTTTTGAGCTTCCTGATGCCTGAAAAGATTCAGGTATAGGTCAGAAGAATCTTTGGTGATGCTAAAGCCGTTCATCTGAAGCTCTGAGGATTTGAGCCAAAGGTCCATTTCCGACCAGTTGGAATATGCGTTCAGCTGGGTCACCGTTTTGCGCAGATCAGAAGCAACCACCTTTGCCAGCAACTGCTGGATGGTCATGTGATTGATAAACACATGGGCAAAGGCATTTTCCTCAATGGTTTTATATAGTTCCGTGAATTCCTTGTTGTTCAGAAGGTTCTGTGAGTTGGTCTGCCGGATGGCCTGTTCAATCAAAATGAAATCTTCACTTACCATGAATACATCATTGGCGCAGGCATAATAAATATTTGCTTGTGCCGAGCGGGCATTGTATATGGTGGTGCTTTCATAACTTTTGCGCGTCACCTCATACCCTGCACCCAAATCTGAGGAAACGGTCTCAGGAGCTGAAGCCGATTCATTCTGATCATTCATCTGGACCAAAAAAAGGCTGCTTAGCTGGTTCTTGCCCGTTGGATTGACGGAAATGATCACCGACTTGCCCTGCAAAAGGTTACCAATGCCCGAGTGGCTCTCAGCAAATTCACTGAAAGTATTTACCTTCATAAAAAGGGAATCAACAGCCGGAATGCCTCTTAACTGTTGAATAATGGGATGTTTGCCTTCCAGGGCTTCCACGAAACCTTTGGTATCTTTTATCTCAATAATCAATGGACATTTGCTGGGAACAGCCTTATAGGCCGGGTTCTGCTTGGTGGAAAAAGTCTGAATGACCGGCTTGGCATTCATCTTCCCGTAATATTTATAGCCCAGAAAAGCTGCAGCAGCTACCAGTAAAACAATTCCTGAAATAACAATAATCTTTCGCATACGAGGTTTCGTTTACACAAAAATACAAAGTTTATACGTTTATTTTGTTCAGTATTTTAGCTTATTGTGACTTAACCTCTGAAGCATCGACCACCTTGTACAGTTTGTCCGATTTCCTCACTTTTTCCTCTACCGGAATGGAGATGTACGATCCCTTGGGTGCCTCGTTAACCGGTATCCTGTCAAGCTGTATTTCCTGCACTGTGGTCTTTATAAGACCTGTTGTCGGTCCGGTGATATAAATCTCATCTCCCACCTTTAAAGGCCCTGTTTCAAGCTTAAACTCAGCTACCTTGAGGTTGGGGAAATAGTTCAGTCCCTTACCCACATATATCTTTCGCTGCGTGGCCATCGACCCGTAATTTGCACTCCATTCACCCAGCCGCTGACCAAGGTAATAGCCATCCCAGAAACCACGGTTAAAGACGGTTGATAAGCGATGGTCCCAATCCGCAATCTTTTCCTCAGTGAAGGTGCCATCAAAAAAGGCATCCACGGCCTCACCATAACATTCAACAACCGTGTAAACATACTCGGCCGAACGTGCCCTGCCTTCAATTTTGAGCACTGAAACACCCGCGTCGAGTAATTTGTTGAGAAAATGAATGGTTTTCAGATCTTTTGGCGACATAATGTACTCGTTGTCCACCTCCAGTTCATCCCCTGTTTCCTTGTCGGTTACAATGTAGGCCCTGCGACACGACTGCATGCAGTTGCCCCTGTTGGCCGATTCGCTTTTTTCATGCAGGCTCAGGTAGCATTTACCCGAAACGGCCATGCACAATGCGCCGTGAACAAACATTTCCAATTTGACAAGTTCTCCTTTGGGGCCTTTAATATTTTGCTCAATGATTTGCCTTGATATTTCTGCAACCTTGTCAAGGGTCATCTCCCGGGCCAATACCACCACATCGGCAAACTGGGCATAAAACCTTACCGCTTCAATATTGGTAATGTTTACCTGGGTGGAAATATGTACCTCCACACCCACCTGTCGGGCATACATGATGGCCGAGATATCAGAGGCAATGATTGCTGAAATGCCGGCTTCTTTGGCGGCATCAATGACCTGGTGAAGCTTGTTCAGCTCATTGTCGAACACCACCACGTTGACCGTCAGGTAAGTCTTAACTCCTTTGGAATGGGCTATCTGGGTAATATTTTTAAGATCCTCCAATGTGAAATTATTGGATGACCGGGCTCTCATATTCAACTGCTCTATGCCAAAATAAACCGATCCTGCTCCTGCCTGTATAGCTGCCATTAAGGATTCGTAAGATCCTGCAGGAGCCATTATTTCAACTTCTTCTCTTTTCATGAATTCTTTGCTAATTGCGGCGCAAATTTAGTTATAATATTTTGGCCTGCAATTAATAAGGGGTGAGGAGTTTAAAGTTTAAAGTTCAAGGTTTAAAGTTCAAGGTCCTTGGTTAGAAGGCCTGTAATGAGGGGTATAGGTTAAATATATAAACCCTTTTCCGAATCTCCTGAGTTTCTGGTATCCCGGGTTGCTTGCTACTGTGGAAAGTTTCTGGTTTAAACTCTTCCAGCGTAAAAGCACAAATTGTAAATTGTAAATCGTCTAATTGTAAATTAATAGACCTTTGGAATTAAGATGCGCATGGTAAATCCAAGTATTTCATTCCTTACCGCATAGCCAACGGGGGGATTCAGGTCGCTCCAACCATACCACTCTTTTCCAGGACCGGGTTTTTCAATGATGATGGCCTCGCAGGCTTTCACTATATTTTTTAACCCGTTGCTAAAGTTGTGTAGCAGCTCTTTGTATTGCCGGTCATTTTTGCACCAGAAGAAAAAGGCGGCCTCATTTTTATCATGGTCAATCTTGTAATTTAAAAGAACCTTTTTGGTCGAACAGTCTTTTGGATCTTTTAATTCCAGGCTTCCATAACTGTTTCCTGAAAGCAATAACTGATCTACGTCAATTTGGTAACTCTTAAAATAATCCAGCATCTGTTGTTTCATGGGGTATCTTGTTCATTATCCATAAATTTACAAATATCCTGCCATTTAATCAAATGGTCTGTAAAACTTAATTTTATCCATGTTTTAATATAACCCTTTTAGTTTATTATTTGAGCCATCGGTGAATTGCACTTCGACTCATTGGGGAATGACATGCGCATGGAAAACCCGGTTTTTTCGCTTTTTATCCCAAAGCTAATCTTCATGGTGGAGTCTTCCCAATAATACCAATCCTTGTCGTAGGAAGATTTTACAATTTTCTTATTTGAGTTGGTCTGAATAAAGGATTTCAAATCACTGATAAATCGCTGAATTTTATAAGGTAAAGCATCTTCTCCTATATAAAATAAATACAAGTCGGTTTCATTCTCGTCCTTTTGGGTGGTATACACCAGTGGCAAAATCTCTCCGTTTAAATCCTTTGAATCGATCATTCCTAACGAACCATTCTTAATCCCTGAAATTAATAATTGATTTACGTTGATGTCATAATGGTTCTTCAAGTACTCAAAAATCTTTTTCTTCATGGCGGCAGTGGTTTAAATCCATATTACTAAACCTACGGATATTTTGCTTTTTCCCCAAGCGTTGTTAATAACTATGGCTTAAAACAGGCCTTAAAATGAATAACATTCAAAGCAAGAAAATATCAAGTTCAAGGAATGAATATTTAGTGCTTTGGCTGAATAATAATTATATTTATTTGTAGTTATTTATCATGGATTGTTCCTCTTTCATCCTCTGGATTGAAATGCTCTTATTGTTCCGTATTTCTGAAAAAGATCCGGGAATGTTTATTTAAAGTATTTATTTGAATGGGATATTTTACTACGATGAATTCTCCACAACTTTTAAAAAGATCAATGTTTGTTTTATTCTGCTTTGCAGTATTAACGTTTGCATGCGGCAGACCTGAGTGCAAAAATGACAATCCTGTATTTGAACAGTATTCCCCCCAAAGCCTGGAGTATAAGGCAGAGCTTTTAAAGCAATTTCAAACGGTTGATAAATCTGATCTGACTTATTGGTTTTCTGAATATGTGGAATCCGAGGGAGAAGCACTGCTGTATTTCAATGTGCAGGGCAAGAACTTATGCGCCAAAATTGTATTAAATGTAGAGAATTGGAATAAACTGGACCTGCTGAGGCAAAAAAAAGGAATATCCTTCAGGGGAGCAGAATTTAGAAATCTCACTTATGAAACCAGGCAAGACTCCCTGGGCATACGATTTATTTACCGGGATGTGGACCGGATTATTGATTAAACCATGGTGGCGTGATTGGAAGTTCTTCCTGTTGCTTTTTATGAACTATTGGATATTTTTTAAGTATCCAATAGCCAATATCAAAAATTGGCATCAAGTACAGGGTACGCTTAAGGCCAAAAAAAACGACTTCTTTTGGAAGCCGTGACCATCAATTAAAGCATTTTATCACCCTTTATTCAACGTTGACATTGTATGCGTATTCCTTGCTGCCTGCCGAAAGGATCACCTTATATTCTCCGCTGGCAAGTTTGGAAAGATCAAAACCTTCAATGACATTGAATTGCTTGCCGATTTCTTTTGCATATACCAATCCGTTGGCATCGTAAAAATGAAGGTTCAAGTCCTCTTCCCCAAAATTCAGGTAGGATACCCCCAAAACGCCTTCCTTGTAGCTAAAGTAAGGTTCCATGGCTGTTTTTTCCTTGTCTACCGCAATTTTATTTTTACCAATTGTAAAAGAACGTTCCGTAGTCGATGCTCCAATAGAGGCCTTCAAGGTATAAGATCCTGCCTCTAGCTTTGAAAAATCAAATACTTTGCGGAAGTCTTTGTTGTCAGCACTGGTTTCCTTGTAATAAATCGTTTCCCCTTCTTCATCCTGAATGCTGATTTGGAAATTGCTGGCAGTATTGTTGGAAATGGCAACTACTGCTTTTTCTGAAGAAAGCGGATAGATGTTAACTCTTAAGTTTCCTGATGCTTTTAATGTGTTGGCAAATGCTACAAATGCGAACAACATTGCTAATTTTGAAATTGTTTTAATTGTTTTCATTTTCTTATTGTATTGATTACAATGCAAACATACAGCTATTGATTTTGTATGCTGTAAAACATGTATTAATGATCCATTATCCTTTCGTTAACAGAATCACAGAATATTAATGTAATGTAAATAATGGCATTTAACAAACAGTATATCAGTGTATTAACATTTAATTAACTTCATAGATATATTCATTCATGAACATTGAGATATTGCAACTGCTCGAGGGTGCTAAAGCGGCAAAAGGCCTGACCGTCATCATAGATGTATTCAGGGCTTTTTCAACGGCCTGTTATGCTTTTGGTAATGGGGTTCAAAAAATTTACCCGGTAGGTGATCTGGATAAAGCCTACGAGTTGAAATCCGGGCATCCTGAGTATATTCTGGTGGGCGAACGCTTTGAGCAAAAACCCAATGGCTTTGACTTTGGAAATTCCCCCTCCCAGTTGCTTGAAAGCCATCTGGATGGCAAAACGATGGTTCATACTACCAGCTCCGGTACCCAGGGTATTGCCAATGCTACTGGCGCTGACCAGATCATAACGGGCAGTTTTGTCAATGCCGGAGCGATTGTAAGCTATATTCAACAGCAAAACCCTGAACAGGTTTCCCTGGTTTGCATGGGCTACAGTTGCCAGTATCCAACGGATGAAGACACCCTTTTGGCCGTGTATGTCAAAAATGAACTGCTTGGCATTCCCAATGACTTTAAGGCCATGGTGGACCAGATTAGAACAGGTGACGGGGCACGTTTCTTTGCCCCCGAAAAACAACAATGGGCACCAATGGCTGATTTTGACCTGTGCCTTTCGCTCAATCGCTTTGACTTTGTGCTGAAAGTGGAGAAGGAAAATGAACTGAATTATTTGAGAAAAATAGATATCGCGTAATATGAAGACCTACAATTTTGATGAACTAATTGACCGTACCCATACCAACTGCATAAAATATGATGCTCGCGCCGCCTTTTTCGGCAAGGCCGATGTGTTGCCCCTTTGGGTCGCCGACATGGATTTCAAAACCCCTGACTTTATTGTCGAGGCTATTAAAAAACGTGCCGAACACGAAGTCTTTGGCTATACCTTTCGCGGCGAGGAATATAACCAGGCGATTATTAACTGGCTCAAACGCCGCCATAACTGGGATGTTAAAGCGGAATGGATCACTTTCAGCCCGGGCGTGGTAGCAGGCCTTACCCTGGCCATTGAAGCCCTTTCCAAACCTGGTGAAGGGGTTATCATTCAGCCACCGGTCTATTTCCCCTTTGCCGATTCGGTGAAAGGTACAGGGCGCGAGCTGATAGAAAATCCACTTAAATTAGAAAACGGGAGGTATTATTTCGACCTGGAAGATTTAAAAAGCAAAATCACTCCCACCACAAAACTTCTGCTTTTAAGCAATCCTCACAACCCGGGGGGGATGGCATGGAACAGGGAAGAACTGTCCGCACTGGCCAGAATATGTATTGACAATAAGATTCTGATCATTTCTGATGAAATACATTCGGATTTGTTATTGCCCGGGAATCGGCATACCCCCCTGGCTGGTATTTCAGAAGAAATAGCCCAGAACTGTGTGATCTGCATGTCGCCCAGCAAAACCTTCAATACAGCAGGGCTGACCACTTCTTACCTTGTGATCCCCAATAAGCGCTATTGGGTAGCCTACGAACGCGTGATGCGCCTTCCCCATTTGCACATGGGCAATATCTTTGGAAATGAAGCGCTTGTGGCAGCTTATACCCATGGTGATGAGTGGCTAGGCCAACTGATGAATTACCTGCAGGATAACTTGAATTACCTGGAAGCCTTTATCAAAGAAAAGATGCCTCAGGTAAAAGTAATGCACCCGGATGCCACATATCTTATCTGGATGGATTTTTCCGGCTATGGACTAACGGATGAAATCCTAAACCAAAAACTGATAGATGCAGGCGTTGGACTAAACCGTGGGGTCCAATTTGGAAAACAAGGCAAGGGTTTTATGCGCATCAACCTGGGCTGTCCGCGCTCAACTCTTCAGGAAGCCATGTTTAGAATGGAAAAGGCATTGCAATAAGCGGTATTTAAAATCCTAAATACACCTTTTGGACTTTTGACAGGGATGGATTATTTATCTTATCCATATCCTGTTTGTTTCCACTTTCTCTAAGGTTTCTGTAACCTTTCTGTAACCTTTCTGTAATTGAAGTTACAGAAAGGTTACAGTTGAGTTACGAATGGGTTACAGATAATGGATTTCAATTGAGAATTGCAAGAGAAAATTATTTGGGAGGATAGAAAGGATCAATATTCAATATCGAATATCCAAAGCAAGCAATGAGAAGCTGCTTCTTTATTTTATATTGGATATTTTACATTGGATATTGGATATTGTTATTCTTGCAGGTATTCCCTGTTGGCCCATTCAACAATGTGCTGTTCCGAGATTTTATTCATGCAGTTAAAATGACCTCTGGGGCATTTATGGTATCCCAGCTTGGAGCAGGGACGGCACGAAAGGCCTTTGATTTCCAATATCTCAGAACCCTTGGCAGGCAGGTAAGGTGCCATGCCAAATTCAGGAACTGTATTGCCCCACACCGAGAGAATCTTTTTGTGGTAGGCTGCGGCAATATGCATCAATCCGGTATCGTTGGAAATGACTAAGCGGGCATGTTTGATGAATGAAGCTGATTGATTGATGGTAAGTTTTCCGGTGAAATCCAATATATTGCCAGTCTTCCAGCTCAAGATGACAGCAGCCATTGGCTGTTCGTTTTTGCCTCCAAGTAGAATCAATGGATACGGGCTTTCATTGATCAGTAACCTGTATTTTTCAACAGGCATTTTCTTTGTGGTGTATGTTCCGGCAAGTACAAGAGCAATGTATCCATTTTTGAATGCTTCGGGCAGATCGCCGATCTGTAGCTCATCCTTGGGATTAATAAAATGATCCAGTCCTTTCCCGTCATTTACAATGTTAAAGTGCTTCAGGGTAGCCAGGTTGCGATCAACGATATGGTCTTTGGGCAAAATGTTGATCTTAAAAAAAGTCAAAAGAAACTTGCGGATATTGAGTTTGTGGAAGCTGAAAGATTTGGTGTTAAGGGCCAGTTTCACATGCAGGCTTCGTAAATTGTGGTGAAGGTCGATAATATAATCGTACTTTTCTTTTTTTAGCTCGTTGATCGTGTCCTTTAGTGAGTTGTCCAGCAACTGGATCTTGTCGATATAAGGGTTGGCCGTCAAAAGATCTGAATTGCGCTTTTTTGTCAGGAAATGTATCTCTGCATCAGGGAATTGCAATTTAAGGCAACGTACCACGGGAGATGTTAACACAATATCTCCAATTGAGCTGAACCGTATGATGAGGAATTTAATTTTCACAATAAAAAAACCCTGAAGGTGATTTGTCTTCAGGGTTTAAATATAAGGAGTTTATCGTTTGTAAAGGCTAAACAGACTCCACAAGAACTATAATTTTGTTGTCTTTATTTTCTATTACCCCACCTTCGACTTCAAAATAGAGTATTTGGCCTGATTCTTCAATTACTTTTATCCTGCCTTTTTCCAAAGTGGAAATAATTGGAGCATGGTTTTTAAGGATTTCAAAAGAACCTTTGGTACCGGGCAGCTGCACCAGCCTTACCTGGCCAGAATAGACTTTTTTGTCGGGTGTTATGATTTCAAGTAACATAGCCTTGTTTCGTTTTTGAAATTACATTAGTAGCATATACAGGGTGCATTGATCAGGCACCCTTGATTAATTTCTCACCTTTTTCAATGGCCTGTTCAATAGTACCCACAAGGTTAAATGCAGCTTCGGGATACTGATCCACTTCTCCATCCATGATCATGTTGAAACCTTTGATGGTATCTTCAATGGAGACAAGCTGTCCTTTCAGACCGGTAAACTGCTCGGCCACAAAGAAAGGCTGAGACAAGAACCGCTGGACCCTGCGGGCCCGGTGTACAATCAGCTTGTCTTCTTCAGAAAGCTCATCCATCCCCAGGATGGCAATAATGTCCTGCAGTTCCTTGTAACGTTGAAGGATCTGGATTACGCGCTGGGCACAGTTATAATGATCATCCCCTACAACATCGCGGGTCAGGATCCTGGAGGTAGAATCCAGCGGGTCGACCGCAGGATAAATACCCAATTCCGAGATTTTACGGCTAAGCACCGTTGTTGCATCCAGGTGGGCAAAAGTTGTGGCAGGGGCAGGGTCCGTCAAGTCATCCGCAGGTACATAAACGGCCTGAACAGAAGTGATAGAGCCATTTTTTGTGGAAGTGATACGTTCCTGCATGATCCCCATTTCAGTGGCCAGGGTGGGCTGATAACCTACCGCGGAAGGCATACGACCCAGCAAGGCGGATACTTCAGAACCGGCCTGGGTAAAACGGAATACATTGTCCACAAAGAACAGGATGTCACGGCCTTTGCCGACGCTTCCATCTCCATCGCGAAGGCTCTCGGCGATCGTGAGTCCGGATAATGCAACACGGGCACGGGCACCGGGAGGCTCATTCATCTGGCCAAACACAAGGGCCAGCTTTGAATTTTTGATAGACTCTTTGTCCACTTTGGAAAGGTCCCAATGACCTTCTTCCATCGACTTTTTAAAGTCTTCGCCATAGTTTACAATATCGGCTTCAATCATTTCACGCAAAAGGTCATTACCTTCACGAGTACGTTCGCCCACTCCAGCAAATACTGACAATCCGCTATGTGCCAAGGCAATATTGTTGATTAATTCCTGGATCAAAACCGTTTTGCCCACACCGGCACCTCCAAACAGTCCAATTTTACCTCCTTTGGCATATGGCTCGATAAGGTCAATTACTTTAATCCCTGTAAAAAGCACCTGGGTTTCGGTAGTAAGGTCTTCGTATAATGGAGGTTCGTTATGGATGCTAAAACCATTTTTAGGAAGCGCTTCCAACCCGTCCACCGGATTGCCGATTACATTGAGCAAACGGCCCAGGGCGCTTACCCCGTTGGGCATGGTGATAGGCTTGCCGGTAGCTATTACCTGCATTCCACGGCAAAAACCATCGGTCGAATCCATGGCTATGGCCCTTACAGTGTTTTCACCAATATGCTGCTCACATTCCACCACAAGATTCTCCTGACCTTCTCGTACTACCTCAAGCGCATCATAAATTTGGGGAAGGTAACCTTCTTCCTGATCAAAACTAATGTCTATAACAGGTCCGATTACCTGTACAATCTTTCCAATATTTTGAGCCATATTCTATAGTTTATTCAGTAAAGCGGAAATTTACAAAAATTGTAACAATCTGTTCTATGTAATGATTAAAAATCAAACAATATTAAAAGTATTTTGAGATTACCCATCAATGATCTCTTTGCATAATCATCAGGGCCAGATCGCGCAGTACCGCTTTTGCGGGCAAAGGAAGATCCATCTGGTCTACCGTATTTAATGCCGACTGATAATAGCTTTCAATATTAGCTGAGGTTATATTGCTTATATCCAATTTGTTGTATATGTCTTTTACCGATTTTATTTTTTCATCTGAATTGAATTCCTTTTTGCCAGTCCATTCCAAAAGTTCATCTTTTGTGTCACCTTGTGATAATTCGAGTGCTTTTAACAGCAAAAAGGTTTTTTTGTTTGACACGATATCATTGCCGATCATTTTCCCGAATGTCTTCTGATCGCCAAATACATCCATCAGATCATCCTGAAGTTGAAAGGCAATGCCAAGGTTGATTCCAAAGGAATAGAGCAGATTGGCGATTTCATCTTTCGCGTTGGTAGACAGAGCGCCCATCTTCAGACTGCAGGCAAGAAGTACGGCTGTCTTCAGGCGAATCATCTTCAGGTATTCATCGATGGATACATCGGTCCTGGTTTCAAAATCCATGTCCAGTTGCTGTCCTTCACATACTTCAAGGGCTGTTTGTGAAAACAGGTGAAACATGCCTGCCAGGTTTTGTGATTCACTTCTCAAAAGGTAATTGTAAGCCATGATGGACATGGCGTCCCCGGAAAGGATGGCAATATTGGGGTTGTATTTTTTATGCACTGTCGGGCAGTTTCTTCTGACATCGGCCTGGTCCATAATATCGTCGTGAAGCAGGGTGAAGTTATGGAACACTTCAATGGCCAGTGCCGCAGGATAGGCTTTGTTGATTTGATCGGTAAATAAGTTGCAGGCCAGTAAAACCATCACCGGACGAAGCCGTTTACCTCCCATATCAAGGGTGTAGGCAATGGGCTCATACAGATTCCTGGGTTCCATTTTATTTAACCGGCCGATCTCTTCTTTTATTTCTGACTTGATAAAGTTTTGAAGGTCTTTAATTTTATGCATAACAATGTTTAAGGCCGGTAATTTTAAATGTATTTGGAATAAAAAACCATGATTTTATATACTATGGGCAATAAATAAGCGTAATCTTATATTCGGTTATATAATAGCCGGTTAAGAAGTTCATCTTTAAACTTGGCCGATACAGGCAACAATGTTTTATCCATCATTTCGATCACCCCGCCATCGGTTTTTAAGTAACGGTTCACATTTTTAAGGCTGATTAAGTGGGAGCGGTGAATCCTGAAAAAGCCATGGGCAACCAGCATATTGTCAAATTCAAGCAGGGTGCGGCTAATAAGCACCGATCTGCCGTCCACAAAATAGATACGTGAATAGTTTCTCTCGCCTTCACAGCGGACAATATCCTTTACTTTAATGATCGAGTATCCATTTTGATCAGGCAAGGCAATGGTGGCATCTTCCGGGTTAGGTTTGGAAAGATTATTTCTAAGTACTTCGAGTCGCTGGGTTTCTGAAAGTACAGGAATATCCTTGATACGGTTCATTGTCGATCTTACATTTTCTATTAAGACCGGTTTAACAATGTAATCGAACGCGGAATATTTAAAAGCAGTAATGGCATAGTCGCTGTAAGAGGTAGTAAAGATCACCTTAAAATTAGCTTTGGGAAGTTGTTCCAGAAGATGAAATCCTGTTCCATCTGGCATTTCGATATCAAGAAAAACAAGATGCGGCTCAAATTGCCTAATTAATGAAACGCCCGAGGCAACAGAGTTTGCTTCGCCTATAATCTGAATTTCTTCGAAGTTTTTTTCCAGAATATGCCGTAATCCTTTACGGGCAAGCTGGTCATCATCAATGATTATAGTATGATACATCCCAAATATTTTGATGTTAAGCGATAAAATTAACACTCTTATTTAAAAATGCTAAATTAGTTTATTAAAATTATTTATGCCAATAGTAGATCATCAGATTTTTCTTCTGCACAAAACAGCTTTTAGTTTGTTAATATGAATAATTTTGTAGGCATTAAATTGTCTGATATGGCCGCTATTCTTGTTATTGAAACTTCTACCGAAATATGCAGTGTTGCATTGACTATTGATGGACTTTTAACCGATCTGATTGAATCCAGGGAAGGGCAGAATCATGCCCGTTTGGTGACCGTATTTGCAGAAGAGATACTTAAGCGCAATAATGTAAAACCGGAAGATCTGGTGGCGATAGCTGTAAGTAAAGGGCCCGGTTCGTATACCGGATTACGCATAGGGGTGTCAACGGCAAAGGGAATTTGTTATGCCCGCAACATTCCATTAATAGCTATCGGTACCCTGGAAGCCATGACACACTATGTCATCAAAAATCGGAATAGCTATTCTATCCCGGAAGATAAGCCATCATTCTTTTGTCCAATGATCGATGCCCGAAGGATGGAAGTTTTTTCCATGTTGTTCGACCAAAAGGGTTCAGTAATTAGTCCTATAGAAGCCGTTGTTGTGGATGAGACTTTTCTGGCAGGAAAATTGATAGACTCCTCTGTCGTGTTTTTTGGCAATGGATCTGAAAAGTGCCGCAAAGTCATACATTCACAAAATGCTGTGTTTTTAAGCAATATTGAAGCTTCAGCAAAACATTTAATTGATTTAGCATGGCAATTGTATAACAAAAAGCAATTTGAAGACGTTGCTTATTTTGAACCTTTCTATTTGAAGGATTTTGTAGCCACTGTTTCGAAAAAAAATATCCCGGGATGAGAATTTTACTAATTATAAGCATACTGTTACTTGCATTGAAAATAAATGCACAGCCAATTGAAGAGATGGAATATGTTCTCAGGTTTGGTTTTATTAAAGGGGGTAAAGCCACTTTAACGGCCCAGAATGAGAAAGAAAATAGAAAGCCTGTCATCCATTACAAGATGAGAGGAAAAACAACCGGAATGGTTGACCGCATATTTGAAGTCAACGATCTGTATGAGAGCTGGGTAGATCCAAAAACTTTTCTTCCTATTAAGTCAGTTCGTAATGTGAGGGAACAAAAATACCGCTTTTATGATGAGGTAACCTATGATCATCTGAACGATTCGGTATTTAGCACTAAAAGCGGTCATAAGAAAGTGCCGAATAATGTAAATGATCTGGTGAGCGTATTCTTTTTTATCCGTCAGAACCAGTACTTTGAATCCATACTGGCCGGTAAAAAGATTGAAATACCGGTTTTTCATGGGGATGATTTATTTATGATGCACCTGGAATATCTTGGAAAACAGACTATTGATACCAAAATTGGGAAAAAGCTGTGTTATGTTGTGTCGCCCAAAGTTCCTAAAGGAAAGTTGTTTAAAAGTTCGGATGATTTAAGGATATTTATAACTGCCGATGATCGTCGCTTGCCCATCTATGCGGAGTTTAATTTAATGCTCGGATCGTTAAAATGTGAGCTCGATTCCTATAAAATTAACGGGGTGAATGTAATGAAAAATCAATAATAGGTTGATTGTTATAGTCTTAAAAAAAACAACAGAAAGGTTTTGATTCAACAATATTTCTTTATTTTTGCACCCGATTTGAAATTATTATAAAAATTTTCTATGGCAATTACTACAGCAGATATTAAGAATGGAATGACCATTGAGTTTAATGAACAGTTATTCCAAATAGTATCTTTCCAACATGTTAAACCTGGTAAAGGTCCCGCTTTTGTCAGAACAAAGCTTAAGAACCTTAAAACAGGCAGGACAATTGAAAACACCTTCAATTCAGGAGTGAGAATCGACGTGGTTAGAATTGAGCGTCGCCCTTATCAGTATTTATACAAAGATGAAGCCGGGTATAACTTTATGAATTCTGAAACCTTCGAGCAAATTTCAATTGGTACTGAGTTAATTGAAAATGCTGACTTGATGAAAGAAGGACAGATCGTGGAGATAAATATCCATGCTGATACCGAAACCCCGTTGACTGTAGAACTGCCTCCATTTGTTGAACTGGAAGTGACCCAGACCATGGAAGGTGAAAAAGGAAATACCGCCAGTTCCAATGCCCTTAAACCTGCAACCCTTGAAACAGGTGCAGAGATAATGGTTCCAATGTTTATCAATGATAATGACATTATAAAAATTGATACCAGAGACCGTTCTTATTATGAACGCGTAAAGAAATAGCAAAACCAATAATCGCATAAAAAAAGGCCTCCACAGAGGCCTTTTTTTATGCGATTATTTTAAGGCTTATCGTTTATAGACTTTAAAATCCCTAAGGTTCAGAAGACCTGCTGCCGAAATCTTTATTTAAACTGCAGGTAAATTGTAAATAATCACTTGTTTGCTTGTTCGCTTAAAGCTTCTTTCTCTTGCTTTCGAATGTAGATGTCAATTGCTACTATGGCGGCAGTAAATCCCCAAAAAGGAACCGAAAGCTTGTCGGTATCCAAAAAGTTATTCATTACCCCGTGGATAAAATAAGTGATCAATCCCAGCAGAGCGCTCATCAGAAGTGTTTTCAAGCGTTTGTCATTGGTTCTGGAATAGGCATGAATGGCCGTGTAGATTATTGTGATGATCAGTACCAGGACATAGATAAGGCCCATGAGTCCAGATTCTGCCAGTGGACCCAGGTATTCGCTATGGGCATTTCCCCTGTCGGCAGAGTTGGTGCTGATGATGGTCCGGTAGGCTTTTAGCTGATAGGGTGCATAATTAAACATGTAGGTTCCCGGGCCAAATCCAAAGACGGGCTTATCTTCAAACATACGGATGGCACAACTCCATCGATTGATACGCTCCAGGTTGGATGCATCGGATTTAATGTTTGAAATAGAGGAGATATGTTCTCCCAAATTGGCCGAAGATTCCGTATTGTTACGTTCAAGGTACATCACTATCTGTTTCTGAAAAATGATAATCATGGCTATCATCACCAGGAATGTAGTAAACATGGGCATGAATTTAATCCTGAGCCGGAGAATTGCCCAAATAGCAAAGGCTGCCATCATACTGATCCATGCTGCGCGGGCATAGGATAAAATCAGGCCTACCAGCAAAATACACAGAACGATGCGAACAAATATCCTGATAGCCGGAGAATAATGTTTGGTAAAAGAAAAGCCAAACAGAAAGGGCAGATACATGGCGATCACCGCCCCGTAGGACGTATGATCATTATAAAACGGATTTACTACAAAATGGGCCGCTTGCTTATCCCAAAGCCCATAACCAAAGTGCCGGTATGTTGAATAAAATATGACAATCAGCAAGGTGATAGTGTAC
>DATGYU010000144.1:0-10833 GCA_035297625.1 Prolixibacteraceae bacterium
CGGGCATCGCCTTTACCATGTGGGCCCTGATCTTCTTGTTTTTCCTGGCCATTGAGCTATTCGTACTGGTCAACAAATTCGGGGATTCGAAAAACGATTACGACAAGACCATCCTGCACCAGATGGATACCAGGATGCGGATGCTGGAGAAGCTGGAGGAGAGGTGAGGGGAAAAATGAGAAAAGGAGAAAAGGAAAGAAGGAGAGAAGGAGAAAATGCGAAAAGGATTGAAGGATTGAAGGATTGAAAAGTTGGCAGTGATCAGTGGTCAATAAAAGCAGTGATCAGTTTTCAGTAGTCAGTATACTTGAAACTTGGAACTAAAGAGGAAAAAAAGTAAAAAATCAGGATTCTGTGCCAAAAAAAGAATTATAAACTTTAGATTTGATGGCAAATGTAAAGTGTATTGCTGACACTAACACAATCTGAGAATAATAACTAATTTAGATTAAGAATAGACCTGACAATGAAAAGCCTAACATTCCTAAGCCTGATTTTACTATCACTTTTCTCCGTAAACGGATTTTGCGCTCAGCTTAAAGCAGTAGCAACAGATGGAGCTCCCATCCCCCCCCAAATAGAAAACCCTGAATTGCTCGGGATCAACAAAGAGCCGTATCATGCCACCCTGATGCCTTATGGCAATTTGCAGGAAGCGCTGATAGCCAAACGGCATGCCTCGTCGCTTTGTCAAAGTTTAAACGGGCAGTGGAAATTCAACTGGGTACCAACGCCTGAAAAACGACCTGTAGACTTCTATAAATCCGATTTTGATGTGTCGGCATGGAAAGAAATACCCGTACCCTCCAACTGGGAAGTACAGGGATATGGCACCCCTTTCTACCGCAATTTGGGATATACCATCCAAAAGGATTTCCCGCATGTGATGAGCGAGCCTGATAAAAAATACACCTCATTTGTAGAATGTAATCCGGTTGGAAGTTATCGCCGGGAGTTTACTGTTCCATCGGAATGGACAGGGCGCCGCAATTTCATCACCTTCGATGGGGTCGACTGTGCTTTCTTTTTGTGGGTAAATGGCCAAAAAGTAGGTTTTAGTGTCAATAGCCGCAATGCTGCTGATTTCGATCTTACCAACTACCTTAAACCGGGTAAAAACATGATCGCTGTGGAGGTTTACCAATACAGTTCAGGAACATGGCTGGAAGATCAGGATATGTGGAGACTGCATGGTATTTTCCGCAATGTGACGCTTTGGAGCGCTCCGCAAGTACATATTCGTGATTTCTTTGTGAAAACCGACATGGATAAGGACTACAAGGATGCCACACTAGATGTTACCGCTAAGATTAAAAACTATGGTGATAAAAGCGCCAAAGCTCAAACCTTCACCGCTACCCTTTACAATAAAGAAGGAAAAGAAATAGCCAAAAGCAGTGCAACAGGTACTGCCCTTAAGTCCAACCAGGAAGAAGTACTGAATGTGAAATTCCCGGTTTCCAATCCATTAAAATGGACCGCCGAGACTCCCAATTTATATACCGTGGTATTGACCAATTCGGAAGGAGAAATCATATCATCGAAAATAGGTTTCCGCAAGATCGAAATCAATGGCCGTGTATTTACAGTAAATGGAGTGCCCATCAAGCTGAAAGGGGTAAACCGTCACGAACACTGGTCGGAAGTGGGTCATGCAATCACAGAGGAAATGATGATCCGCGACCTGGAAGTTATCAAGCAAGGCAATTGCAACCATGTTCGCACCAGTCATTATTGTGATGACCCGCGATGGTATGAATTGTGCGATGAATATGGGATATGGCTTGTTGCCGAAGCCAACTGTGAATGTCATGGCTATGACGGACGTTTTGATGAAGAGCCAACCATGAAAGCCGCTATTATCGACAGGAATGTGGCTAATGTTGAGAATTTTAAAAACCATCCGGCAGTGATCATTTGGTCCCTTGGCAATGAATGCGGGGGAGTAGGTACCAATTTTGTGGCAGCAATGAATACCATAAAGGCGATCGACCCGACCCGTTTTGTTCATTACGAACGTTTTGGAACCGGCAAGAATAATCCTGCCGATTTGGATGGACGGATGTACGGTACTGCTGAAGATTATGCCAACACGGCTAGAAACAAAGATTTGACCAAGCCATTTTATATCTGCGAGTTTGTACATGCCATGTTCAACTCGATGGGCTCGCTCGATGAATATTCAAAGGTTTTTGACAACCATCCTGAAATATTAGGTGGTGCCATCTGGGAATATCAGGATCAGGCCTTATGGAACCGACGTGATCCTAATCATCTGATATTGGCTTACGGAGGTGGTTTTGGAGAATATCCCAATGACCATTATTTTATTCATAAAGGGGTCGTTTCTTATGACCGTTCTACAGAAGGGAATAGGGTAAAACCCCATTATCCCGAGATGAAACGGGCATTCCAATGGATTGATACCGAATTGACGGACCCCATCAATGGAGGTATTCAAATTAAAAACAAGTACCAGTTTATTTCTTTGGATGGTTTTGATGCCACGTGGAGCTTAACCGAAAACGGACAAGAAATTGATAATGGAAAAATCAGGATGCGCCCTTCATGGGGAAAAGGAATCCTGGTAGCCAATATCCCTTATAAAATTGAACATCCCAAAGCGGGGGCAGAGTATTTTTTGCGTGTTTCATACAAGCAAAAGGAAAAAACACTCTGGGCCGATAAAGGCTTTGAAGTAGCCGCGGCGCAATTCAAACTTCCGGTTAATACCCTGCCGGTAGTTGAGACCATTGTCACTCAACCCGTAAAACTGGTTCAGAATGATCAATCGGTAACCATTTCAGGAAAAGGTTTTTCCATAGGTTTTGATAAGAAGACTGGGTTTATGAACCAACTGGTTCAAAACGGAACCAATCTTTTGACCGCTGACGGATCACCCAAACTGCACCTGTGGCGTGCCTCACACCGAAACGACGACGACTGGGCTTACAGGCAGTGGGAAAAATTTGGTGTAACTGCGCTTCAATATACATTGGTCGATTTCAAAGTAGAACCAGTTGATAATGCTACGGTGAAGGTGATTTCCACTACAAAAGCGGATGGCAAGGAAGGCTTTGGAGTGTACCATACAGCCACCTATCTGGTAAAAGGCGATGGCTCTGTCAAGGTGGACAACCAGGTGCAGTTTGTGGGGCTCCCTATTAACCTGGCAAGAATTGGAGTGCGCATGTTGCTGGATAAGAAACTGGATCGGATGACTTTCTTTGGAAGGGGGCCTTTGGAGAATTATTCAGATCGTAAGAGTGCTGCAGATGTGGGTGTCTATGAAGTAGGCGTAAATGAACAATACAGCTATGAAAAGCCGATGGAGCAGGGCAATCATGAAGAAGTTAGATGGGCAAAGTTAAGCGGCAAGGATATGCCTTCCATGACGGTTCAATCTGATGAAAAACTGATGCAGGTAGCTGCGCTTCCATATACCGATGAACAGATGTACCCGGTAGAGTATAAGATTGATTTGCCTGCAAGTTCGGCCACTGTGTTCTGTGTTTCGACCAAAACACTGGGCGTTGGTTCCAACAGCTGTGGCCCGCAACCGCTGGAAAGATTTAAGGTATTTGCAGAAAATACGTCATTCACTTATACCATTAAATTACAATAAATCAAATTGCGTCATTGCTATAAGTATGATTATAAGGACAAGCTACATTTTGATGATGGTATTTTCATTGTTTTCGAGCATGAATTTTGCCCAAAACCCCATCATCCAGACCCATTATACCGCTGACCCTGCGCCAATGGTCTACAACGGCACTGTTTATCTTTATACCTCACACGATGAGGACCAGACGGTAAAGAATTTTTTCACCATGAACGACTGGCGTTGTTACTCGTCAACCGACATGGTGAACTGGACCGACCATGGTGCAGTTTTGACCTACAAGGATTTTGAATGGTCCCGCGGCGATGCCTGGGCAGGTCAATGCATCTACCGAAACGGCAAGTTCTATTATTATCTGCCGGTAAATCAAAAGAACGGTGGTAATGCCATCGGGGTTGCGGTATCCGACAGTCCGACGGGACCTTTTAAAGATGCCCTTGGAAAGCCCTTGCTTGTTGGCTATGGCTATATCGACCCGACTGTTTTCATCGATGATGACAATCAAGCTTACCTATACTGGGGCAATCCCAACCTTTGGCATGTGAAGTTGAACGAAGACATGATCTCCTACAATCAGGAACTTAGCATTGTGAAGGAGGATCTGAAAGATGATAATTTTGGGTACCGTGCCAAAAAAATAGATAACCGGACCGCGGCTTACGAGGAAGGTCCCTGGCTGTATAAGCGTAACAGCCTGTACTACTTGCTGTACCCGGCAGGGGGAGTTCCAGAGCATCTGGCCTATTCGACAGCCAAAAGTGTAACCGGTCCCTGGACTTACGGCGACACCATCATGCACGTTATTAAAGAAAAGGGAGCTTTCACCAATCATCCCGGATTGATTGATTTTAAAGCGAAAACTTACTTGTTTTACCACAACGGCGCATTGCCTGGTGGCGGTGGATTTAAACGCTCCATTTGTGTTGAGCCCATTACATTTAATGCCGATGGTTCCATCCCATTGATTACACCCACCAAAGAAGGAGTGAAAGAAAGTGCTTCCAATTTAAATCCATTTGCAAGAGTGGAGGCCGAAACCATTGCCTGGTCCGAAGGATTGAAAAGTGCTTCCGACCCTAAAACCGGTGTTTATATCACCCAAATTAATAACGGCGATTACCTCAAGGTGCGCAGTGTCGATTTTAAGAAAGGGGCCAAACAATTGACGGCAAGTGTGGCATCGGCTTCGGAGGGTGGAAAAATTGAAATCCGTGTTGATGATAAGGAAGGCAGTTTATTGGGAACTTTAGAGGTTACGAGCACAGGGGGTGATCAAATGTGGAAAACGCTTTCCTGTAAAATGGCCAAAATGAAAGGCATTCACGATGTGTATTTTGTCTTTAAGGGTGGTGAAGGTAACCTGTTCAATTTCGATTGGTGGACCATTAAATAAATCATGATGAGAATAGCTGTATTACTAATTGCTTTAACTGTCTTCATTTCCTATACCAACAAACTGGTAGGACAGGATAAATTCTATTCCAACGAATTCGCGTTAAAGGATGTCCAACTGCTTGATGGTCCATTCAAACAGGCCCGGGATCTGAACATTCAGACGCTTTTAAAATATGATATCGACCGTATGCTGGCGCCTTACCGAAAAGAAGCAGGAATGCCTGAGAAGGCAAAATGCTATCCCAACTGGGATGGACTGGATGGTCATGTTGGGGGGCATTACCTGTCAGCATTGGCTATCAATTATGCTGCTACGGGAAATGACGAATGCAAAAAACGCATGGATCATATGATTGCGGAGCTCAAAGCCTGTCAGGAGGCCAATGCGCTTAAATATCCGGATTGGGGCGTAGGGTATGTCGGAGGTATTCCCAACAGCGCAGGATTGTGGCCTAAGATTAAAGCCGGTGAAGTTGGAGCCATATGGAAATACTGGGCCCCCTATTACAATATCCATAAGATGTTTGCTGGCCTTAGAGATGCATGGATTTATGCGGGCAATAGCGATGCCAGGGATATTTTCCTGCATTTCTGTGATTGGGCCATTACTGTTACTTCAGGTTTGACCGATGCCCAAATGGAAGAAATGCTTGGAAACGAGCACGGCGGGATGAATGAAGTGCTTGCCGATGCTTATCAAATTACCGGGGATGAAAAATACCTGGCAGGCGCAAAACGCTATTCGCATAAAATGTTTCTGGAGCCATTGTCGCAGGGAATTGACAACTTAGATAACAAACATGCCAATACCCAAATTCCAAAGTTTATTGGCTTTGAACGAATTGCCGAGCTCAGTCATGATGAGCAATACGCCAGAGCCGGGAGCTTTTTTTGGGAAACCGTTACCACCAACCGATCCTTGGCTTTTGGAGGAAACAGCAGACGCGAGCATTTTCCGGCCAAAGAGTCCTGCATCGATTTTGTCAACGTCAATGATGGCCCGGAATCATGCAATTCCTACAACATGCTCAAGTTGACCGAAGACCTTTTTAGGGTTCATCCATCGGCCAAATATGTTGATTATTATGAACGTACGATCTATAATCACATCCTATCTTCCCAACATCCTGAGCATGGCGGATATGTTTATTTTACCCCGGCGCGACCACGTCATTACAGAGTTTATTCTGCTCCAAACGAAGCGATGTGGTGTTGTGTGGGCACAGGGATGGAAAATCATGGCAAATACAACCAGTTTATTTACACCCATTCAAAAGATAGTTTGTTCCTCAATCTTTTTATAGCTTCAGAACTCAACTGGAAAGAAAAAGGGATTAAAATCAAGCAGGAAACAGCTTTCCCAGACGAAGAGCAAACAAAACTGACGGTAACAGAAGGTTCTTCCAGTTTTAAATTAATGGTTCGTTATCCGGCATGGGTGAGCAAAAATGCATTAAAGATCACGGTAAACGGTAAGAATATCGCTTATTCTGCCAATCCTTCATCCTATATAGGTATCGACCGGAAATGGAAGAAAGGCGATGTGGTTCAAATCACCCTGCCCATGCACAATGCCATTGAGCATCTACCCAATGTTCCTGAATACATTGCCATTATGCATGGCCCGATTTTACTGGGCGCAAAAACAGGAACCGAGGATTTGAAAGGTCTGATTGCCGATGATGGCCGTTGGGGACAATATGCCGCGGGAGAATATTTACCGGTTGATAAAGCCCCCATCCTGATAGTAGATGACATACAAAGCATCGGTAATAAGCTGGTGCCGGTGAAGGATCAATCCTTAAACTTTACGCTAAATGTGAAAATGGTCAATCCGGCAGAACTTACCCTGGAACCCTTTTATAAGATCCACGATGCCCGGTACATGATATACTGGCTGGCACTTACCAATTCAGGGTACAAAGCCTATACAGATTCGTTGGCAAACATCGAAAAAGAGAAACTTGCGCTGGAAAAACGCACCATCGACCAAATAGCTGCCGGTGAACAACAACCCGAAACCGATCATGCCATGCAGATGGAAAAATCAAACAAGGGCAACAATTTAAATGAATTCTTTCGTGAGGCACGTGAAGATGGCTATTTTAGTTACGATCTGGCCACAAAATCAGAAACCAATGTAAGCTTGCTCATTCGCTATTGGGGAGCTGAATGGGGAAATAGAAAGTTTGATATAACCATCGACGATGAAAAGTTAATCACCGAGGACAATACCAATAAATGGAACCAGTCGATGTTTAAGGAAGTGGTGTATTCAATTCCTAATTCAATGATAAAAGGGAAAACCCATGTCCGCGTTAAATTCCAGGCCTTACCCGGCAGTACGGCAGGAGCGGTGTACCATATACGGCTGGTAAGAAACTAATTAATAAAAGCAGAAAGATTATAGATAAACGATATTGTACCAAATCCGTTTTTTCAGTTGATCCAACATTGCAACTATTTCACTCTAAAATAAAAAAGGCCACTGATAATCAGCAGCCTTTGTGATCCTACCGGGACTCGAACCCAGATCATAAGAACCGGAATCTTACATTCTATCCATTGAACTATAGGACCCTTTTATTTTTACGTGCACAAAAGTAATAAAACTTGGCTTTTTTCAGTTGTTTTATTTTGAAAACATCAACATGATGGTAATTATATCTCCGGCATTTAAACAGAAATACCAATAGAATTAATACATTTAAGGCAATAAAAATTTATATCATACAGTCAATCACAAAAATAGATTATTGTACTACTTTTGTGGCTATTAAAGTTACCATATGATTACAGATACTATATTGAAGGAATGCAATCTTGCATTTGAAGAATTTTTTCAATCACTCATTATTGATTTTCCCGAAAATCAACAACAAATAGAGGAGATCAGAGGCCATTCGCTGAGGGTGGTTAACACTTCCATGACAATGGCCGACGTTCTTTTACAAACAGAAGAAGAAAAAAGAATTGCCATTATCAATGCCATGTTTCATGATTTTGGCAAGGCATCGCTGCTTTCAAAAAATATGGAACCACTGGTGATACAAAGGGAGCATGCGACCATCTCTTCTAAAATTATCCAGCAGATGGATTTCTTCCAGACACTGACGGCTGATGAACAGCAGATTATTCTCAAATCGGTTGAAAATCACAACCAGGTTAAACTGCCCAAGCTGGACAGCGACCAACAGACCATGTTTGCCAAATTACTGCGTGATGCCGACAAACTGGATGTTTTTGATTCTTCTTTCCGTTACTTCAAGGAACGCTATTCTGTTCAACCGCTCATTACCAAAGAACTGAATAACAACATCGAGGTATCTGAAAAGATATTGAAAAATATCTGGGCCGGAAAGCCTGCTGCCTATGAGGATATGAAATCCATGAATGATTATAAGCTCGTATTGATTTCCATGGTTTTTGATTTAAATTATAAATACACCTTCAGGGTGATGAGCGAAAAACAATACATCCAAAAGATTTACGAGACCTTACCCAAACGGGATTCGATTATTGAAGTGTACCGTCATATCAAATTGTTTGTAGAGAATAAGTTTGTCGCTTCCTAGCATTATCATTTTATCCTGACGATGAGCCGACGCCTGGTATGTGTCTGTAATTTAGTTACAGAAAGCGAGATTTTGCAGGTCCTTAAAAAAGGAGCCCGTTCGACAGCCGACATTCAACTAATGACAAGAGCTGGTACCAGTTGCGGGCGTTGCCTGATGGAAATAGACCGTATCGTGGAAGAATACCTGGCACAAAAAGGGGAAGATGCTCAACAAAGATTGGAGTTCTGAGAAAAGAAATCACAAATAAACACCAATAGGAAAACACCAATAAAAGTACAATTGGAGCATTGTGCTTCTAAAGCATCATTGCTTGTTGCTGATGGAAAATAAACATGCTGATTCAAAGCTATAACTTTAAACTTTAAATGTATTATCTCCACAATTTTACCGTTTGATTCAAAGGAAAGATAAGGTTTCCTTTTTTATTCTATTTTTTGACTTTTCTGATATAACACTTCCGGATCAAAATCGGCTTCGTTATCCCATTCAATAGAATCAAAACATGGTCTTACGGTATTAAACAATTTTAAATCCCTAAGTTCCTGAAATATTCCAAAGTTAAGATAGGGCTTCATATCAAATTGTCTTTTTTCTCCATTTTCAAAAGTCAGGAGCAAAAGATAATTATCCTGTGGTTTTACATCTTTTATGGCAAAATGCATAGTCAATTATTTTAAAGGTTCAACCTGGAATGGTTTTTCGCCATTTTGGCAAAGTTCCCAATCAGCCAACAATTCATCACGATGTATTTCAATCCATGCCTGGATCAAGCGTAATTGTCGTGTAGGTATTTGCCCTTCTATAATTTCACAGTCCTGAATTTATTGTCTTGATAATAAGCATGTATGTGAGGAGGATTATGCTCTTTGGGGGCAAAATACATTCTAATAATAATTCCGAAAAACATTGAAATTGTTGGCATATCCAGTCATTTTGGTCAAAGATATGAAATCTAACCGGAGATTGGAAATGTTAGATAGTCAAGGTGTAAGCAATGAGACTGCCAAATCAGTATGAGAGTATAATCATGTGACAATATAAGAATCTAATGCCGTAGGCAATCCATTTCAACAGAGGTTGAATTGTTGATGATTACTTTGCATTTAGGTAAGAAAATCTGAAATTGTTAATCGTTATTCGTGTTCATTTTTTTTCATTTGTGATCCGCTCTTTTTCGGAAAATCGTTAATTCCTTTCTCAACTCACCTTCTTTATTCCTGAGAAATTATCACGGAACTCACCGGGGGTACAGCCTTTGTTCTTCTTAAAAATGCGATTGAAATTGGAGATGTTATAGAATCCACTGCGAAAAGCGATCTCGGCGATGCTCTGATTGGTCTCGGTGAGCCAACGGCTGGCAAAACCTATTCTATATTCGTTGAGAAAATCGATAAATGATTTGCCTGTACGCTGTTTTACAAAGCGCGACAAGGTAGTCTCGGTCATATTGAGTGTTTGGGCTACCTGTTCCACCTTGATCTTTTCCCTATAGTTTTGCGCGATATACTGGTACACTTTTTTCATGCGCTCGCTGTTGGAAAAGTCAGAAACATTCATCGCTTGCTGGCACAGCAATTTCTTATTTTCGGAAACAGACAGGATATGCAATATGGTGATTAACTCGATAAAAGCCTCCATGCCACTGAACTGGGAAAGCTTTTTCAGACGGGGGGCTATCTCCATGATGAGAGCATCAGAAAACAGAATCCCTTGCGAGGCATTGTTGAGCAACTCTTTGATAGGTTTCATCATATTGCGCGAAAGAAGGCTTTCATGAATCAGGTCACGATGAAACTGAATGGTGATCTCATGAATGTGCTCGCTTTGGCAGTTGCCATTGTTCCAGCCATGATAAACATTGGGCCCCACCAATACCAGCTCATATTCACCAATAGCGCCCACATGATCTCCCACCACACGCTCCGCATTGTGTGCATTAAAAATGAAATTCAACTCATATTCAGGGTGAAAATGCACCGGAAAGTCAAAGTTTCTCTTGACACGGTCGAAGACCAGCAGGCAGTCAGCCTGCGATAATGATGTGATTTCCCTTTGTATGTTGCTGGTATTGTTTTTCATTGAAAAAGCATGAACTAAAGGACGAAGATAATAATGTTGCGCGACAGAAGGGTGAGAAGATGAGAAAATGGGAGGCAAAAGTCTTTGAAGGAGTCGAATGAAATTAGCCATCGGGTGCAACCCTTGGTAAAATATCCAATAATCAATAATCAATTA
>DATGYU010000145.1:0-2945 GCA_035297625.1 Prolixibacteraceae bacterium
CGGGCATCGCCTTTACCATGTGGGCCCTGATCTTCTTGTTTTTCCTGGCCATTGAGCTATTCGTACTGGTCAACAAATTCGGGGATTCGAAAAACGATTACGACAAGACCATCCTGCACCAGATGGATACCAGGATGCGGAAAGCATAGGCCATACGGTTACGGCCTATGGACAGGATGATCTGCCTTTCAATCTGGATCACCATCAGCATCATGATCAGCGCCCCTACCAGCGACACATACTCGTTACCATGCAGGTAGCGACGTGTGAAGGCATAGCCGACAAAGCCCCACAAGGTGCATACGATCAACAGGGCCGATAGATATTTCTTTACCGCCTTGGATGTCGCTTCACTCGAATTGCGTACAATCGAATAGTTGTACCCCGTCATGAAACAACCCAATCTAACCCATAAATCTTTCATCTTTTGCTATTTAGTTAATAAGTTAATGGGAACGCGGATTTAGCGGATGAACGCGGATTAAAAAAAATGTTTGAACAGGATGATATGATTACAGGACAGACAGGATAAAGAGATACATCCTGTTTTTAATCCTATAAATCCAATAATCTTTTCCGCCATCGCGGATAAATAATCGTGTTCAGAAGTTTTTTTCATCCGCTCCATCCGCGTTCCTATTTTTAAATCCGTTTCCATCCGCTTGATCCGCTCAATCCGCATTCCTATTTTATTTGGACATCCGCGACTGGGTAATGGCCGACAGACCTCTCATAAACCCTTTCTGATAGGAAAGGATGATCCGTTCCACCATTCCGGTACCCGTATCAATTTCCGCGCTCATCTGCTTCACTTCCTCAATATCTCTTTCGGCTTTTTCCTTTTCCGAGCGCAGCTCTTCCACCAGGTCCATCAGCCCGGCCCTGCTCCTGGAACTGATCTGCACCTCCAGATCCTTTATCCTCTTTTCATAGTAATTGTTTACCCGCCGGGTAAGAAGCTGCAGATCCAGCTTGATCAGTTTAATGCCATCATTCTTGTTGCTGTTATCGGCGTTAATAAGGGCATCGCTGTATCCGCGCGATTCATAGTCTGCCTGTAAAAAAGCATACACCGCTTCAATACCGATAGCCTGTCCATTTGCCGAAGCTGCGGCCATCGGCTCTCGAATGCCTTGGTTTTCTGCCACAGGTTCCCTTGGAACCAGGGAAGCATCCTGCCCTGCCGATAGGCTTAATTGAGGTTGTTTTGGCTTGAAAAAATTAAAGATTCCCATTGCTGCCGGATTTGTATTGAAAAAATAATAGAGGATGACTGATTGGTTTTTACGCAGTCCACCCCCGTATAGTTATAGAAAAGGGTTGTATGGGGGAATTAATGGGATGAATGAGTTGAGAAAAGGGATGGAAGGGTTAGTAGGGTTAGAATGGCAGGGAGCATGGAGCATGGAGCAAGGGGCGTGGTTTAAAGGGTTGGAAGGTTAAATGGTTGAAATGGTTAAAATAAAAAGGGTTGAAAATGTTGAAAGAGCAGTATCGGGTCCTGTGACTTCCAGTTAGGGGTGTTCGGAAGATTTTGGAAGATTATATAACTATTTGAATTTAAAAGACATAACTATATAGTCTTTTTTTTATTCATGGTTGTTATTGATATAGACCAATATCATGTAAAAGATGACAGCCAGTACCAAAAACAATATATCTGTATGTAATCTTCTTTCGTTGATTCCAGCGGATCAGCTAAACAGGATTGCACAAGAGACCAATGTGAATCATTACATTAAAGTCCTGGATGGAGAGAGTGTGTTTTACCTGCTTTTGTATGCCCTGGTTGAATGCCAGCGCAATAGTCTTCGTACCATGCAGGATATCTTTAACAGCGCTTCGTTTAAGTTTCTTTTCAACCTGCCTGTCCGTAAAACGATAAGGTATAATTCCATATCGGAAAGGCTCTCTGTAATTAACCCCGAGTTTTTTAAACAGGCCTATGAACTAATCTTTACTGTTTTTAGTGAGTATTTCTCAGAGCAGGAGATGGAAGACAGGCTTTTAATACGTGTGGATTCAACCATGGTGGCCGAGGCGGCCAACAAGCTGAAAGAAGGCATTGAGGTGGGGCTTAGACCCACCAAAGCCAACGCTAATTTCCGCAAGCAGATCAAGTACACCTTTGCTTTTGACGGCTGTTTACCCTGCCAAGGGGAAGTATTTACCCATAAAACCTATACCTCGGAATCTATTGCTGTACCTGAGGTTATATACAGTTACACGGAGAAAAACAAAGGGGCGATTTTTGTTTTCGACCGCGGTATGGAGAGCCGTCAAGTAATGGACAAGCTCACCGGGAGTGAAACCCCTTTTGTAACAAGGATAAAATCCAACTCAAGATATACAGTTACAAGGATAATAGAAAAGGGAGGTGGCAGAAGAATCGGCATCCTTGAAATGGATAGCGATATGGAGGTACGCCTGCCTCACAGAAAATCTTTTTGGGAAAATAACTACAGGCTAATTATTGCCAGAAATCCACAAACGGGCAGTGTCTATTATTTTCTAACCAATATATTCGATATGGAAGCTGAGAAGATCATAGAATATTATAAAAAGCGGTGGGATATTGAAGTGTTTTTTCGTTTTCTCAAACAGGAACTCAACCTTAGCCATATCACCTCAACGAGCAGCAACGGTATGCAGGTAATGCTTTACATGACTATGATGACTTCCATACTTGTGCTTGTTTACAAGCGGCTAAACCAGGTTGGATATAAAACAGCAGTAAGAAGAATAGCCCTTGAACTGAATGAATATATTATAAAGCTTATTGTCATGTACTGCGGAGGTGATCCCAGCCTGGTCTTCCGGTAAGAAAATAAACCATTTGCACGTTCTTTGACATCTTCCGAACACCCCTAACTTCTAATCGCTGATATTTACTAATAGAACGTTTTCGTGAAAAAGAGAATAATGATTAGAATAAGATATTTCTG
>DATGYU010000146.1:0-34091 GCA_035297625.1 Prolixibacteraceae bacterium
GACGGTGTCGGGGGTGAGCCAGTCATCGGCCGCCGCGATGGCAAAGATTGGGTTCAGGGAAACTCCACGGCCGAAGAAATGGTAAATACTGATAACAGCTGGAAGGTCATCAAAGATAAAGCTTACATGCCGGCTTCCAAAGATGTCGGGGAAGCGCTCGGGCAGTTCATTGTAGTTGGTCCGGGTGACTATCTTAATGCTTCGGATTACCCATGGAACTGGGAAAAGGAAGGCTATGATGACCATCTCTGGAGCCAGGCAAAAACTTTGGATTCAGGCCATCCAAGGGGTGCGGGTACTGATATCAACTGGGTGCTCACCCCAAGGCGCATTCCCCAGATGGAACTGATAGACCAGCGTTTTGCTTCAGTCAGAAGAGCCAAAAACGTCGAAGGGGCTGATATCTTGAATCAGGTGCCGCAAGGATTTTTGCAGGGAAAAGCCACCTGGACAATTCCTGCCAATCAAAAGATCACCGTTTTGCTGGACCAGTCAAGTTTGACAACCGCTTATCCTGAACTGATGGTTTCAAAAGGAAAAGGAAGCAGGGTAAAGTTGACTTATGCTGAATCGCTTTTTGATGCCAATGGGAATAAGGGCAACCGAAATGAAATCAATGGCAAGGAAATAAAGGGTTCTGCTGATATTTTTCTTCCTGACGGGGGAGACAATCGACTGTTCAGATCCTTATGGTTCCGTACCTGGAGATATCTTCAGCTCGATATTGAAACCAAAGGGGAGGAGCTGGTCCTGAATAATTTCTCCAGCCAGTTTACCGCATATCCCCTTAAGGAGAATGCTGTTTTTGAAACCGATCAGGCCGATTTAAAACAGATATGGAATGTAGGCTGGCACACCGCCCGCCTGTGTGCCAATGAGACGTATTATGATTGTCCATATTATGAGCAGCTGCAATATGTAGGGGATACGCGCATCCAGGCGCTCATTTCCATGTATGTTTCGGGAGATGACCGTTTGGTGAGAAATGCCCTGATGTGTTACGATGAATCCCGTTTTTATGAAGGGCTTACCCAAAGCCGTTACCCTTCGGCCAATCCGCAGGTGATTCCTCCTTTTTCTCTTTACTGGGTAGACATGGTGCACGATTACTGGACCTTGCGTGATGACCCTAAGTTTATCAAGCGTTTCTTACCAGGTATTGACCAGGTGATGAATTGGTTTATCCAGCGCATTGATGCCAATACCGGGTTATTGGGCAGGGTTGAATACTGGAACTTTGTCGACTGGGCTGATGAATGGCCATGGATAGCAAAAAACAGAATTGGGGGCGTTCCAAAAGGAGGCAGAGAGGACGGACAATCCTCGATTGTGACCATGCAGTTTGCCTATGCTGCTCAATGTGCTGCCGAATTGTACGAATATTACAATCAGCCGGATCAGGCCAATAAATACAAACAGCTGGCCCAAAATCTTACCGGTGCTGTCAACCGCAACTGTCTGGATTCAACGACCGGATATATTGCCGATACCCCCGATAAGGATGAATTCAGCATGCATGCCCAGATTTTTGGGGTGTTGACCAATACCATCCCTGAAAAAGATCAGAAAGCTTTTATGGATAAGGTGATCAATGATCCAAAGTTAATCAAGCCTACCCTTTATTTTCGCTTTTATCTGACCCAGGCGTTGAAAAAGACAGGTTTGGCAGATCATTACCTGCAAACGCTTGATCCCTGGAAGCAGATGATTAAGTCCGGGCTATCCACTTTTGCTGAAAAACAAGATCCTACCCGTTCCGACTGTCACGCATGGAGTGCAAGTCCGAACTATGATTTTTTGGCTACCGTTGCAGGCATTCGTCCCTTTTCGGTAGGCTTTAAAACCATTAAGATGGAACCTGCTTTAGGAGAGTTGAAATTCATCAAAGGCCAGATGCCTCACCCCTTAGGGATGATCGTCTTTGATTTGAAAAGAGATGGGGACAATGGGATTAAGGGTGAAGTCACCTTGCCTGATGGCCTTTGGGGCACCTTTGTGTGGAACGGGAAGAGCATTCCGATAAAAGGTAAGACAAGCATTCAGATGAAATAACAAAAGAAAATAGACAAAAGTAAGATCGCCCTAAACGTTATGAGTTATAGGGCGATTTTGTTTATTCAACACAAAAGATCATGATTTATTCCTTTAGGAATTATGCCCGTTCAAAGGTTAAAACAGGCCATTCAACCTCAATTTATTTTACATTGTGAATGAGTAGTGATATCTTCACATCATAGATTTATTATTCAATATTCATTATTCGATATTGAATATTTGTTTTACGATAAACACAAGGATTTTTACCGATAATTTGACCAAATAGATACCATGCAGAGCAACGATTTATACCGCGATATGATCGAGAATTCCAGGGATGGGATTTGTATCACTCAAAATGGTCTTTTTACCTACGTGAATAAATCATTTTGTGAGATGCTGGGCTATACTTCCCTGGAGTTAGCAGGCTCTCAGGCCTCCGAATTGCTGGCCCCTAAGGATAAGGAAAGAATGGTCCACCAGCACTATCAACGCATGGCCGGAGAGTTGGGCAAGACGATCGATTATACAACGCTTATTCATAAAAATGGGCAGAAGGTCGACATTGAATTCACGGCCACGCCTATCGTCTATGAAGGAATGACCGCTTCTTTTATTTCTGCCCGTGACATTACCGAGCGCAAACGTATGCAGGAAAAACTGGAGCAGAGTGAACAGAAATACCGTTACCTGATAGAAAACGCCCGTGATGGGATTATCATCACGCAGTTTGGCAAATTCAAGTTTGTGAACAAGGCTTTTTGCCAGATGACTGAATATTCGGAGGAAGAGCTGTTAGACAAGGATTTTATAGATACAGTGGCAAATGAGGATAAACAGCGGCTAATGGATTACCACAAACTCAGAATGGCAGGTAGTCAGCACAACATGATTTATGAAGCCAAAGGGGTAGCCAAGTCAGGAAAGATCACTCATTTTGAAAT
This sequence comes from Prolixibacteraceae bacterium, assembly GCA_035297625.1. Taxonomy (GTDB): domain Bacteria; phylum Bacteroidota; class Bacteroidia; order Bacteroidales; family Prolixibacteraceae; genus Aquipluma. The sequence continues at coordinate 2,982 of DATGYU010000146.1, forward strand.
CAATACCTCCTATATTGAATACGAGGGGTATCCTGCTACTTTTATCATCCTTCGGGATCATACGGAACAGAAGGCCCTGGAACAAACCTTAAAGGCCAATGAACGCAAATACCGAAAGCTTTTTGAAGCTGAGTCTGATGCCATCTTTTTGATTGAAAAAGGAACCGGAAAGATACTGGATGCCAATCCTGCCGCTACCCGTATTTATGGTTATTCGCATGACGAATTTCTTAGCCTGTATAATTTGGATATATCGGCTGAGCCAGAAAAGACAAAACATGCAACAGCCAATGATTCCAGCTTTGTTCCAATCCGGTATCATAAGAAAAAGGACCAGACGGTATTTGCGGTTGAAATATCGGCAGGGGTAACGGAACTGGAGAACAAACAGGTGCATATTATCACCGTTCGTGACATTACAGAAAGGTTGCGCATGCAGACGGAACTTACCCGCAGCGAAATAAAATACCGTACCCTGATTGAAAAGTCAGTGGACGGGATCGTTATCTCGCAGGATGGGAAAATTATATTGGTCAACAAGGCTTTTGCCGACATGCTTGGCTATTCGGTAGAAGAGTGTCTGGAATCATTTGGACCCATGTCGTTGGCTCCGCAAGACAGGGAAAGGGTCATGGATATTCATTACCGGCGGATGAAAGGAGTGCTGGGCGATATGCGCTACAATGTTTCGCTGATTTGTAAAGACGGTAAAGTTATCACCGCTGAATTTAATTCCACTGCTATGGAAATAGACGGTAGACCTGCTTCCCTCATTTCAACCCGTGATATTACCGCTCAGCTAAAAATGCAGGAGGCCCTCGAAAAGAGTGAACGAAAATTCAGGGAGCTGGCCGATTTGTTACCTCAGACGGTTTATGAGCTGGACCGGGAAGGCAATGGCACCTATATCAACAAAGCCGGCAAATTGGCCATGGGCCTTACCGGGGAAGAGAATACTTTTTATGCACTGGATGGAATTGTACCCGAGGAACGGCCCCGGATGCTGGAAAATATGAAAAAAGCCAGGGAAGAGAAAATACTTACCAACGCCAATGAATATACCGCCCAAAGAAGAGATGGCTCAACCTTTCCGGCTATCTTTTATTCTGCTGCCATGATCGAGAACGGTGAATTGGTAGGCACCCGCGGCCTTATCATCGATATCTCGGAACGCAAAGCCATGGAAGAGGCATTGCGCAAATCGGAAGAACATTACAGGCTTGTCATACAGAGTTTACAGGAGGGCCTTTTCGTAGTACAGGACGAGAGATTAATCTTCGTAAACGACTCCATTGTAAATATCCTGGGCTATACAGTAGAAGAAATAACAGGACAGCATTTTTTTACGGTAATACCTGAAGAACTTCATGAACAAGTGATTGGTCTGTATAATCAACAGATGCAAGGTGGCTCACTGAGTTATGAATTTACGTTGCTTCATAAGGATGGACAAACACGTGTTCCGGTAATCTTATCCACCAACCTTACCGAGTTTGACGGAAAGCCTGCCATCGTTGGCACGGCAAAAGATATTACCGATCGCATTCTGGCAGAGGAAGAGATAAAAGCTGCTCATAAAAGGCTGGAGGAGATCAACCAGGATTTGGAAAAGACCATCCGCGAAAGAACCAGGGAGCTCACAAAAGCCAATACACAATTATTAAAACTTCAGAAGGAAAATCTGCAGTCGCAGTTTGATGTGCTCAAACAACAGGTAAACCCTCACTTTCTTTTTAACAGCTTGAACGTGCTCACCTCACTGATAAGAGTGGAACCAGAACTGGCAGAGAAATTTACCGAGCACCTGGCCAAGGTTTATCGCTATGTGCTGGAAAATAAGGACAATGAACTGGTTAGCCTAAGCACCGAACTGGGTTTTCTCAATGCTTATATCTTTTTAATCAAGATTCGTTTTATGGATAAGGTTGTCGTGAATATCAGCATTCCGAACCATAAGTTGAACCATCAGATCATCCCGTTGGCCATGCAGCTGCTCATAGAAAATGCCATTAAGCACAATGCCATGTCCAAGAGATCGCCCTTGGTGATCGATATATTTATTGATGAGACCAACCATCTGAATGTGGTAAATAACTTACAGGAGCGGGAAGCTCATATGACTTCAACAGGAGTGGGCCTTAAGAACATACAGAATCGTTACCGGTTGCTGAACAACACCATCCCGGCATTCGAAAAGACAGAAACCCATTTCATTGCAAAAATTCCTTTGATAGGTGAATAATATAAAATAATAGGAACGCGGATTTAGCGGATTTAGCGGATAAAACTGATTTTAAATAAATAATAGGAATTCTGATTGATTGGATTAAAAGACGAACACTGATTTAAATGATGTTACGAATAACCACAGATGATAAATAGTATGTAAAAAATAAGTTCCGATCGTTAGTGGTCTGTTTATATGGTATTTATGGAGGCCAAGGTTCTATTTTTTCTTTTAGAATCCGCTTTGATCCGCTTAATCCGCTAGATCCGCGTTCCTATTATTATTTTGTCATTTAAAAAAACAACAGATATGAAAATAGTTATTATTGAAGATGAGGAGTTTGCCGCACGCAGGCTGGAAAGGATGATACAGGAAATCGACCCTTCCGTTGAAGTACTTGCCAAACTCGAATCGGTAGTGGATTCCATTGAATGGTTTAAAAATAACCAGGCACCCGATCTTATCTTATTGGATATACACCTGGAAGATAACCTGAGCTTTGCCATATTCGATACTTTATCCATTAACTGTCCGATAGTATTCACTACGGCAACCGATGAATTATCGACCCGTGCCTTTATCACCAAAGGAATTGATTTCCTGCTCAAACCGATTGTAAAAACAGAGCTGGTGCGCATTTTGGACAAGTATCGCAACTGGCCTGAGGAGAGAAGAAGAGTAATGGACGCTACGGTATTTGCAGATATTGTCAGAAAGCCCTTGAAATGAAAAAGGGCATAAGCCCAAACGGTGCTCGTCAAAGGACCTTAAGGTCCTTAAAGACTTTAAAGTCCTTAGTTGAAGGCACTGTTAGGGCCAACTTTAAACTTTGAAACTTGAAACTTTAAACTACCAACCAATGAACGTTCTGATTATTGAAGATGAGCAACTGGCAGCACGCCGCCTTGAAAGTATGGTACTGGCCTATGATCCTTCGGTAAAGGTATTGGCCAAGCTGGAATCGGTGGAAGATTCTGTGGAGTGGTTTAAAACCCATGCACATCCTGATTTGATCTTCCTGGATATTCATCTGGAGGATGATTTAAGCTTTGCTATTTTTGACAAGGTTAAAGTGGATTCACCCATCATCTTTACCACCGCTTTTGATGAGTATGCCATTCGTGCCTTCAAACTTAGAAGCATCGATTACCTGTTAAAACCAATCGTGCAGGAAGAGCTGAACAATGCCATTGCCAAATACAAGGCTTGGAACGGACAGAAAAACGGTATCGACATGTCGGCCTTGTTTGATCTGATCAATAAAAAGGAAGTCAGCTACCGCGAACGCTTTTCGGTGTCGTACGGGCAAAAGATCAAGTCGTTTGGCATATCGGAAATCGCGTATTTCTATTCAAAGGAAGGAATGACCTATGCCGTTTTAACAGATCAAAAACATTATCCTGTCGATTACTCGCTTGACAATTTGCTGAGTGAGTTGAATCCTGCCGACTTCTTCCGTATCAACAGGCAATACCTGATCAAACACAGCAGCATCAAACAGGTCCATGTGTTTCCCAAGAGCCATTTGAAGCTGGAACTGTCGCCTAAACCGGTGGATGATACTTTTGTGAGCATTGATAAGGTGACCGCCTTTAAGAAATGGCTGGGAGAATAAGGTTTGTTCAACTATCCTTTTAAAAATATACTTTGATGAATGGACTGGAACATGTAAAAGAAAATAAGTACTGGTTGGTTGCCTTTTTGTTAATCGTGGTAAAACTGTGCCTGCACTTTTTTACCAATACCAATTATGAATTGCACCGCGATGAGATGCTGTACTTTAATATGGCAGATCATTTGGATTGGGGCTATGCGTCCGTACCTCCTTTTATTGGGCTGATGGCTTTCCTGAGCAAGGCCATTTTCGGATATTCGGTATTTGGCATTCGCTTTTTCCCGGCATTAATGGGGGCAGGATCCATGTTCATCATGGCCAGGATCATCCACAGATTAGGAGGAGGAATATTCTCACTGGTCATCGCGTTATCCTCCTTTCTTCTTTCAACAGGCTTTTTGCTGATCGGCAGTCTATTTACGCCCAATGCTTTTGAACAGTTTTCATGGCTTTTAATTACCTGGTATCTGTTTAAGATGACTTCAGACAATAATCCCAAACTTTGGATTTGGATAGGTATTTTTATTGGGCTGTCGTTTTTAAATAAATATTCCGTGGTATTTCTTGCCGCAGGCTTTGTAGTGGCCTTATTGCTGAGCCCTTACCGCAAAATGTTTTATTCCCGTTATTTCATAGTTGCTATCATTATAGCCTTAATGATCGTTTCCCCTAATATTTACTGGCAGTATGCGCATAACTGGCCAGTGGTTTTTCATATGAAAGAACTGCAAAGCACTCAGTTGGTGAATATGAAAACCATCGACTTTTTAAAAGATGTTTTTACCCTTAATTTAATCTCAACTGCCATCTGGCTGTTTGGCCTTTATGCCCTTCTCTTCTCCCCGACCGAAAAGGATAACCGTTACCTTGGAATTGGCTCGTTCATTATTATCCTTCTCTTTTTATTTTCAAGCGGGAAGGGATATTACATCATGGGAATCATTCCCTTTTTATTTGCCTATGGGGGCTATGCAATGGAAAAGTTACTTTTACAGAAGGTTTGGCCCTCCAGCGATACGCGCAGTCCTGGGATGGCAGACAGGCCCGCCAGCCAAACCTGGGGTCCTGGCATGGCGGGCAGGTTGATCGGCTATGCTGTTTTGGCTGTCAGCATGGTTATCTCCTTGCTGGCAATTCCTTACGCGTTGCCTGTCATGTCGTTTGATAAGCTTTCGCGATATACCGATCAAACCGGGCATCTGATCATTTATCCGTTTTACAGATGGGAAGATGGGAAGGTTCATTCCCTATCGCAGGTATATGCTGATATGACCGGCTGGCAGGAATTAACCAGCTATGTAGCCAAGGCATACAAGGGACTCCCGGAAGAGGAGCAGAAAAAATGTACGATATTTGGAGAAAGGAATTATGGTTACGCGGGAGCCATTCATTTTTACGGCAAACAATATGGCTTGCCCGACGCGGTTACTTTCCAGGATAGTTACGCGTTATGGGCGCCTGATAGTATTCCTTCAGGACCGATCATCTACATGTATTATGGGCCTGGAGAACTTAATAACTTGTACCAGTCAGTAGTCGAAGTAGGCTGTGTCAATAACCCCTGGTTTCGTGAAAAAGGGCTAAAAGTATTTCTTTGTACCCATGCCAAAACAAATGTTCCCGCGATATATTCACAACTGGTAAGCAATGCTAAGGTGGTATATCGAAGGTGAATTGTGTTTTGAAGGACTGAAGGATTGATGGATTGATGGGGTCCTGAAACAAGTTCAGGATGACACACTGAATACTGAACACTTCTTCCGGCCATGCCCCTTGGTTAATATTTACCAACAGCCTCCACAACATTTCAGATGGGTTTCTTTTTAACCTTCTTTTCTGTTCATTTATCGGTAAAAACAAGGCATTCAGCCTATTTTATTATAAAAGGTAAAAATATTGCCCTTATCTTTGTTATTCATAATAAGAACCATGAACCTTACCGTCAATATACGCCAGGAAAGACCTGATGATCATCAATGGGTCGTTGAACTAACGGAACGTGCATTTGAAACCATGCCTTACAGCGATGGCAAGGAAGGCAGGCTGGTGCATAATCTTCGTAAGAGCCCATTCTTTATCCCTGAACTATCTTTAGTGGCCGAATATGAAAGTAGGGTGGTGGGGCATATTCTTTTTACACCTGTCATCATTGATAACGGATCTCAAAAGTTTCATTCCCTGCTATTGGGACCTGTTTCTGTACTTCCGGAGCTTCAGAACCAGGGAATAGGTTCACAGCTAATCAAGGCAGGCCATCAAAGGGCGAAAGATCTGGGCCATCACTCGGTCATCCTTGTGGGTCATGCTGAGTACTATCCAAGGTTTGGATACAAGTCATGTTCTACATGGAATATTAAGTCAACACTTGCTTTGCCGTCCGATGATGTGTTTATGGCTGTAGAGCTTTCAGAGGGGGCACTTCAGGGAGTTAATGGCACTTTGATACTCCCTCCTGAATTTGAATAGAAAGAGGAAATGTCATCATTACTGAAAGTTTGGCAAAATAAGCATCAACAATTTATATCTTGAAAAATATACCAACAATCATTGAATACAGATTCATAGGCTATGCAAACACAAAAGAAAGCGGTAATCATTGGAGCAGGAGTCGGAGGGATCGCTACGGCTGCTTTTCTGGCCAAAGCAGGCTACAGGGTGGAAGTATATGAGAAAAACGCGAACCCCGGAGGCCGCTGCGGACAGATGATCGAAGAGGGCCATCGTTTTGATTTGGGAGCAACCATTCTTTTAATGCCTTCGCTTTACCGCAAAGTGTTTAAAGCCCTGGACATGGATATGGACAAAGAACTGGAAACAACCTCCCTGGAGCCTGTCTATAAAATATTCTTTGGCAATGGGTTCCACTTCTCCTTTACCCGTGACCACAAAAAGATGAAGGCGCAGCTCGAAGCCATCGAACCGGGAAGTTACAGGAAGTTCAATGAATATGTAACCGAAGGATACCGGTTTTTTGATCTTTCCATCAACGATTTGCTGGGCAAGAACTTCTACCGCTTCTTTGAATTTGTCAACCTGAAGAGCCTGCGCATTTTGATTAAGCTTAAGACATGGATGTTCCATACCAATTACATCAAGCGCTATTTTAAGGATCCGCGGTTGCGCATGGCCTTTACTTTTCAAAACATCTATGTGGGACAAAGCCCTTACCAGGCACCTGCTTTCTTTTCCATGCTCCCCGCGGCCGAGATTGCTGAAGGCGCTTTATTTCCCAAAGGAGGGATGCACAGGGTGGTGGAGAAATTATTGGAGTCTGCTACTGCGCATGGCACCACTTTTTTCTATAAAAGTCCTGTAAGTAAGATTGTCGTTAAGGAGTTTAAAACCCAAGGGGTATTACTGGAAGATGGCACCATGGTTGAGGCTGACATTGTGATAGCCAATGCCGATTTGCCCTACGTATACAAGGATTTACTTCCCGATAGGGCAGCTTCTGAAAGGTTGAAAAGGAAAAAGTATTCCTGCTCTGCCATCGTGTTCCATTGGGGCCTGGATAAGATCTATCCCCAACTGGATCATCACAGCATCTTTTTAAGTGAGCCGTATAAAGAAGGGCTTGACAAGATCTTCAAGGAAAAATCATTGTCCGATACCCCCAGCTTTTACATCCATGCACCGGTACGTACCGATCAAACGGCCGCTCCCGAGAACCAGGATACCCTGTCGGTCATTGTTCCGGTAGCCAATCTGGATGCCAGGGGCGATCAGGACTGGAAAGACCTTAAGAAACGTGCCCGGCAGGGGGTGATTAACCGCCTTAAAGAGGCCGGGATGGAGGATATCGAAGCGCATATCAAGTTCGAGATCTGTTACCTTCCCAAAACATGGAAAAAGAGGTGCAATGTTACCCGCGGCTCCGTGTTTGGAAGCCTTGGCCATACTATTTTCCAGATGGGCTACTTCCGTCCTCACAATTGCCATAGTAAATATAAAAATTTGTATTTTGCAGGAGGGAGTACCCACCCGGGCAATGGCATCCCTTTGGTGCTCTTGTCGGCCAAACTGACCAGTGAACGTATATTAAAAGAAGCGAAGCAACCGATAGATTTAGAAAGATGACAACAGCTTTACAAACCACCACCACCCTTTACCAGGATATCTTTAACTCCATTGACTTTGAGAAGATTATCGATCATCCCAATATCCTTATTGCCGCCCATTTCTGGGAGCCTGAACGTTACCAGGCTGCAAAGAACTGTTATAAGTTTATGAGGGCCATCGATGATTTGATTGATAATTATAAAACTGATCATATCACCATTGCCGATCAGGATAAGGCCTTATTTGAAGCCCGTGTGTATTCATGGATCAACTCTGTGGTTGAATCCACTCATGAGAACAAGGCGCAGGCAGAGCTGATGGATACGGTACACCGGTTTTGCTTGCCCATGTGGCCTCTTGAGGCCTTTGCCCGCTCGATGATCTACGATATATACAACGATGGGTTCCCAACGCTTCAAGCATTTATTGATTACGCGGGAGGCGCCTCCGTGGCACCGGCTTCCATCTTTGTCCATCTGTGCGGACTTACAAAAAAGGACGGTAAGTATTATCCACCGGTGTTTGATGTGAAAAGGGTAGCTACCCCATGTGCCATCTTTAGTTACCTGGTGCACATTATCCGCGATTTCCAAAAAGATCATCTCAATCACCTTAATTATTTTGGGGATGATTTGATGGAAAAGAACGGGCTTAACCGTGACATCCTCTTACAGATGGCCAAAGGAACGCCTGTTACTGATAGCTTCCGTGCCATGATGCAAGAACTTATGGAAGTGGCGGAAATCTACAGGCTCGAAACCTATGAGATGATACAGGAAATACGTCCTTTCTTGGAACCTCGCTGCCAGCTAAGCCTGGAGATTATCTTTACCCTTTACCTGATGGTTTTTGAACGGATCGATGTTGAAAACGGCAGTTTTACTACCCAAGAACTAAACCCTACTTCTGATGAGATAAAAGCAAGGGTTTGGAGAACAATTATGGAATTTGAAGCAAGGTAAAATTAGAAATAAGGAATGTAAAAGTGACGCTCTTTACTTTATCATTTATTTATGCGAATCAAGGTTGAGTCCTCTCCGAACTCCAAAACTGAAATAAAACACGAAGGCACAAAGACATAAGAAAAACAAAAATGATATTTTAATAGGCAATTACAATTTATAATTCTTTGTGACTTTGTGTTAAAAATTGACTTTTCGGAGCAGACTCAAGGTTGAAATTTAAAGATATCCACGTATTAACATTGTCGTTAAACCTCAATAAGGGATAATGCAGACAGATCCTATTTAAATCATGTATAAAAGCGCTGTGATCATTAGTCAATATACCAAGCACAACGCTTTTATTTTTTTTATTGGGTCTATTGCCTATGAATGCTTTGGATCTGGAAGGTAAACCTGGATCAGCTAATGAAGCCTAAGAACATTCCATTAAGATTAACCCTGAAAACAAAGGTGGAATAGACCTGCTGAAAAAGATAAAAGCTGCTCAATAAGAAGCCCTGTATTGAAAATAAATAGCTTATTTAGTAGCTGTCAAACCAAAGCCTTAAAATTACCGATATGAAATCAAGCATGACGCTCGGGGGCATAGGTCCCAAGCTGGCGCTTATGTGTTTACCCTATGTAATTCTGGCATTTACAGTAATGGCTCATGATCCTGAGTTCATGAACATTGACTTTCTGGACACCCCTTTTGCAAAAGCTTTGGGATATGGATGGCTGGCCATCGGTATTTTATTCTGGATAGCATCTGTCTGGATGTTTCTAAGCCGTTTTAAGACCGGAAAACTGATCACCCAAGGCACTTTCGCATGGTGCCGTAATCCTATTTATGCTTCGATGATCCTTTTTATTATTCCTTCAATAGGCATTATCTTACATTCAGGATTAATTCTTTCCATTGCTTTGGTTCTTTATATAGGATTTAAGATATCCATCCACGGCGAAGTAATACTTCTAAGAAGAACGTTTGGAGAGCAATATGAAGCTTACGAGAAATCGGTAAACGAACTGTTTCCATTTCCTCCAGTACTGAAAAAGATGCCCATCAGCAAAAATAATCCATCATGAAAAAAATAACTATCATCAATCTTCTGGAAGTTACCGCCCTGCTAGTGATACCCATGTTTTCTTCCAGGTTAAGTTTTATCTATATCCTTTTGGTAATGGGCATTATCCTTATTTCCAGGCGAAAACGCAAAGAGCAATGGGCGGATTATGGTTTTAAGGCTGTTGAATGGCCCAAAGTACTGCTGGCGGCAGCCATTGGATTGGGTTATGCTGCCTTTAGCAACTATGTGCAGGAGCCACTGGTATCAAAATTAATTGGTGAATCTCCTGATATTTCAAGTTTCGACAGTGTGACTGGAAATTTATGGGCTTTTATAGGTCTGCTTGCCATCGGTTGGATCATAGGGGGCCTTTTTGAAGAGTTTCTGTTCCGGGGATACCTCCTGTCGCGTATTAACCAGCTGTTCAATCATCGCGCATGGGGCAAATGGATCGGTATAATTATTACAAGCATTTCCTTTTCCATCGCCCATACCTATCAGGGTATTGGGGGAATCATCAATACTTTTATCTTTTCGGTTATTTTAGGCCTTCTCTTCTATTATTTCAAAAAAAATACGTGGTATGTAATACTAGTGCACGGATTCTTTGACACCTTCGGTATTCTTTGGATTTACCTGGGATTATAAGCTGAGTGATGCAGTTACGATTTCAAAAACTAATTTCATGGAGAAAATAAACCATCCAAACATTGCGTTTCAAACAATAGACTGGCAAGCAGTTCCAAAGACCATCCATCCGGGAGAAACAGGCATTGCTACCTGGCAAACCCTGCAGTTGCCCGGGATAAGGATAAGGATCGTGGAATATAGCGAAAACTATAAGGCAGATCACTGGTGTGGCAAAGGGCACATTGTTCATTGCCTGGAAGGTGAGTTTACCAGTGAATCGGCTGACGGGTCAAGTTTTTTGCTTACAAAAGGAATGACTTACGTGGTTAGCGATGAGCTAAGTTCTCACCGCTCGGCAACCCAAAAGGGGGTAAAACTGTTGATTATTGACGGTGATTTTTTGAAATACCAGGGAACAATTGGAGATGTTGAAATAGGTGGCAAGGGACCAGGAGCAGGGAGACCGGAAACCGGAACCCGGAGTAAGGAAAAATGAGAAAACGGGAAGGTGCGAAGCCAGTGTTCAGTGATCAGTAGCCAGTATTCAGAGAACATTGAATACTCACCTTAGACTTTAAAGTCCTTACTGTCCTTTAAGTTCTTAATGGAAGCACTGGCAGTGGAAAAAGAGAAAATGAAGCATTTATGGATCGAACCGAAGAATTATCGCAAAGGCTCATGGAAGCATGGTCGGAGGCGAATCTGAATAAAATAGCAAGGAACCTGATAAGGCTTTACCAGGAGAAGGAATATGAGAAGCTGAATGTGATAGCGGGCATGATCTCCGAATGGGTTGAGATCAGCATTGAACCGGATGGCAAAGGCTTTTCAAAGATCATCTCGCTGTATCATCCCGACAGGGGTGAAACTTACCGCCAACAGATTACGCATGCCTCCGCCACGAAGGATGAGCAGTTACTCTCGCGCTTTGAACATATCTTTGTGATACAGGACATTGAAGAAATAGCGGCCAGCATCGAATGCTATGAAGATATCGACTATTCTCCTGAATATGAATGGGATGTGGAGAATAAGGGCTTTAGCTATTTTCAAAGCTATAGAAGAAGAGTACATTGCAGGCCAAGAAAAACTTTTTTGGGCGGCTACACTTTCTATGAGGCCATCCAAATCAGGCAATATGGTGATACCGACATTGATTTTCCCACTTATTACCTGGAGGATATGGATGAGATTGAACTATCAGAATCAGCCATTAACGACCTGGAAGGGGTGGAATACTGCATCCATACACAGAACCTCGACTTGTCGAATAACCGCATCTCGGATATCTCTTTGCTTGAAAAGCTGGAACGGTTGCAGGAGCTGAACTTATCGAATAACCGCATTGTCGAAATCGAAGCCCTTGCCAACATGCAAAAGCTATACAGTGTAGATCTTTCAAATAATTCAATCATTGATATTTCCCCATTGTTTGAGATAGAACACCTGGAATATGTCCATCTTTCGGGAAATAAAGTCCCGCAAAGGCAAATCAACGAACTCAGGGAAATGGGCATCAGGGTCGATTTTGAGAAAGAATAATAAGGATAATAGGAACGCGGATCTGGCAGATTAAGCGGATAAAGGCGGATTTTTAAAAATATTCCTTATCAAGTGTACTTCCATTAATTTATATGCTTTTTGATCCGCCTTTTATCAGCTTGACCCCTGCCCGTCAGCTAAAGGCCCTTGCCTGGCAGGCGGGCGTTTAATCCGCGTTCCTATTCTTTTATCTTTCATGCCGTATTTTCCGTCATTCATTGAAATAAATTTCAGTTTTATGCAGGTTGTCAGTAACTTTGGATTGGAAAATTGTTCCGAATATATTTCGGCAGAAAAAATTAGCATCATGAGCAGCATCAATTTTTTCTTTGGACCCAAAGCCAGAAAGACCCCGGATCTTGCAGAAAAACCTTTATCCGGAACTGCTATTATCTTCATGAGTAAACATGGAACCACCCAAAAGGTGGCATTGCTTATTAAGGAATTACTGATGGCCGAAGATGTCAATCTTATTGATTTGGGGTTGCAGGAGAAGGTTGATTTAACCAATTGTGAGCGGGTAGTGATTGGTGGATCTATTCATATGGGACAGATCCAAAAGCCTGTGCAAAACTTCTGCCGTCAATATGCCGGTGTCCTTACGTCCAAAAAGCTGGGGTTGTTCCTGTGCTGCATGTACGAGGGTGAAAAGGCTGCCGAACAATTCAACAATGCATTTCCTGAGGAAATCCTGGCAGCGGCCCAATGTAAGGCCTTACTGGGGTACGAACTGAATTTTGATAGGATGAACATAATAGAGCGTGCCCTTACAAAAAAAATCACCGGCCACACCGAATCGATGTCTCATATCAACCAGCAGGAGTTAAATCATTTTATTGAAGAATTAAGAAATCTGATTCATTCATCAACAAACCAACCTGCCGTTTAAACCATGAAGATGCCTTTTTCCACCGAACAGTTTTTTAGTGTTTTTGAACAATACAACCACGCCATCTTCCCCGGGCAAATGATAATACTGCTGTTTGGATTGCTTTCAATCGTTTTGATTCATACCCAAAGGTCTTCAAAGGATAAGCTGATCGGTTTGATTTTAGGATTGCTGTGGCTATGGGTAGGGGTGGTGTACCATCTTGGTTTTTTTGCCCGGATAAACCCTGTAGCACGCGTCTTTGGATTCGTATTTATTCTCCAGGGCTTGCTAATCGTATACACTGCCATTCAAAACAGGCTTCGTTTTACCTTTAAAAATCAAGCAAATGAATATGTGGGGTATTTTTTTATACTTTTTGGATTAATTATCTATCCCCTAATTGGATTTTTTATCCACTATGAACCTTCCGGGATTATTTCCCTGGGCTTACCTTGTCCAACAACCATCTTTACTTTTGGACTTTTTATAATGGCCAGGAATCATTTCCCCAAATACCTGCTGATCATTCCCTCACTTTGGGCTGTGGCTGGCATCTCTGCAGCAGTTAATTTTGGGGTAAAACAGGATTTTATGCTGATCCTGTCCGCCGTTGTTGCCATTGTATTCATCCTAACAAAAAAGAAACGGGCGGTAAATCAGGAAATCTCACGATAAGCTAATGCTCTTTCTGGTAGTTGTAATCTATAAAGGCAGGCCATTGAAATTAAGATAGACAGGGGTGGAATTTGGAAGGCGTTGCGGGGGACCTGGGAAAAATGAGAGACCTTAAAAACTATAGTAACACTTACCTTTTTTTATTTTTAAATCTGGTTCTGCTTTATGTTGTCATGCTTTTATCGTAGTTTTGGGCATTACTGAACCTTAACAGTCCTTTATCATTTTGCTTTCAAAAGTTCAAGTCAACCCTACCACGGCACTGCAGTTATTCCAGGTAGTACGGTTCTCAACAATGATGTTGATTGGAATCGTATTTGCCAAATCAGGTCTCAGCACTTCGCAGATCGGTGAATATGAAACTTTTATCCTGATAGCAGGCGCTGTCAGTTTCTTTTGGCTCAATGGCCTGATACAGGGGTTTTTGCCTGTCGTCCATAAGGAAACCATTGAAAGCAAATCCCCGGTATTGTTCAACGTTTTTGTACTGGTAACAGGCTTGGCTATGCTGTCAGGACTTTTCCTGATGGTGTTTGAACATTCCATCTCAACATTTTTACTTAAGAAACCATCGGTCCCGTATCTGAATTACCTGCTTGTTTATATTTTAACCTCCGCCCCGGCCAGCCTTATTGAGTATATCTACCTGGTAAAAAAACAGGGTCGGCAAATTTTGATCTATGGTTTTGTTTCATTTTTGCTGATGTTCCTGCTTGTTATCATTCCTCCCATTATGGGCCTGGGCATCGGCCACAGCATAGCGGGGCTTATCGTCGGCGCTCTTTTTCGTTTTGGATGGCTCCTGGTTTTGTTGATCAGCAATACCACTTTTTCATTGCAGGGGGAGTTTATCCGCAGACACCTGCACAGCTCTTCTCCTTTGATCCTGTCTATGCTGTTAAGCGGCTCGGCACAATACATCGATAGCTTTATTGTCACCTCTTACTTTGACGATGCCACCTTTGCCATCTTCAGGTTCGGGGCGCGGGAATTCCCGTTAGTACTTTTGCTGGCCAATGCTTTCAGCATTTCGATGTTGCCGGGTTTTACCGATCGCGATCAACTGACCGCGAATCTTAAGAAGATAAAATCCAACGGCCAAAAGATGGGTAACTGGATGTTTCCCCTCTCAGGGGTATTTATGTTGTTGGCGCACTGGGCCTTCCCCGTTGTTTTTAATGTAGACTTTTCGCAGAGTGCTACCATTTTTAATATTTATTTATTACTGATTATCAGCAGGCTTTTATTCCCTCAAACTATCCTTATCGGGCTAAATAAGACCAGGCTTATCATGTGGGTATCGCTTTTTGAAATCATCGTCAATGTAAGCTGCAGCCTGGCCTTTGTACGTTTATTCGGACTGCCGGGAGTAGCTTACGGAACCTTCGTAGCCTATGTGTTTGAAAAGCTGTTGCTGATGGCATTCGTCTCAAAAACCTGTGATATTCCAGTATCTTCCTATCTGGATGTATCACGCCATGTAGTTTATTCCGTACTTTTGGCAGCTGAATTTGTAGTCATCGAATTTTTAATCTGGTAATATAATATGTAAGAATAGGAACGCGGATTGAGCGGATCCAGCGGATTAAAACGGATCTAATAGAATAGAAACGCGGATTTAAAATATCTGATATTTGTATAACATTTACTTTATCCGTTTTAATTCAGTTTTAAAAATCCGCTTTCATCCGCAGGATCCGCCAGATCTCCCGATTCATCGGGACAAGCTGCGTTCCTATTCTTATTTTAAAACTATTTATTAAAATATGGACCTATTGATCGACGATCCGAAGAGTGATCAGCAATTTCGTCAGATACTTACCCGTATCCGTCTGGCTAAAAGCGGGGAAACTGTTGAGCTGATGAAAAACCATGGTTTGAACTATAAGGTTAACTGGGGTGCTTCTATTATGTCATTGCGCGATATAGCTTCCCAATATGAACCCAATCATTTGCTGGCCCTTAAGCTGTGGAACAAGCAGTGGCGTGAGACGATGATTCTGGCAGCCATGGTGGATGTGCCCTCGGAAGTTACCGAAGAACAGATGGATTACTGGACCAAAAGCCTTGAAACTACAGAGATTGCTGAGACTTTAAATACCTTTCTTTGGGCAAAGACCAAATTTGCCTTTATCAAATCGCTGGAATGGTGCCGGGGCAAGAAACACCTGGTGCGTTTTACAGGACTTCACCTGATGGGCAGATTGGCAATTACGGAAAAGTCTGCCATGGATGAACTTTTTGAACCATTCTTCGACGTTTTGTCACCTTTAGCGAAAGATGCAAACCTAAAACAGATATTCTACCGCTCCTTTATTTTACTTGGAATGAAAAGCAAAGCCATGAATGAAAAGGCTATACAGTTTGCGGAAGAACTTAAATTGCTTGATACACAAGTAAGTGGGGACTTAAGTGAGATGATCTTAAGTGAACTTTGCAGCGACTATGTGCAAAATCTTTTTGTTAAGAATATATAAAGCTGCAAGTAAATTGCTCAACTCTGATTATTTTTGGAACGGTTTTTATAGTATAAAGGAAACTTAAATTTTAAAACAATGGATATTACTAAATCATCGAATCCGGTATTCGGTAAAAACATATTCAATCAGTCAGTTGCCGGCACTGATAATGAAGTGATGACCGTAAACGGAACCATTAACAAGACAGGGCTGATGCTGTTGATTGTTATTTTTGCTGCCACTTTTACATGGCGTAAATTCTTTGGAGCTATTGATCCTGCCATTCCGGAAGCAATTCCTTCGGGAATCATGGTATGGATGATGGCCGGCGCTATAGGTGGACTGATTACTGCCCTTATAACTACTTTCAGCCCTCGCCGTGCCGCCTTGACAGCACCTATCTATGCAGTCTTTGAAGGTCTGTTTTTGGGAGCCGCTTCAGCCATGTTTGAGGCTAGATTTCCCGGGCTGGTAATGCGTGCAGTATCTCTCACCTTTGGTGTATTTTTTATCATGTTACTGCTTTACCGTTCAGGTACTATCCGTGCCACCGATAAATTCAGGGCTGTTATCTTTGCTGCAACAGGCGGTATCGCCTTGGTTTACCTGGTAAGCTTTGTAGTAGGTATGTTTGGTGTGAATGTTGGTTTTCTGCATGGGAACAGCCCGCTATCTATTGGTATCAGCTTGTTCATAGTAGCTATTGCCGCCTTGAACCTGATTCTGGATTTTGATATGATCGAGCAGGGATCCTATGCCCGTGCTCCTAAATACATGGAATGGTATGGCGCCTTTGGCCTGATGGTCACCTTGATCTGGTTGTATTTGGAAATGCTGAGATTGCTGTCGAAACTGGCAAGCAGAGACTAAGGATGAGAAAATGAGAAGGTGAGAAGATGTGAGATTACTGGCAACTGATCACTGATCACTGTTTTTACAGACCACTTTCATTCCGCTCATGTTATTTAAAAAGAAATACACAGCAGGGACTTCGGTCCCTGTTTTTGTTTCCATCTATTATTGCTACTTTCGGCAGGTGAAATGAAAAAGCAGAGCATTTTTATGGAAATTATTCAAGTGATTGACCCATCAACAGTTGAGGCATTCCACGAATTGCCAAACCAAATATATAAGCACGACAACAACTGGGTGCCGCCTTTGTGTATGTTGATCGAGGATGTTTTTAACCCCCAAAAGAATGAAGGTTTTCAGCGGGGAGATGCTCGCAGATGGCTGGTGAAAGACAACGGAAGGGTGATAGGCCGCATTGCCGCATTTTACGACCGCAGTAAGATTGAGGAGGGGAGTGAACAGGCCGGGAATATTGGCTTTTTTGAATGTATTGACAATCTGGATGCGGCCACAATTTTATTTAATACTGCCCGCGACTGGCTAATGAGTGAAGGCTTTTCGGCCATGGACGGGCCTGTCAATTTTGGCGAGAACTTCTTTAACTGGGGTCTGCTGGTGGACGGGTATATGCAGCAGAGTTTCGGGATGCAATATCATCCTCCCTATTATAAAAAGCTTTTTAGTGACTATGGATTCCAGACCTACTACCAACAGTTAAGCTATCATCTGGATATTACCAGTCCGGATTTGCCCGATCGCTTTTGGAAGATTGCCGAATGGGTGGGCAACAAAAAGGACTATGAATATAAAACCTTTTCATTCAAGGAAACCGATCGCTGTATTGATGATTTTTTAGCCATTCACCAACAGGCATGGGAAAAACATACCAATTATACTCCTATCGATCGAAATGACCTGAAATCGCTTATAAGGGATGCCAAAATGATCCTGGAAGAGCAGTTTATCTGGTATGTGTATTCAAAGGGGGAACCCATCGCCTTTTTCATGATGATACCGGATATGAACCAGCTGTTAAAACGACTGAAAAACGGAAAGCTGACCCTGTTTAATATTTTGAAATTGCTTTATCTGAAAAAAATACATACCATTACCCGTTGTCGTGTATTGGTGATGGGCGTCATTCCTCGTTTTCAAGGATTAGGTATTGAGTCTGGCATTTTCTGGCAGCTCAGGCAGGTATTGCTGCGCAAACCATGGTACAGGGAGATGGAGCTGAGCTGGGTAGGCGATTTCAACCCAAAGATGATCAAGCTTTTTAATTCTGTAGGAGGAAAACATGTCATCACTCATGAAACCCAACGTTACCTGTTCGACCGCAGCAGACCTTTTGAGAGATTGCCCATTATAGAATAATCAGAACATTAAACAAACCCCATATCCATGCAAATTATCCAAGTAACCGATAAACAGACCAGGAAACTATTTCACCAGGTTCCGCATATCATTTATAAGAATGATTCCAACTGGGCATGCCCCTTACATGGCATGGTAGAGGATGTTTTTAACCCGCAAAAGAATGCTTCTTTTAAAACCGGTGACGCAATGCGCTGGATTTTGAAAGACGAAAAGGGACAGCTAATCGGTAGAATAGGCGCTTTTTTCAATATGAAAAAAGTCAATACGTTTGAACAGCCTACCGGGGGATGCGGCTTTTTTGAATGTATCAACGATTTTGATGCCGCGCAAATCCTTTTTGATGCTGCGCGTGACTGGCTTAAAGGTCATGGGATAGAAGCCATGGACGGGCCTGTCAATTTTGGAGAGAATTATATGAACTGGGGCTTACTGGTCGATGGCTTTATGCATCAGGGATTTGGCATGCCTTATAATCCGCCTTATTACCTGGACCTGTTTAAAAAATACGGATTTGAGGTATATTTCGAACAATACAGCTATCACCTGGATTATTCAAAGCCTTTCCCTGAGCGTTTCTGGAAGATTGCCGGATGGGTAGCCCAGAAACCGGGCTATTCGTTTGAACATTTCTCGTTTGACAAGGCTGAAAAGTTCATCGACGATTTCTGTTATATCTATGATGAAGCCTGGCGTTTTCATGACCATTTTCAGCCATTGGACAAAGATGAAATACGCGATTTTATCAAGACTGCCAAACCAATTATCGATCCAGAAATGGTATGGTATGCTTACCATGATGGAGTCCCAATAGCCCTTTTTGTGATGATTCCCGATATCAACCAAATATTCAAAAAGCTGAATGGGAAGCTTGATTTCATCAATATACTGAAATTTCTGTATTACAAGCGCACCAAAGTCATGACCCGTACCCGGATTCTGATCATGGGCGTTACACCCAAGTATCAGAAGTCGGGCATCGAGTCGGCCATATTCTGGCACCAGGATAAATTAATGAAGCACAAGCCTCAATATAAAGAAGTTGAATTGTCTTGGGCAGGTGATTTTAATCCTAAAATCATTGCACTTTATAAGTCGGTTGGCGGAGTTCACATGAAAACCCACTACACGATGAGGTATCTTTTCGATAGGAATAAGCCCTTTAAAAGAGCGCCAATAATCAATGCGGAAGAATAAATTGAAAAAATCAGTAATTAATAAAGAGAAATATTTGGAAATTACATTGATGTATGTAACTTTGCAAGCCGATTAAAAAATAGTAAAGAGAATCAAAAATGAAAAAAGGGATACATCCAGAAAATTACCGCACTGTAGCATTCAAAGATATGTCAGACGGTCATGTATTTATTACAAAATCAACTGTTAACACCAAGGAAACAGAGGTGATTGACGGAGTTGAGTACCCAATCGTAAAACTTGAGATTTCAAGTTCTTCACATCCGTTCTATACCGGAAAAATGAAGCTTGTTGACACCGCAGGTCGTGTTGATAAATTCAATTCCAGATACTCTAAACACATGGAGAACAGAAAAAAATAATTCTGTTTCTAAAAGATATTGGAAAGCCTTGCATACGCAGGGCTTTTTTTATGCCCTTACCCCGGGTACAAGGGAACATGGAGCATGGGAGTTACATTTGGGAATGAAGACAAAGAACCGATGGGCTGTAGAACTGAATGATTGAAGGATTGAAGGACTGGGCACATCCTTTAAATACTGAATAATGCGAATCAAAGGTTATGCAGGATGTGCTAAAAAACTCAACATGGCTGGAAATTGAGGCCTTCATCTTTTCCAATAAATAATCCATAGCTTACCATCAAAGTTCAGGGTAAAATAATATCCGGGATGGAACACATTCAGTATTTAAGTACTATTGATATACTATTGTTATACTAAAACATTTATTTTAGTATAACAATAGTATATCAATAGTACTTTAAATAAAAACCTGTTCCAATTGGATTTACTATTTGCAGGAAAAGAGTTTAATATTTTACTGGAATTTGGTATGATCGTATTGACCGGCTGGTATTCGGGTCAAATTACCAGCCAACCCACTAATGTACGGCTTAATACTGGGCCAGGTAGCAGCGGGGTAAGGGGATGGAGTCAAATTCTATTGATCAAATAAAAATTCAACTTTGAATGGGGATGACTCGATTCGGGTTATTGTAGCTTTAGCCTGATGATTCTTTTGGTATCCTTGTTGATTTTAAACCGGTCGTCCAGGCGTTTGCCTACTATCCATGCCAGCTGATCGCCACTGGCTATAATCCAAATGTTTTCTTTCTCGGGGATAGAGTATTTCTGGTCAATAAAAAAATCACTTACTTTCTTTAGCCCGGTCATACCAAGGGGTTGAAAATACTCGCCTTCCCGCCAATGACGCAGGATAAGGGGGAAGGTTAAGCGGTCCATATCCATATCCACGATATGCGGCTGGGTGGAAAAGCGGAAATCCGAAGTGCGCTGCAGCTTTTCGATGCTCAAAGGTATGGGAAAATCAATACTGGTACAATCTTCTTCAATATAAAAGACTTTATTCTGAGATGATTGAATGGAAGAAATGATCAGGTATTCCCGGTCTTTTACCAGGCGGTAAGCGTTGGAAAAGAATTTTCTGCCTGACTCCTTGTTTAAGGAATCAATAATGTCATCTACTTGCTCGGCCTGGAACCCAAATGGCCGGATCAGCTCAAACAAGATGGTACGAAGGGGAGAATAGCCCATCAGCTTTTCTATATGGATCATTGCCCCTTGCTCATCTTTACAATAAACGGAGGTTTTTATCTCGCTGATACGCTGCTGGAAAAGCTGGCCTGTCTCATTCAGATTTGCGATGGTTTTAAGAGCATTTTTACGAAAAGCAGGGTTGACTTTTTCAAGCAAGGGAAGCACCTGATGGCGAATCAGGTTTCTTTTATAGATTGTTTCCAGGTTGCTGGAATCAATACAGTAGTCGATGGAGAGCTGGGTACATGTTTCGAGGATCTCCGTATGGTTGGTAAAAAGCATGGGCCTAATGATTCTTCCCGATTTAGGCTGAATGCCGCTAAGTCCCTTAATACCGCTGCCACGCGATAAGTTGATCACAAAGGTTTCGATTACATCATCCTGGTGATGGGCCGTAGCCAGGTAGTCGAAGCGATGGACTTTCATAAGTTCATGGAACCATCCATAGCGCAAATCACGTGCAGCCATTTCTATGGAAATTCCTTCCTGTAAGGCAACTTTCGATGTGTTGAAACGTTTGGAATAAAAGGCTATGTTGTGATGATCGCAATAGTCTGAAACAAATTGCTCTTCCTTATCCGATTCTTCTCCCCTCAACGAGAAGTTGCAGTGTGCTACTGCAACCTGAAAACCTGTACTGACAAAAAGGTGGGCCATCAGCATGGAATCTGCACCTCCGCTTACTGCCAATAGAATGCGATCGCTGGAAAGGAACAGATTTTCCCGGTGAATAAATTTTAAGAATTGGTTGACCATGAAGAAGTTTCAAGTTTCAAGTTTCAAGTTGCCTTTTGTCAGGGCCGACCTTAAGGACTTTAACGTCTTTAAGGTCGGCCAAGGCTTAGGGATTGAGGTTAGCAGCCAGTTGAGCGATGCGTACAATTACCTCTGCAGCCTTTACCATGGACTGGGCCGGAATGAACTCATAGGGGCCATGGAAATTATGGCCTCCGGCAAAGATATTGGGGCAGGGGAGTCCTTTCCATGAAAGTTGTGCTCCGTCGGTTCCACCGCGAATGGGCCTTATGATGGGGGTAACTCCTACCTCTTTCATGGCTTTTTCCGCAAGGTCGACAATATACTTGACCGGTTCAACCTGCTTTTTCATGTTGTAGTACTGGTCGGCCATTTCCAGGTTGACCGTTCCCTGTCCGTATTGCAGGTTGATAAGGTTGCAGATTTCTGTCATCAGCTTTTTCTTGGCTTCAAACTTATCCAGGTCATGGTCACGAATTATGTATTCCAGCCTTGTTGTTGTAACATCTCCTACAAAAGAAGTTAGGTGAAAAAAGCCTTCATAGTCCGTAGTATGTTCAGGGCGTTGTACAGGTGGCAGGGCATCGATAATCTGTTTGGCTACCAGTATGGAGTTGATCATCGTATCCTTAGCACCGCCCGGATGGACGCTTCTTCCTTTAACAGTGATCTTTGCCCCTGCAGCGTTGAAATTCTCATATTCCAGTTCGCCAATTTCTCCCCCGTCCATGGTATAGGCAAAGTCGGCGCCAAATTGTTTGACATCAAAATGTTTGGTTCCTACCCCCACTTCTTCATCGGGTGTAAAACATATCCTTATCTTGCCATGTTTGATTTCAGGATGCTGAATCAAATAGTCCATTGCCGTCATTATTTCTGCGATTCCTGCCTTATCATCAGCACCCAGAAGGGTAGTGCCATCGGTTGTTATGATATCCTGGCCTATGTATTTCTTCAGATCCGGAAAATCTTTGGTGGTGAGCACCATGTTCAGCTCTTGATTAATTACCAGATCCTGCCCCTGGTAATTTCTTACCCACTGCGGATTTACATTTTCGCCCGAATAGTCAGGGCTGGTATCCATGTGGGAAATAAAACCAATGACAGGCACCAAGTGGCCAAGATTGGAGGGCAAGGTAGCGGTTACATATCCATGCTGATCACGCATGACCTCCTCCATTCCAATGGATTTTAACTCCTGGGCCAGTTGATCGGCAAAGCCGAGCTGGCGAACAGTACTGGGATAAGTGATCCTTTCAGGATCTGAGGTGGTATAAATTCTCGCGTATTTTAAAAATCGGTTAATTACTTCTTCCATGGGTTGATTGTCTTAAATGTCGTCTGAATTGAATTTAAAGCCAAGGCGTTTGCCGGTTTGTATCCGGGAATGGCTGATTTCCACCTGCATCTGTTCGACAGTGGCAATTTTGACCTGGTCGTAAGGAGGAACCAAAAGGTCAAAGCTGATGGTATAATTAATTGCTGTTTCTATGATCGTTTTCATGTTTTCTTTGGTCAGTTCATCGGTTCCCAGGTCTTTGACAAGTTCGCTGGATTGTCTTTTGCCTTCAACAAAGAAATGATTTTCCCGGTTCACAAAAATGCGGGCAATCAGGTATCCCAAATCCTGTGTGCGGTTGTATTTGAACGAGTCGGCCAGAAAATTGTAGATATTAAACACCCCGCAGTAGGCATTCAGCCGGTTGGCTTTGATATATTCCAGTTTCCAGATAGGATGCTCCCTGTCGAAAACAAAAACGTTGGAATGCATGCTGAAGATGAGCAAATCGCCGCCTATCCTGAATTCTGCTTCAAACATTCCTTTTTCCTGAAAGATGGGTAAAACGTAGTCCGGCACTTTATCCTTAAGGTCTTCGCGGTACTGATCGGCTAATTCTCTTAATACTTCTTTTAGTATAGCATAGGTACGAACGGTATTTTGATACACTTCCTGTTTAAGGTTGGTCTTTGTAATCAGGCTTTCTAACTCAGTAGCCTTATCAGTGGTTTCTGCTGTCATAACGGCTTTATTAAATAATTCATAAAAATAAGAAAAGCAGCCAACTTTGACTGCTTTTCCAATTTTGAATTTTATTTTTTAATAAGACAAGGCAAATAGAACCCGTCCTTTTGATGGTTTGCCGGAATAGATGCATACGCCATCTTCAGGAACCTGATCAAATGGGATACAACGGATGGTGGCCTTGGTTTCCTCTTTTATCTTCTGTTCTGTTTCAACAGTGCCGTCCCAGTGAGCAAGGATAAATCCACCCTTGTTTTGAAGTACTTCCTTGAATTCCTCATAGGTATCAACAGGGGTAGTCATCGTTTTACGGAATTCCAATGCCTTGTTGAAGATATTGTCCTGGATATCGCTGAGCAACTGCTGAATATACATCTCAATGTTTTCAACAGAGACCACCTGCTTTTCAAGTGTATCGCGACGGGCAACTTCTACTGTTCCGTTTTCAAGGTCGCGCGGCCCCATGGCAATACGAACTGGAACTCCTTTTAACTCATATTCGGCAAACTTCCAGCCGGGTTTCTTGGTATCATTGTTGTCATATTTTACTGAGATACCCAGCGCTTTAAGTTTAGGAATGATGGTATTCACTTTTTCAGAGATGGCTGCCAGCTGCTCTTCCGCCTTGTAAATTGGAACAATCACCACCTGGAAAGGAGCCAGTTTTGGAGGCAGTACCAGTCCGTTGTCGTCGGAATGGGCCATGATTAAAGCTCCCATCAACCGGGTTGAAACGCCCCAGGAGGTACCCCATACATATTCTTCCACCCCTTCCTTATTGGTAAAGCGTACATCGAAAGCCTTTGCAAAATTTTGTCCAAGGTAATGAGACGTCCCTGATTGCAAAGCTTTGCCATCCTGCATCAGGGCTTCGATCGTATAGGTTTCGAGAGCTCCGGCAAAACGTTCATTGGCTGATTTGGCACCCTTGATAACAGGTACGGCCATGAATTTCTCCGCAAAGGTAGCATACACGTTTACCATGCGTTCTGTTTCTTCCAAGGCTTCCTGGCTGGTGGCATGAGCCGTATGGCCTTCCTGCCATAAGAACTCAGCGGTACGCAAAAAAAGGCGTGTACGCATCTCCCAGCGTACCACGTTGGCCCACTGGTTGCATAAGATGGGCAGGTCGCGGTAGGATTGAACCCAATTCTTATAAGTACTCCATATAATGGTTTCAGAGGTAGGTCTTACTATTAATTCTTCTTCCAGTTTGGCTTCAGGGTCTACAATGATTCCTTTACCATCGGGGTCATTTTTCAGACGGTAATGGGTTACTACAGCACATTCCTTGGCGAAGCCTTCCACATGGCTGGCTTCCTTACTGAAAAATGATTTTGGGATGAATAACGGGAAGTAAGCATTCACATGTCCTGTCTCTTTAAACATGCGATCGATCTCTGCCTGCATTTTTTCCCAGATGGCGTAACCGTATGGCTTGATAACCATGCAGCCTCTAACTGCTGAATTTTCAGCAAGATCCGCCTTCACAACCAAATCGTTGTACCACTGTGAATAATTTTCACTGCGTGATGTCAATTCTTTTGCCATTTTTTAATTTTTGGTATGGTATTTGCAATTTTCGTATTAGTTTTATGCGTTACAAAGAAAGTAAATTTTATTATTCATTTAAGGAGGGTGTACTATGAAAACCAATCTTCTAATCATCGCGATTGTTGCTACACTTGTCACTGCATGTACTACGGGAACACAGATGACAAAAACATACGGTGATGATATTTATTTTTCCCCAAAAGATGTACCACCCGTTTCCGCGGTTCAGGATGATAAATCCGGTAGAAAAGACAAACCGGAAGTTGTCAGCCAGCGAATCGTGATCAGTGAGGAGCAAAAGAATGCGGATGGGACAAGAACGCAAAATAACCATATCTATCAGCAAGACAAAAATGCTGATTACCAGGCTTATGACATGGATGGGCAGAAGCTTGCTGAATCTGACACTACCGTTTATTACAATGATGATGACAGTGTTAAGTATGTGATAAATAATTATTACGAAGACAATGATATTGATTTTGCCTATCGTATTAACCGTTTCCATCGTCCTTATTTTTACGATCCGTTCTTCTATGATGACTGGGCTTTTGGATATTATCCATTCTATACCGGTTATTACGGGGGATACGATCCCTATTTCTCTTATGGATGGGGTTGGGGATATCCTTATTACGACTATTATTCACCCTTTGCATGGGGGTTTGGCGGATACATGGGTTATGGCTTTTATAATTCCTATTATAACGGATACTATGACGGATACTATGGAGGTTATTATGGCCACGGAGGTGGTTACTATGACACTCATGACGTAGCCAGAAGAAGGTCTACCGAGATGAATCTGCCCAATAGAGATAATCAAGGATATAATGAACAAGGTCGTAACAGAGCTTCTGTTTTGAAAGATGGCAATTACGGAAATGAATCGAATCAAAGATTGCCTGCAGGGGTAAATGGTTCCAATTCCAGAACCTGGGTACAAAACGGACATACACGAAGTCGTATTGCTAACGGATCGGGTGATGTGGAAACCAAAAGTGCCACCATTGTCAATAACAGAAGATCAGGAAGCGTGGATGCAAATCAGGCCGTACGAACCAATACTTCAGGCAACAACAGAAGATCCTATGAACCTTCGTCAACAGGAAGAACATATGATCAGGCCCGTACAGCAAGACAATCGCAAAATTATACGCCAAGTTATAACAAGCCAAGGATCGTCAATCAATCAAATTACAACAACAATACTTATTCACGTTCACGTACTTCATCTTCTGGAAATTATGACAGAGGCGTTGTAAAGAGTGGTAGTGTTCAAGGTCAAAGCTACAGTGCACCAAGAAGCTCTTCCAGTATGAGGCAGTCTTACCAGTCCAGGTCGTCCTATTCAACGGGATCGAGCAGTTCCGGCGGATCATACAGAAGTTCGGGTTCCGACTATGGTAGCCGTTCAAGATCCTATAGCCCGCAGAGCTCAGGATCTTATCCCAGCAGCGGTGGAAGCTATAACAGTGGGGGCGGCAGTTACAGCAGTGGTGGCGGCAGTTACAGCGGCGGTTCTTCAGGTGGAAGTTCAGGAGGAAGCTCTGGCGGCGGCGGCGGATCAGGTCACAGAAGATAATGAGGTGTAAAATATACGTAGAATAAAACAACCTTTAAATATCAAATCATGAAAAGATTAGTCTATACAATCAGTTTACTGTTAATCGCATGCAGTGCTTTTACACAGGATTTAACTGACGCTTTACGATATTCGAACTATCATTTAAGCGGGACTGCGCGCTCTGCTGCTATGGGAAATGCTTTTGGAGCATTGGGAGGAGACTTTTCCTCACTGAGTATCAATCCGGCAGGAGTAGGGGTGTACCGTGCAGGTGAATTTACCATTACTCCTTCTCTGGGGCAGTCCAATGTGGATGGTACTTACCTGGGCAATACCGTATCTGATTCCAAGTACAATATCAGCCTGGATAATATTGGTTATGTGGCCGCTTTTAATTTAGGCGAAAACAGCGAATCAGGGTTGGTAAGTATTAATGTAGGATTAGGTTTTAACAAACTGGGAAGCTTTACCATGAGCAGCCTTGCCGAAGGTTTTAACTCTAATCATTCATTGCTCACTGGTTTTACCGAAAATGCAAATAAGGGAACTTTCAGTAATTATTACGAAGATTTAGCAGAGAGAACTGATCTCTTGCTGTATGATAATGTTAAAAAAGAATATTTTAATGACATTACTGACAGCAACTATGGTCAGGCACAACGTTCAACTATCGACCGCAGAGGCTACATCAATGAATATCTGTTATCGGTAGCTGCCAACTTTAATCATAGGTTTTACTTTGGAGCTACGTTAGGTATCCATGATGTATATTATAAGGAAAATGCAGATTTATATGAATGGGATGAACAAAACAATATTCCTTATTTTAACAATTTCAACTTTAACACCTACCTGAAGACAGCAGGTAGTGGTGTTAACCTGAAGTTGGGTGCTATCCTTAAGCCTATTGATCAATTAAGATTAGGATTTGCTTTTCATACTCCTACCTTCTATAAATTGAATGATTTATACGATGGAAGCATGAGATCATCCATCACCTATGACGACGGAGCAACCAAAGAAGCATCCGCGACACCCAATAAACAAGGGGTTTATGATTATGAGATCGAGACCCCGATGAAGGCCATTTTCAGCGGTGCACTGGTAGTTGGTAAAGCCGGATTGGTAAGTGTGGATTATGAATTTGTTGATTATTCTACCGCTAAACTAAAAAATGGAAGTGATGGATACAACTATTTCGATGAAAACCAAACCATCAAAGATGCCTATAAGAGTGTTGGTAATATCCATTTGGGAGCAGAGTTAAAACTGGATCCAAGTTTCAGCCTTAGAGGAGGATATGAATATTTCCCAAGCGTTTATAAGAAAAGCTATTTGAATGAAAATAATCCAAATCTTGATGCTTCCTATTCTACCTTTGCTGGTGGTTTTGGATACAGGCAAGGAGGCGTATTTTTCGATGTTGCCTATAAAAGGATTGTAAATGAGGAAAATGCCAAGTTATATCCCGGCGCTGCCAATATGGCAAAATACGAGACTTCAAAAAATAATGTGATGTTTACTTTGGGATTTAGATTTTAAACAATTTATTAGATGAAAGGCCGGTTAGTTGTTAACCGGCTTTTTTTATATCCTAAAGGAGGATCAATAGAAAATATTAGCAAGTTGTTTCTTTTCATTGCTAATTATTTTTTTTAAACTTTCTTTGTCATAACTTAGCTACATTAATTCTTTAACCATGCGTCAGTTTATCCAGATTAACTTCGATAATGCCTTACAGGCTTTTGAGCTTGCAGAGAGTAACGGCAGCCGATGGAGAATAGGTGACTTTTCTACAGCACAATGGCTGCAGAAGAATTCTATTCATTTGGACGACATTATGGACATCTCAAGGAATATGCCGGATGTCAAAACTGTTATCATTGGTGAAGGTCCTTCCGAAGGATTTTATATTTATTCGCAAAAACTTAAAACTTGTTATAAATTTGAGCATACCTTAGCCGAAATTTAAAACAGGTAAAAGATTGTATTATGAGTGTACTTTTTGATGATCCGATGGGGAGGGCAGTGTACGACTTTCATTTTAATGCTGTTGATCAACCCATTGTTGTCCATTCCGATGATTTTGATGATGATACAATCACTACGCACTATCTGTTCAGATCCTATCCGCAAATGCCTGCCCTAGAAAAGAAAGCACTTAGTTTATGCAAAGGATCAGTACTTGATGTGGGTGCCTGTGCGGGACCTCACTCAATCTATCTTCAGGAAAAAGGATTAGATGTCACCGCGCTTGAGATCTCACCCTTGTGCTGTGAAGTGCTTAAAAGTAGAAATATTAAAAAGGTGATTCAGCAAAACATCCTTCAGTTCAACAACCAGAAATTTGACACCATCCTTTTGCTAATGAACGGTACGGGCATTGCAGGTACCCTTTCCGGATTGGATGTGCTGCTGCACCATTTATGTACCCTTCTTAACCCAGATGGACAAATATTGATCGATTCCTCCGATTTGATTTATTTGTATGAACAAGATGACGGGTCGGCTGTAATAGATATCAACGCGCAGAATTATTACGGAGAATTAATATTTCAAACTGAATATAAAGGCTGGATGAGTCACCCTTTCCCCTGGTTGTATGTCGATTTAAATAATTTGCAGCACTCCATTGAAAAGAATGGGTTAAAACTCAGTAAAGTTTACAAAGGACAACACTACGATTATCTTGCCCGAATAACCTTTTAAAATTGAACAAGTGAAAAAAAATCAATCATACAGGCCTCTTTCCAAGGCAGAAATTGAATTACTTACTCAACAAGGCTGTGACTGCCCCGACTGGGCATCGGTAAATGTTAGTACAGGCTTTATTCCAGAAAACGTACGTAACGTGCAATTCTCAGGAACTGTATTTATTGGAGATAACTCCGGCAGGGTAGCTTTCGGTGGGGGTATTGTGCGCAATTGCGGAATCTACAATGCCAGTATCCATAACTGCACCGTTGGCAATCATGTATACATTCATCAAATCTCCAATTACATCGCCAACTACGATATTGAAGACCATGTGATCATGGAAAATATTGAATTGTGCTTTATGGAAGGAGCTTCCAGCTTTGGCAATGGAATAAAAGTTGCCACCCTTGATGAAACGGGCGGCAGAGGCGTGATGATTTACGATAAATTATCTGCGCATCTGGCTTATTTTCTTGCCTGGTATAAACACCGGCACTGCCTGATCCAGGAGCTGGAATCGAAAATCTCTGAGTATGCCAATTCGGTAAAGAGCAGCCGTGGAACCATTGGTGCTTATTCCTATATCCGTAATTGCCGTTTAATTCAGAATGTTAAATTTGGGCCCCATAGCCAGGTATTTGGCCCTTTGCGTCTTCAAAACGGATCAGTCAACAGCAATGAGCACGCCCCGGTAAAGCTTGGGCCTGGGATTATGGCGGAGGACTTTATTATCTCCTCGGGAGCTGAAGTAACTGACGGGGTGATCCTTTCCAACTGTTTTGTTGGCCAGGGTTGTCTGTTGGGAAAACAGTATTCGGCTGAGAATTCCTTATTTTTTGCCAACTGCCAGGGTTTTTTAGGTGAGGCGTGTTCTGTTTTTGGGGGGCCTTACACGGTATCTCATCATAAATCGACCTTACTGATTGCCGGTATGTTTTCTTTCTGTAATGCAGGCAGCGGATCCAACCAGAGCAATCATATGTATAAATTGGGGCCCATTCACCACGGTATTGTAGAGAGGGGCTCAAAAACGACCTCGGATTCCTATATTCTCTGGCCTGCAAAAATCGGAGCCTTTACCCTTGTAATGGGGCGTCATTATAAAAATACGGATACCTCAGACCTTCCTTTTTCCTATCTTATTGAAAACAAAGATGACAGTTGGATTGCGCCAGGTATCAACCTTCGCAGTGTAGGTACCATACGTGATGTGCTCAAGTGGCCTAGACGTGACCGCAGAACAGATCCGGAAAAGCTGGATTGTATCAATTTTAATTTGCTGAGCCCATTTACCATTCAGAAAATGCAAAAGGGGCTGGATATCCTGAATAGCCTGAAAGAGATATCCGGGGAGACAACCGATGTGTTTGCTTACCGCAATACCCTGATCAGTAAAAGAGCGCTTGAAAAGGGAATTGATCTGTATCAGAAGGCGATCT
>DATGYU010000147.1:0-3838 GCA_035297625.1 Prolixibacteraceae bacterium
GGTTTTGCCCGAAGCGATTTTCAAGGATAGCACGCTAGTACCGGTTACCCCCTTGCCCTTATAGGCCGATTTTTTCACCCCTTTGAACTGCACCCGGTCATTTTCAAAACCAATACCCGTATACCAGGAATTGTCTTTATCGCGGAAATACAGGATGGAGCGTTTTTTATCAAATGTAGCCAGGGTATCCTTATGATCTGTCATCCCGGCCTTTTCGCCCAGCCACACCGGCATCAGATCAATATCCGTATTAAGTTCAAGTTCGTAGGTCCTGTCTGCATCTGAGTTGTTTCGGATACTATATTCCACTACCAATACGGGCAGGTTGTCGGGCACAAATTGGGTTTGTGTAATACCCATATTTTCACCGGGAATAAGGTAATGGAATTTTGTGGCCATTGAATAGGTGATAAAACTGTCCAACACGCTCTTATAGGGAAGTCCGGTAGCTGGATTTTTTAAGGAAAGACTAAAGCCATCCAGCAATTTAACGGGCTGCTGCCAGATTCCGCCCATCTCCCCGGGCACATGAAATCCCACTTCAGGAAATTGTCCTGCCTGGTTGCCGATGCAGTAGAGCCGGTTGCCTGCAGTTACATACAGATAGTCTGAATTTTCAGGCTTGCCAAAAATATGAGGCAAGCTATTGCTTGCCTCATTAAGTTGAAATTTTGATGTCTGGGCCAGTGAAACAGTGTTGCCCGTTAGCATTGACAGTACTGCCAGGCCCAATATTTTAGTAATTGGTTTCATCTCTTTTACCAAGTTAACGTACGAATAGAATGTCTTGTAAAACAAAGGAATAGGAACGCGGATCTAGCGGATTAAAACGGATTGTAAATACAAATTTCATGTGTTTGTAATTGTTATTTAATTGCCACATAGCCTGTCCCGATGGCTATCGGGAGAACTCGCCTATCCCTCCCGAGTACTCGGGATCGGGATCCTGCTGTATTCCGATTAATCGGGGTGGCTCGTTTCTTATCCTTTTCTTTTTAAAATTATAATAAACAATATTTTTTTTAAATCCACTTTTATCCGCTTAATCCGCTCAATCCGCGTTCCTATTTTTTTAACACGACATTACCTGGTTCTCAATTACTTAATATCCCGGATTTTGTACCAGGTTAGGATTGGACTGAATTTGTGCTACCGGGATAGGAAACAGGTTATAATGGCTATCTGCGCTTGCAGCTTTATAATCCCAAGCATCGTTATACTTGCCAAAACGAATCAGGTCGTTTCTTCGCCAGCCTTCCCATGCAAATTCACGGCCACGTTCGGCAAGTAAATTTTCATCCGTTAAGCTGGTAAAGGGCGCAACCGGATTGCCTCCACGATTGCGAACCTGGTTCACAAGGGCCAATGCCTCGGCACTTCCCGCATTTTGGCGATACAAAGCCTCGGCACGCATCATCAGCACATCGGCAAACCGGAAGATAGGCATATCGTTGTTCAGGCTCCGTTGCACCATCGTTCCCCCAATGCCATCCATCAAGTACTTGCCCCCGCGAACGCCATCCCAATGGTCGGCATTGTTAACCGGGTCAGTAGCTGTGAAATCAGGTGTATAATCCAATTGGCGATCTACCCCCTTATCATCTTTGGCGATAATAGGGCTTCCATCTGATCCAAACTGAGGTCCGGCGATCCACATATCGCGGCGAATATCATTGGCCTCAAAGGATTTATAGAAAGTGGGCAGGGTGGCAGCACCGCCCCAACCGTCAGCAAACGGACCATATTTCGCTGTCAAATTTGTTATTGAAAACAGGTAACTGATGTTCTCGGCAGCCGTGTTTTTGCTATCGGCCACCATGGTAAAAATGTTCTCCACATTGTTTACATCATTGTCCCATGCAAATACATGGTGAAAACTTGGATCCAGGCTGTAAGGACTGTTGGTTATGATATCACCGGTTGCCGTAACCACATCGGCCAGATGCGTATTGGTTCCGCCAAGGTAAACGCCGGCATTGAGGTACAATTTGGCCAACAGTGTTTCAGCGGCATACTTATCCACCCGTCCATAGTCGTTTTTAGCAGGAAGTGCACCCGCGATCAAATCCTTGGCTTCACTTTCCACGAAATTAAAGAGTTCTGCCCTGGTGTTTTGTTTAGGCAACTTATTGGGATCATAAACCGAACTTGTTACCAGGGGGACATTGCCAAACTGGTCAAGCATCAGAAAGTAGGCAAAGGCCCTGATAAACCGGGCTTCCCCTTTCATTACCTTGATGTCGGCATCGTCTTTAAATTTACTTGCATCCACCGCATCGATAAAAGTATTGGATACGGCAATATTTCTGGAAAGCCCGGAATAGATGCCTGCAATTTCCCCATTGGTGGGTAACCAAATATGGGAATACAGGGGTTGAAGATCTCCTTTCCAATCAGCCCCCCGGGCCGGGAAAATCATCTCATCGGTGGATCCGCCAATTTTATACACCACCTCGGACCAGTTGCCCAGGGAGGCATACACGCCAGCCAGTCCATTTAAAAATTCACCCTTTGACTTATAGGAAGTCTGGTCGGTTAACTGGCTATTGGGCGCTATTTCAAGATCGGTGCAATACGTGAAAGTAAATGCAAGTATCAGTATGGTTGCTATTTTTTTCATGTTCATCACTTTTAAAAGTTTACACTAAGTCCAAAAAGAACGGTCCTGGCATGAGGATAGGAACTGTAATCTATGCCCAATGATTTTACGCCTTTATTTCCGGCCAGATTGTTTACTTCCGGATCATAGCCTGAGTAGCTTGTAATGACAAAAAGATTCTGGCCGGTAACGAATACCCGGGCCGATTTGATAACATTTGGCCAGGCTTTAAAGTTGTATCCCAGGGTCATATTATCCAGTCGCAGGAACGAGGCATCTTCTACCCAACGCGAGGAAGGATAAACAATTCCGCCCCCTCCGGCTTTATGAAACTCGGCTCCTTCCAAATTGGTATTTTGGCCCGGTAAGCGGTTCCCTTGGCTCATTTCAGCGCGGGTGTTATTGTACAGGCTGGCGCCGGTTTGACTTCTCAATACGATGGCCAAATCCCAGTTCATCACCTTTAAACTGGTGGTAAAACCCATGATTAGATCGGGTAATGCCTTGCCCAGAATTTCAGGAGTAGTGGAAGCAAAGGTCTCTGCCCCATTTACAATGCCCGTGAACTTTTGTCCGTAGAAGGAACCAAACGACTCGCCCACCCTCAGGATTTGCGTATTGCCCGAAGCGCCTGCACCACTCACGATTCCATAATTGATATCCTTATTGTTGTAAAGTTCGGTGATCTCATTTTTATTGTAGGCGATGTTAAAATTAGCAGACCAGCCCAAATCCGTTTCACTTACAATTTCAGCATCCAGGTTTAACTCCACTCCCTTATTGGTCATTGAACCAATATTGCCCAGGTAGGTAGAACTTACCGCCGGTTGGATGGCATCGATTGAAAGCAGCAGGTTGGTTGTTTTTTTACTGTAAAAATCCACTGATCCTCTTAGTTTGCTATTGTAGCAGGCAAAATCAATCCCCACATTAAACTGTGAGGTCTCTTCCCACTTCAGGTTGGGATTGGCGATACCTGTAATATTGTACGGGGCATAAAAAGTGGTTCCGAAATAGGTGCCGGCATTGCTATTGATTGAATAGGTCTGATTAGGCTTGAAATTACCGATTTCCTGGTTTCCTGTAACACCGTAACCCACACGGAGTTTCAAATCATCAATTGCTTTTGAATCCTTTAAAAAACCTTCTTCTTTAATTTTCCAGGCCAAGGCTGCGGAGGGGAATAAAACCCAACGGTTATTGGATCCAAAACGGGAAGATCCATCATCACGAAGGGTT
>DATGYU010000148.1:0-11098 GCA_035297625.1 Prolixibacteraceae bacterium
TCTGTTCTTTTTATTATTGGGTTAACTGCCTATGGATGCAACAAGGAAAAAGGGGTAAAAACGGACCCGGTAACCCCTGTTGATACTGTCCGACTAACCTACGTCAATCCTGTTTTTCAACCCGTACTAGCTGACCCTACCATTGTGCGCTGCGGCAGTTTTTTTTATGCCTTTGGAACAGAAGACAACTGGGGGACAGAAGGCGGTTACCACCTGGTGCCCATTGTAAAATCAAATAACCTGGTTAACTGGACTTTTCTTTCCGATGCTTTTGCCAAAAAGCCTTCGTGGAAACCACAAGGGGGCATCTGGGCACCCGATGTAACGGAGGTAGATGGTAAATTCTGGATGTATTATGCTTTTTCCACCTGGGGAGATTCCAACCCCGGCATCGGACTGGCCATTGCCGACAGGCCTGAAGGTCCTTTTACCGATATGGGCAAGGTATTTGATTCAAAAGAGATAGGGGTGGAAAATTCCATTGACCCTTTCTTTATCGAAGAAAATGGGATAAAGTATCTGTTTTGGGGAAGTTTTCATGGCATCTATGCTGTCCAGCTAAGCGATGACGGCCGTCATCCTGTGGGCCAGAAAGTGCAGGTGGCCTTTAACCACCTGGAAGGAGTTTATATTCATAAACGAAATGGTTTCTATTATCTGTTTGGGTCAGAAGGTTCCTGCTGTGAAGGGGCCAACAGTACCTACCGCGAAAGGGTGGGAAGGTCAACCAGCCTGTTGGGCCCTTACAAGGATAAAAATGACAATAATATTGCCTGGGGCAATTACGGAGAGCTGATTCTGCATGGAAATGACGGACCTAACGGCTTTGCCGGGCCTGGCCACAATGCCGAAATCATTACCGATGATGAAGGAACCGACTGGCAGCTCTACCATGCCATGCTTAAATCGAATGCGCTGCTGAGCAATGGCACCAACCGCCGGTCCCTGATGCTCGATAAAATCACATGGGTGAACGACTGGCCCCAGATTGCAGGAAGCCAGCCTTCCGTACTCAGGCAGTATGGCCCGGTGTTTAAAAAATGAATGTCAACTATTAATTTACCCACTGTTACATCATAGGAAAACAAACACTAATCCATCAAATCCATTTTATGAAAAATCTACTCTTTATTTGGGCAATTGCCCTAACAATTGCCTTAAGTTCATGCCAGCCAAAACCTGTTGCAAAAACAACGGCAGAGCGCTGGACCCAAGAAAAAGCACAGCAATGGAGCCAGGAAAACGGATGGCTTCGCGGCTGTAATTTTAACCCCAGCACGGCGATCAACCAGCTGGAAAACTGGCAGGCGGAAACATTTGATACCGTTACCATCGACCGGGAACTGGGATGGGCTGAAGGAATCGGCATGAATGTGATGCGCGTCTATTTGCATCACCTGGCCTGGGAAATCGACAAGGAAGGTTTTAAGGACCGAATGAACAAATACCTTCAAATTGCCAACAGGCATGGCATCAAGACCATCTTTGTCTTTTTCGACGATTGCTGGAACCCTACCTATCAGGCCGGCAAACAGCCTGATCCAAAGCCGGGAGTTCACAACTCGGGATGGGTGCGCGACCCGGGCGATCTGCTCTTCAGCGACACTACCCTGATGAAAACCCTTGAAATGTATGAGAAAGATGTGCTCACCACTTTTAAGGATGACAAAAGAATCGCCTTATGGGATTTGTACAATGAGCCGGGAAACTCTAATTATGGCAACAAATCAATGCCATTGCTTCAGAATGCCTTTAAATGGGGGCGTGAAGTGAACCCTTCACAGCCTTTGTCATCAGCGGTATGGAACCTTAGCTTGTCGGATTTGAATAAGTTCCAGGTGGAAAACTCTGATATCATTACCTATCACAATTACGAGAGCCCTGAAAAACACCAGGCATGTATTGATACTTTGAAAAGATACAACCGACCTTTGGTTTGTTCTGAATATATGGCACGCCGAAACAACAGCTTGTTTACCAATATTATGCCCATGCTGAAAGCACAGAATATCGGAGCCATTAACTGGGGACTGGTAGCTGGTAAATCCAACACCAAATATGCATGGGATGAACCAATTCCTGATGGAGGAGAACCTAAACTGTGGTTCCACGAGATATTCCATCCTGACGGAACACCATATAAGCAGGAAGAAGTGGATCTGATCAAAAGCTTAACAGGAAAATAAACCTTTCGCGGTTCTTTTTTGATAAAAACCCTTTGCCAAATTTTGGCAAAGGGTTTTGTTTTATTGGATATTGGATATTTTCTTTTCATTATCCAATAAATAAGAAATTGGGAATAAGAAAAAGTGAAAAAAGGCATTGCTTTGATGGGTGATAATGAAAGTAACACGCAACCATTTCATTCATTGGATCATCTTTAAAATAAATATCCAAAAAGTATCTCCATACTAAAATTATACGTAATCAGATTAAGCAACTTGTAAAATCATCCGCCATGAAACCTCTCATATCCTTTTTATGCCTCATGCTGTTGTTTATTGCCTGTAATAAGACCGAGAATGAAGCACCCGTGACCACTATCCCTAATTCGGAGAAATCGGCCAAGATAGTGGCTGCAGACAATCAATTCGGGTTTGAATTGTTCAAGAAAATCAACGCCTCAATTGCTGAGCCAAAAAATGTGATGATCTCTCCCATGAGCGTTTCCTTGGCCCTTGCCATGCTGTATAACGGGGCGGAAGGGGAGACCAAAGCCCAGATGCAGGAGATGCTCCACAAATCAGGCCTTACCCCCGATGACCTTAACCAAAACTATAAAGATTTGGTGGCAGCTCTTGTTAGTCATGACCCCAAGGTAGCGCTTTCCATTGCCAATGCCATTTATTACCGCAATACTTTCAATGTAAATAGCAGCTTTATCACCACCAACCAAAACTACTACCAGGCTGAAGTACAGGGACTGGATTTCTCAAAAGAAGCTGAAACACTCCAAACGGTCAATGACTGGGTAAAAACCAATACCAATGGAAAGATTGACAAGATCATCGATCAGGTAAAACCTGAAACGATCATGTACCTTTTAAATGCCATCTATTTTAACGGGGAATGGACCTATCGCTTTGATCCCAAAAAGACTTATGACATGCCCTTTAAAAAAGAGGACAAAACTTCTTTACAGGTCCCGACCATGATGATTGAAAGCCCGTTTGACTACCTTAGCAATAATGATTTTCAATTGCTGGAAATGCCTTATGGCAGCGGTAAATACTCCATGCTGATCTTTCTGCCCAAAGATGGAAAGACAACCAATGATGTGATTTCAATGCTCAATCCAGAAAGTGTAAACACATGGCTGGAGCAAACGACTGAAGTTAAGAAAGAAGTTTACCTGCCTAAATTTGAATTTAAGTTTAATAATAGCCTGGTAGATGAACTTTCTGCCCTTGGAATGACCGATGCTTTTAATGATGGTAAAGCCAACCTGAGAGGTATTTCTGAAGAGGCCCAACTGGTGGTTTCAGAAGTAATGCACAAGACCTATATCAAAGTCGATGAACGGGGAACAGAAGCAGCTGCCGTGACAGGTATTACTATTGATGTTACTTCCGTTGGGCCGGATAATTCTTTCAGGGCAGACCACCCCTTTGTGTTTGCCATCCGGGAAAAAGATACACAGGCCATATTGTTTATTGGTAAGGTGATGAATCCACTACAGGATTAAAATGATTTACAATTAGACGATTTACAATTTACCATTTTAATTAATTGTTGTCTGCTCTATTTTTAATAAAATATTTAGTCTCATGAAACGATTATTAATTCTTTTGATTGCAAGCTCTTTCCTTTTTACTGGCTGCAGTGAACAGGTAATAGTGCCCGAGAGCGGATGTACTAAATACAAGGAATTGGGTTATCTGAACCAGGACAGTTTAAAGACCGATCCCATTAATGTGCTTGCCGTTAAAATAGAGGGGAACTGCCTGCGCCTAACCCTTCAGTATGGTGGGGGCTGCCGGGAACATGAGGTGGACCTTGTTTTGATGCTTCCTGAATGCGCAACTCCACCACTTCCGCCACCCGACTTCCGCATCAGTCATGATGCCAATGGCGACCTCTGCAAGGCTTTGATTACCAAAGAGTACAGTTTTGATCTATCTGGCATCAGGCAAGAAGGGAAATCTAAGACGGATTTTATACTCAATGCAAGGAATGCAGGAGGAGAAATGACAAGTACGACTTATACTTACAATTATTGATTAATAGTTATTACCTAGGAGGCCAATATTCAAGTAGTTAGGTCTGGTGGACTTGCTGTTGTTATTTAAAAAAAAATAATTCAACAAATATGCGGGGCATCTTTAATATTTTATATTTTAGCACCCATAACCTACAGGGCTGAGAAGGCTAACCACTTTTCAATATTTCCAGTTATTGGAACATTTCGTTATGATTATTCAATTACAGGCAAATAATGATGACCTGTTGATTGTGTTCATAAACCTAATAACAATGAAAAAGATAGTATTGCTCATTACCTTCTTGATGCTCTTTGGTGGAGGAATTCATGCACAGGTATTAAAGACTGTAGAATGTACCGCCGGTAATCTAAAAAACCTTATTTCCTACACTGAAAAACGAACGGTTACAGATCTTACTGTTACTGGTACGATGAATTTGGAGGATTTTAATCTGCTTTATGATTTTATTAATTTAAAGGTAATCAATTTAAGTGGAGTTGAAATTGTGGCTTATACTAGTCCTTTTAACGCACAATATGATTCTCCTGCCAATGTGCTTCCTGAAAGGGCCTTATACAATAAGAAATATCTAACCACTGTCTTATTACCCTCCTCACTTACTGCCATTGCAAAAGAAGCTTTTCTGAATTGCGGTAGTTTAACTTCCGTGAATATTCCTCCATCAGTAAACTCTATAGGTGACGGGGCGTTTTCAAGCTGTAAAAGTCTAACTACCATTGAACTTCCTTCATTGATTACTTCCCTGAGTATGGGTGTGTTTAGCTATTGTAACAATTTAGCCAACATCAACATACCTTCTTCTGTTACTTCCATCGGTACATATGCTTTTGCTGAATGCAGCAGCTTAACATCCATCAATATTCCGGCATCTGTTGACTCTATCGGAGATAATGCATTTTATAAGTGTAGCGCCATTCTAACTGTTGAAGAGGGTAATTTGAATTATTCATCGGCTGAAGGGGTTTTGTTTAATAAAGGTCAAACAACATTAATCAATTGTCCTACCTTAAAGTCTGGCATCTACAACATCCCTTCCACAGTTACTATTATTGAAGAGGGAGCTTTTTCATTTAATACAAAATTAACCACTGTTAATATTCCTTCATCGGTAACTTCTTATGGAAAAGGCCTGTTTTATGGTTGTAGTGGATTGACTTCCATTGAAATTCCTACATTCATAACTTCGTTGAATGAAGATATGTTTTATGGTTGCTCTAGCCTGAACAATGTAACGATTCCTTCATCGGTTACTTCAATTGGATATAGGGCCTTTGGCCTGTGTACCTCATTGGAATCAATCAATATTCCCTCATCGGTTACTTCAATTGGAGAAAGTGCTTTTTCCGGATGTAATAAATTAGCTTCCATTTATATTCCATCTTCTGTGACCAATCTGGGAAGCTATGTTTTTTATGGTTGTTCTAATTTAGCTTCTATTGATCTTCCATCTTCTGTAACCGATCTTGGAAACTTTGCTTTTTATGGTTGTAAGAATTTATCCTCTGTTAATCTACCTGTTTCTATTACCTCGATTAATAATAGTGTTTTTGCAGATTGTCCTAAATTAACCTCTATAAATATTCCCTCTTCGGTAACTTCAATTGGGGATAACGGCTTTATAAGAAGCGGTTTAACATCTATCAATATTCCATCTTCAGTAACTTCAATAGGGGTCAGCGCTTTTTCTGATTGTGCAAATTTAACCTCTGTTGATATTCCATCCTCGGTAACATCTATAGGTAGTAGTGCCTTTGCAGGATGTATTAAAATAGCTGCATTAAATAATTTGTCCACGGTCACCTCCATTGAGCGAGGAACATTTTCTTATTGTCATGCCTTAACCTCTATCAATATCCCCGCTTCGGTTACTACCATTGACGCCTCTGCATTCAATAATTGTACTTCCGTTACCTCACTTACTATTCCAGACCAGGTTACTTCCATTGGCATGCGGGCTTTTGAATATTGCTCCGGATTATCTTCACTAAGCCTTCCTGCCTCATTAACAACCATTGGGGATGAATCTTTTCAAAATTGTACAGGATTGACTACCCTGGCTGTGCCCTCTTCAGTTACTACCATTGGTTATGGTGCTTATAAAGGTTGTACTGGTATAGTTTCTGTTGATTTGCTGGATGACCCATCGTCTCTAAATACAATAAAATATTCCGCTTTTGAAAACTGCACTGCTTTAAAGACAATAAAAATCCCTGCTTCAGTGACCACCATCGGAGACAGAGCTTTTTATCTGTGCAGTAGCTTAACAACCTTTCGCATTCCGGCATCCGTTACTTCAATGGGGAGTTACATCTTTTCAGGTTGTAAAAACCTGACATCCGTTTATTCATTCCTGACCACACCCTCTAATTCAATTGGAATAAGCAAAGCCACTTGCACTTTGTTTGTCCCAACGGGTTATAAGTATACTGTTTATAATAGTTGGCAGTGGCAGGATTATAAGATTGTTGAAATGAATCTTAGCGTATCCTCCAATTCAGTGAATGCCTCAGCAAAAGAAAATACTGCCACTATCAATGTAACTTCCACCAATGACTGGTCTGTAAGCTCACAAGCGGATTGGCTCACTGCCAAAAAGGAAAATGAAACCATCCTTTTGACTATCCTGGCGAACCCAATGGCTGCCAACAGAACCACCACCATAAAAGTTTCTTCCGAGGGAACAACTGACCAGATCATTACTGTTAGCCAGGAAGCCGGAACTACCGCATCGGGGCAATTTGACAATATTGTGCTCTCTATATACCCCAATCCTGTGCCTTCCCTGTTGTATATAAACGGAAATGATCAATTTACTTATGCTTCTATCTTTGATTTAAGCGGAAAAAGGATAATTAGTAGGACAATTAGCGAAAATCAAGTGGATGTAAGTACGCTGGCTAATGGAATTTATACGATATGGATTGAAGGCAAGAATAGCATCATAAAGAGCAAGTTTGTAAAGAATTAAGTAGGGTATTATTTTTGAAAAATGTTGAGTATTTAAAGACTTAACGATACGTAACCGTCATGGAAGAAAAAAGGCCTTCTAATAAATTGCTCAAGTCAATGAATGAAGCAAAAACCGGTAAAGTAACCCATGCAAAAAATGTAAATGATTTATTGGAGAAACTTAAATCATAAACATTCAGTGTAATGAAGTATTATCTGATAAAAGATAAACAGTAATGGGAATCTGTGGAGAAATATTTAATTTTATTGGTGCAGTTATCAGATGCATATATGGTACAATTTGGAGAACCATTGCCGGAAAGAAAAAATATACCTTTAAAGAGTATTTAAGAGGGCCGCAGGATTCGGATGATTGGTTCGACGTTACTGGACATGAGCTTGTAAACAGAATCATAGGAATAGGATTTTTATTTTTAATCGTTTATTTTACATTTCTATGATATACATTCAAAACCCGCATCGGAAATACATTATCAATTAGTCATTTATCCTATACCTTGATTATCCTCCTGCAACAAAAAATCCCCTTTAGCTGTAATGATAAACAATGATTGGCTACTAATTTTTTACCCTATTATGACAAATTATGAATAATTTATTGCATATTGAGGTTTTAATGGTATCTTTATGTTTAAATAAATAACTGAAAACGAATGAAAAAATACACATTACTCCTGGTAATTGCCTTGGTGCAATTCTCATGGATGGGGTACAGCCAGGTGAATTTTAACCTGCCGGCTCCTGTGGATTCAGCCGCCCGGGTAGGTAGACTTCCCAATGGAATGACTTATTATATCCGTCATAACGAAGAGCCTAAAGAGCGGGCCAGCTTTTACATGATTCAAAACGTGGGTGCCCTTTTGGAAAATGATGACCAAAATGGTCTGGCGCACTTCCTGGAGCACATGGCTTTTAACGGTACAGAGCATTTCCCGGATAAAGGGATTATCAATACCCTTGAAAAGCATGGCGTTCAGTTTGGCCGCAACATCAATGCCTATACCAGCTTTGGGGAAACGGTTTACAATTTGAGCGATATTCCCGTGAAACATGAAGGATTGATTGATACCTGCCTTCTGGTACTGAACGACTGGGCCGATTACCTGCTTTTAACCGATAAAGAGATTGATGCCGAGCGTGGGGTAATCAGCGAGGAATGGAGAACGCGCCGTACCGCAGGCTTCCGCTTGCAGCGGCAATTCCTGCCAGTATTGCTCAATGGTTCCAAATACATGAACCGGGATGTGATTGGCGATCTGGATGTGATCAAGAACTTTAAATATCAGACCCTGCGTGATTTTTATACAGAGTGGTACCGCACCGACCTGCAGGCCATTGCCATTGTAGGCGACATTGATGTGGATGCCGTTGAAGCAAAAGTGAAAGCTTTGCTCTCCCAAATAAAGCCCATTGAAAATCCAAAGAAACGTGAGTTTTATGAAGTGCCCGATCA
This sequence comes from Prolixibacteraceae bacterium, assembly GCA_035297625.1. Lineage (GTDB taxonomy): Bacteria > Bacteroidota > Bacteroidia > Bacteroidales > Prolixibacteraceae > Aquipluma. The sequence continues at coordinate 8,647 of DATGYU010000148.1, forward strand.
TGCAGAGCCACTCTATGTGCTGGCTACCGATAAAGAAGCGGACAGCTATTCCGTGGATTTGTATATTAAGCACAAGGCGCCCGATCGCCAGGAAAAGAACTTAAACTACTTAAGGGAAAAGACCATTCAGTCGCTTTTTGCCATGATGACCCGTGACCGTATCAATGAGCTGCTCCAAAAAGGGGTACCTCCATTTGTCAACGGAAGCATCGATTACGGCCCCCTGGTGGATGGCTATGAGGCTTTCAATATTTCCGCCAACTCTAAACCTGACCAGGATGATCTTGCCTTCCGCTCAATCTATACCGAAGCCATGAGAATTTACCTGCATGGTTTTACCCCCGGCGAACTGGACAGGGCCAAGACCAATATGCTCACCTCTTATGAAAGCCGCTACAAGCAACGCGATAAGATATCAAACGATCAGTATGCCCGCGATTTCAAAAGCTATTACATCCAGGGAGAACCTCTCACCTCTATGGACTTTGACTGGGAATTTATCCAAAAGGTACTGCCTACCATCTCTGTTGAAGAGGTATCGGCCAAGGCAAAGAAATGGCTTACCCGTGAAAACAGGGTCATTGTAGTGATTGGTCCTGATAAGCCGGATGCCAAACACCTTTCCAAAGAAAGAGCCCTTGCCATTATGGACAGCCTTGAAAACACAAAGGTAGAACCCTATAAAGATCAGGCCGTATCCACTAATTTGATCCCGAAAGAGCTGAAAGGCTCAAAGGTGAAAAGCACCAAAAAGCTTCCTGAATTTAATGCCGTGGAATGGACCCTTGGCAATGAGGCAAAAGTGGTATACCGCAAGGCCGACTATGAAAAAGACCAGGTTTCCCTGCTTGCCATCAGTAACGGGGGCAGCTCAAAGGAAAGCAATGATAAACTGGCATCTTCCATGTTGCTTACCGATTTTATGGGCGCCTTTGGTATGGGCAATTATGATGCCACTGCCCTTAAAAAAGCCCTTACCGGTAAAAAGGCCAGTCTTGGGTTATCACTCGATGAGCTTACCGAATCGTTTAGTGGGGCAAGTACTCCCAAAGACTTTGAAACCATGATGCAGCTGCTGTACCTGGAGTTTGAAAATCCAAGGTTCGACAAGGAAGCCTACGATGCCCTTTTAGGACGTTATAAAGCCTACGTAGCCAACATGGCCAATAACCCGCAAAAGATCATTGGCGATTCTCTGGAGATGATTTTAACCAGCCATAACCCTCGCACCAAGCTCTTGGTTCCTGAAATATTCAATGAAGTATCTTTAGAGAAGATGCAGCAGATCTACAAGGACCGCTTCGTGGATGCCGGTGATTTTACCTATTTCATAGTAGGCAATATTGACGAGGCAACTGCACGGGCCATGGCTGAAAAATACATTGGCTCACTGACCAACCTGCCCCGCAAGGAAACATGGGTGGATCAGAATATAGAAGGCCCTGAAGGGAAAACTGAACGGGAGATTACCATTCCTGTGGAAGTGAAAAAATCAACTGTGACAGTAAACTATGATGCCAAAATGCCTTTTATCCCTGAACAGAATATCCTGCTCAGCATTTTCCGCGACGTATTGGATTTGCGTTACCTGGATGAGATACGTGAAAAAGAAGGCGGCACCTATGGCGTAAGGGTATCTACCAGCTACAGCAAGTTTCCCAAGGAAAAGAAAAACCTGAGTCTTTCATTTGATACCGATCCCGATAAGGCACAGTATTTAAAATCGATCCTCTTCCGTGAGATTGATAAAATAGCAGCTAACGGTCCTACAACTGAGGATCTGGACAAGGTGATCAAGAACCTTTTAAAGAACAGGGAACAGTCGAAGCTGCACAACAACTACTGGATGTCAGCCCTGACCACTTATTACCTGTATGGTTACAACCCGGCAGATCCTAAAAATTTCGAAGAGATACTTGCCAAGGTAACCCCGGCCAAGGTGCAGGAATTTGTCAAGACCTTCCTGTCAAAAGCCGATGTGGTGGATATCATCTTTAAGCCAAAAGCGGATGAGGTAACTAAATAAAACATAGAGATCACAAATAAACACAAATGGTCACCAATAAACACCAATAACAAATTGGCTTTCATCATTTGTGTTTATTCTTTTTATTGGTGTGTATTGGTGATCCTGCTGTTTAATCAGTATAAAAAGATAAAGCCCCGGACATTTCATCTGTCCGAGGCTTTTTCAATATATAAGTATCGCTATCTATTGCAGTTTTACAATACCGTTTCCACCTCCTGGTAAGGAAGATTGAAGGCATCGGCCACTCCCTGGTATACCACTTTACCGTTGACAACATTCAATCCTTTTTTCAGCGAATCATTTACCGTGCAGGCTTTTTCCCAGCCCATGTTGGCTATCTGAATGGCATAAGGCAGGGTGGCATTGGTCAAGGCAAGGGTTGAGGTGCGTGGTACGGCTCCGGGCATGTTGGCCACGCAGTAA
>DATGYU010000149.1:0-12461 GCA_035297625.1 Prolixibacteraceae bacterium
ATTCATGAAAGTATATCCACAAGACTGGAGAGGTTATAACAATGCAGGTTTTGTATTGGTGAAACAAGAAAAATATGCTGATGCAAAAGGGTTGTTTGAAAAAGCAGAAAAGCTGAACAATAATGAACCTATCATCAAAAATAACCTTGGAGTGGTTGCCCTGAAAGACGGCGATTTGGCTAAAGCTGAAACTTATTTCGGAGCTGCTTCTGGTGCAGGCGATGCTGTTAACCAAAACCTTGGAATTTTAAGCATCATCAAAGGCAACTATCCCCAGGCTGTAAAATACCTTGGCGATACCGATTCTCCAAATACAGGCCTTGCAAAGATCCTTGCAGGTGACAACAACGGCGCATTGAAATCATTGGAAAGTGCTACAGGCAACAATTACATGACCGACTATTACAAAGCAGTTGTGGGTGCCCGTACAGCCAAAGAAAACCTGATGTACGAAAGCCTGGAAAAAGTTGTTAAAGCTAACCCCGAAATGAAAAAGACCATCGCTACTGATATGGAGTTTGCAAAATACTTCGATGAAGCAAGGTTTAAAGAAATCGTAAAATAAGACAAAGTATTCGATATGCTTAAAGAGCGGTCCCTTAAGGATCGCTCTTTTTTTGTGAAACCTTCTTTGAAAAAGGCAGGGAGACCGGAGAACGAAACCCAGTAATCCGTAATCAGTGGCAGCGCTAATCCTTCAATCCTTCAATCCTTGAAAAATAGTTACTATTTCCACAATTAGATTTCAGATTTTTTCTTGCAGGCTGAAGAATTTTACAATCTTTGCATCGCCTTATTAAATAGCTAACATGACCACGACTAAACTATTTCTTGCATTCATTTTTTCGCTACTATTGTGTAATGCAACAGAAGCACAAATAGTTATCAATGAGATTTCCAACATGAACTCCGGGCAGATTGCCGATGAGGATGGCGAATATGATGACTGGATAGAGCTTTATAATACATCAACTTCAACAATCAACCTTGGAGGATATTATTTAAGTGATGATTCTTTAAACCTGGAAAAGTGGCCAATACCTTCTTTTTCAATGGCCCCTGCCAGTTATTTAACCATTTTTGCTTCCGGGAAAAACAAAACAACACTCCCGGGAAACTATCACTGGGAGAGTCCGGTTCTGAATTCCCATACCTTTGATTATATCGTTCCTACCGCGTCCACTCCTGCTACATGGATGAAGCCTGATTTTATTACAGCCGGTTGGGGGCAAGGCAAAGCAGGTTTTGGATTCGGGGATAATGATGATGCCACCGTTGTTCCTTTAACTTCCATGGCAGTATATATCCGTAAATCGTTTACAATCTCTGCCGGGTACCATTACAAAGAGGTGGATTTACATCTTGATTATGACGATGGTTTTGTAGCCTATCTGAATGGTACAGAAATAGCACGCAACCTGATTAACGGAACTCCAACCTGGAATTCCTCCGCTACGGCAAGCCATGAAGCATTGCTTTATTTAGGATCAAAGTCGGAAAAAATTGCATTGGATACCGCATTAATCAGATCTCTTCTGGTGGAAGGCACCAACGTTTTTGCCGTCGAGGTGCACAACAACGGGGCAACGTCTACCGATTTAAGCCTTATCCCATTTTTCTCTTTCCTGGTAAATAATCCAACCTACACTTTTGATAAAACCCCCAGTACTATTATCCCATTTGTGGGTGCAAATAATCTGCATACCAATTTTAAAATAAGTAGTAAAGGGGAAAAGATTTACTTATTCAACAAAGGCGCAAACACGGCAGACAAGGTTTGGGTAAAAGAGCTTTCCCCCGGGTGGTCTATAGGCCGGGTGACAGATGGGGCCCAGCAAACAGGGGCCTTTATTCAGCCTACTCCTTCTTCGGCCAACATTACAAAAGCATATTCCAATGAACGCGAACCGGAGCCTGTGTTCTCCGTCACTGAAGGATACTATACCACTACCCAGAAAATCACATTAAGCACTTCTTCCTTCACTGCCCAAATCAGGTATACCACCAACGGGAGCGATCCAACGATCACCTCTGCCCTTTACAGCGGAACGGCCGTCAATATCCCGGCATCAGCTATTGTCAGGGCTGCCTGCTTTAGCAAAACCGACAAACTGCCAAGCCGCACTGTGACAAACACTTACTTCATCAACAACCCCGGGCATACCCTCCCCGTATTTTCTGTTGTTACCGATAATACGAACCTGTATGGAATGACCGGTATTTTTGACCACTGGGATCAGGAATGGGAAAGACCCTGCTATGTGGAATATTTTGACAAAAACAAGGAAAAAATGTTTGAACAGTTCTGCGGCATACAGATTGACGGGGGCGCCGGTGGCAGCCGTTCCCAACCTCAGCATTCATTCCGTTTGGAGTTCGATGATAAGGTATTTGGAGAAGGTGATGTGGACGAAACCCTTATTCCCGACAGGCCAAACCGCAAGGATTACAAATCGGTTTACCTGCGAAACGGCAGTAACCAGTACCTGAAATTCCAGTTTAAGGATGCCATGGAAACCAAAATGATGAGCTTCAACACCCTGAACTACTATTCGGCCTGTACCCCTGCAGTGGTTTACATCAATGGTTCCTATTTCGGGTTGTATGAAACGCGCGAAAAGCTGAATGATGAATTCTTTGAAGAAAATTATAAGGCTACTATCGATTCAAGTTTTCATCTTTTATCCCTTGGCTATTATTATAAATCGATACTGAGGGCATTAAACGGTTCAGTGGATACTTTCATGAACGATTACAACAACTTTATAAAACTGAGTCATTCGGATGCCCAATACTTAAATAAGGCCGGTAAAATCCTGGATCTTGATTATTATACCGATTATGTGATCGCCCAGTCATGGATTGCAGATACCGACTGGCCTTTTAATAACATTAAGATTGTAAAGGGAGATTTTACCGACCATAAGTGGCGCTTTGCCCTGCAGGATCTTGAATGGTCGCTCAGCCCCAACGGATGGAGCACCTCAAGTCTGGATCACATCGGATATATACTCAACTATGATCAAAGCGTACCTTATATCCGCTTTTGGCAGGAACTGATGAAAGATGCGGTCTATAAAAGAAAATTCATCAACCGATTTGCCGATATCATGAACACATCGTACCTGCCGGTAAACACAACGGGCATCGCTCAATCCATTTATGATGCTTCCTATCCTGAGATGAGGGCTGAATACGTGAAATGGGGAGGCGGCGAAGCTCAGGCCAGCACCAATATGACCCAATATGCCAGTAACCTGGCTATTTTTAAAACCGAACTGAATAACCGCACCAATACGGTACGCTCCAATATCATCAGCCATTTCGGCCTGCAGGGAAAGTACACCATGGAATTGCAGGTATTACCGGCCGAGGCGGGCCAGATCCAGGTAAATACGATTACCCCGCAGGTATACCCATGGACGGGAGTTTATTTTACAGGAGTGCCCATAAAAATGGTGGCCAAGGGGACAGGCAACTATGTGTTTGATTACTGGGAACCCAATGTCTATATTAAGGATACTAAGAATCCGGTTATTGAAACGGATATAAAGTTAACCGGATATCAGTTTATCGCCCACTTTAAGTTTAAAGCCCCGGAACAGGCGATCACCATTAGTGAGGTAAATTACGTTTCAGGCGATCTCTACCCTGCCTCCGACTGGGTGGAATTACAGAACTATGGCACCAATGCTTTGGATCTTACCGGGTGGTATATGACCGATTCGGAAGCCACCCACAAATGGGTATTTCCCGGCTCCATTATTTTGCAATCGGGGGAAAGGCTGGTACTTGCCTCCAACCTTGCCAAATTCAGTGCTGTTTATCCCAATGTGAAAAATGTAATCGGATCTTTTGACTTTGGACTGGGCACCCCAACCGACCAGGTAAAAATCTATAACAGCAGCAACCAACTTATGGCCGGGATGGAATACAGCAATGCTGCTCCATGGCCAACCGGCCCGTTTGACCAGGGAATGACCCTTGAATTAAAAGATCCCAACGTGGATTTAAACAACCCTTTGAACTGGATGGAAGGATGCAAGGGAGGGTCTCCCGGGGCAGCCTATATCAAATGTGGAACAGCTAATATTGCTTCTGCTGATAGGATCAAGGTGAGCCTGTATCCCAACCCGGCTACCGATCTGATCAATTTGGTATGGCCCGCGGACTTTAACGGGCAAAAGATTACCATCCAGGTGTTTGACAGGTTGGGTAAACTGGTAAAAACATTTACGGAATTGTCTGCCGGACAAAACAGTATTGAAATTCCGGTTTCAGATCTCGTGGAAGGGGTTTATATGGTAAGGATTTCAAATGGTCAGGAGTTTCAGGTACTGAAGTTTGTAAAAAAATAAATTTATTTTCATTTACCAGTAGGGGTAAATCTTCTGTGAAACATCTTATATCAGTAATTGGTATAAGATGTTTCACCCTTTAAACCTCACCCCATGAAGCGATTACTCTTTTTACTGTTGTGTATTGCCCCATGGCTTCAAACTGTAAAAGCGCAAGACCCCTTATTGCCGGAAAGTATTTCGCTATCCAACAGTTCTTCCGCTTCATCCCTTGCACCCATTGTCACCAGCCGGATCATTTGGTCTGATAAGGTACAAGACAATTTTAAAATCTATATCAGCCTGCCGCCTGGTTATGACAGCCTGCGCTTTCCCAAATACCCGGTGGTGTATTTCCTGGATGGCGGGGGCGGAAGCTTCCATACCATTAATACCGAATACATGGAACAGGGCCTGATTCCCGAGGTGATTACCATCGGCATTGGCTACCCTGCCGCTTCCCAGCGCAACCGCGATTATACCTATGGCTTTGCCAATTTTTATAAGTTTATGAAGCAGGAGCTTATCCCGCAAATGGATAAGGAGTTTAACATCGATATCAATAACCGAACCCTTTTTGGCCATTCCTATGGCGGGATTTGTGTATTGTTTACCATGTTTGAATATTACGATTACAATGATATCCTTTTTCACAACCTGATAGCCGCCAGCCCCAGCATCTGGTACCCCGATGGGCAGCTGGCATATACCAAGGAAAGAAACCTATATTATGCCACCCAAATCCTGCCTGTCAATCTTTACATGAGTGTTGGCTCCCTGGAGGGATCGATGGTAAGTGATTTAAACCGGATGCAGCAAACCCTCATTGGCCACAACTATGACTATTTTAACATGTCCTGTCATATCTATGAAGGAAAAGATCACAGCACTAACAAGGAGATTACTTTCCGCGAAGGAGTGCAGTGGGTCCTGCACCAGGAGATACAAATTCCTACCAAGGTTCAAGAGAAAGTATGGTTACAAGGGCCTATTGCCGCTGGTCTTTATCCGAACCCGGCTACTGATGCCATCCACCTGATGATCTCGCCAGTTACAGGGAAGCAAAACATCAAAGGACATATTACAGACATCCATGGCAAAGAGGTACAATCATTTGAACAACCGCTTACCGGCAATCCCGAGATACAGATTGCGGTGAATGAACTTCCAAAGGGTATCTACCTGATAAATATTACCAATGGGCAAGAGCAGCAAACCCTTAAATTTATAAAGTAAAAAGGCAGTGACTTGTCATTTCTCTACATCCGGCTCAAAAAACACCCATTTAACGGCAGGATAGGCCTTTTTTAAGGATGATTCACACAGGTTGATATTGACAATCAGCTGATCAACAGAATCCACCTTTTTCATCCTGGCCTTCACGGCTATCATGATCTGAGGCCCCAGCTGGAAGGTAATTAGGTTTAACACTTCCTCTATTTCTGATCTTTCTTCCAGGAAGGATTGAATGGCCGTGCGGGTGGGGTCATCGGCGCTTTGGCCAATGAGCAAACTCTTGACTTTTATGCCAAGGACAAATGAAATGATGATCAGCAAAACACCAATTCCAATACTTCCTATGGCATCGTAAATCGGGTTACCGGTTATGACTGCCAGAAGGACGGCGACAAGGGCAAAGGCCAGACCTAGCAATGCGGCGATATCTTCTCCCAAAACCACCAGCAGTTCACTTTGCCTGCTGTTTTTGATCCAGGTTCCAAGTTTGCGGTTTCCCTTAATTTTATTAACCTGTGTAAGACAGCCATACAACGAAGCCCCTTCCAAAAAAATACTGAGGGATAGAACAACAATGGCCACCATCGGGCTTTTCAATCCTTCATGGGTGCTCAGCTTATGGATGCCCTCATAGACAGAAAACAGCCCTCCCATGCTGAACAGGATAAGGGCCACGATAAACGACCAGAAATAAATCTCTTTTCCATAGCCAAGCGGATGTTCCGGATCCGGGTCCTTTTTCATGGATTTCAGCCCCAAAAAAAGCAGCCCCTGATTTCCGCAATCGGCAAACGAGTGTATGGATTCGGCCAGCATGGCCCCTGAACCTGTTATAACAGCAGCTACAGTTTTAGTAATGGCGATTCCAAGGTTGGCCAGCAAGGCAAAAAAAATCGACTTTACCGATGCATTCTCGTGTGACATACAATACTTATTAATTCAAGATGCAGGCTTTTGGCTACTGGCTACCGGCAAAACCACACCGTTATCAACTTACTTTTAAGCCGATAGTAGTATGCTTTTGCCAGCAGCCAGCGGCCAAAAGTGTTTCTCGCTTGTTTTTTCAATTGTCAGGTTGCCATGTATTCTGATCCTGGCAACTTGCATTAATGACCTTATTTTATCCCTCCCAAGATAGCCATTTCTGGTTAATGTCCGGTATGCCCGCCGTGTTTGTCCTGGTGGTCTTCAGTTTCTCCTTCGGCATAATGAAAAAACTGAACGTAGGCTTCAATATATTCTCTCCCGGCTTTTACATTGTTGACATCGAAATTCTTTAACGACTCAACTCTTTTAAAACGTCTGGTTAATTCAGGCCGTTGATTCTCAGGCATCATTTTTTCCAGAGCAGAAAGATCTCCTGATTCAACGGATTTATCGGCAGCCAGAATCTTTTCATCAACGGGGGTGCCTGATGGCTTCACACCTGTAAAGGCCATCCCCTCGCCTGATCTATGGACACGTACAAGGGTTTCAAAAAAGTATTTCTCGGCCAGTAATTTTGCATCGGGGCTTAATGGCCTTACTTTCATCATCAGGTGAAAAGCATCACTAATTTCTTTTTCATCCTCTGCCCGAACCCACTTCAAGACATAATTGACATTGTTCTTTTCGATGGCCTTTTGTGCATCTTTTACAACAGGCCCGTCCATAGTATCACAATGGGCGAATAGTCGATTATTGCCCAAAAGCATTACAATAGCAGTAATAATTAAGAATAAAAATTGCCTTTTCATGATTGCGCTGATTATTGGTTTAAAATTCAGTTAAAACCTTACTTTTTTCCATTCCTCCTTCATCCTGTCAAGGTCTTTCAGCCAGTCTTCAATATCATTTTCATGTTCCAGTTCTTCGTTTAATATCTGAACGGCTATCTGGTAAGTGGAATGATCTTTCCCATTGGTGAAATCAGCAATCTGCTGATATCTTCTGATGGCACATCTTTCTGCCCGCAGATTTTGTTCCAAAATTACTTCAATGTAAGGATCGGAAGGCTCTTCATATTTACATTTTGCCAGGCGAAACCAATCGGCAGGATTGATAACCGGAGTGCCTCCCAGCTGGATAATACGGCTTACAACCAACACCGCATGGTTCAATTCCTGGTCGGCATGCAACAACAATTCAGGCTCCACTTCACTTCTCATAGGCCCTTCCATTAAACGGGCCCCTACCCAGTACTGATAATAAGCCAGCCATTCTTCCGAAAGGGCTTCATTCAACATTGTTAAAAGCTCATCTACATTAACCGATGATACATTAATTGCTTCTTTTCCCATAGTATTTGTTTTTAGATATTTGAAAATACTTTTTATTTGAAACATTTGTTGTAACAGGGCCCTTCATTAGATTTGGCATACAGGGTAAGCGGGCCTTATCCAAATTTACAAATTCTCCGACTCATTTATGGTTTAATTTCCAATAATCTGCTGGCTGTTTCACGAAAATGGGTATTAAAAAAAGTGAGGATGCATGCGGAAATTGCAACTGTCCCTGCATTTTAACGTAACATGCTAACCGGGCATAAGCGAATCTATCCCATAACCATTTACCCACTCTTAAAAATGTCTTTTTATGAAAGCATATGTTATTGTTGAAGTATCCATAACCGATATTAATCAGTATGAGGAATACAAAAAGCTGACCCCTGCCACCATCGCTGCCTATGACGGACGGTTTATTATCAGGGGCGGGCGCACCGAAGCCCTGGAGGGCAACTGGCACCCCGACCGGATGGTGGTCGTTGAATTTCCTTCGCTGGAAAAAGCCCACCAATGGTGGAATTCCGACGAATATTCTAAGGCAAAGGCCATCCGCAAAGAGGCTGCCCATACCAAAATGCTTATCGTGGAAGGAGCCTGAAGAAAGTTCAGCAAAAAATAGTAATTTGCCCCCTGAAACAATCCCCTAAACCAACCAACACAATGGAGGCGCGTATAAAAAAACATTATTTGCCCTTGGTACTTTTGTCCCTGATTGCCGCATTTCTTTTCATCCTTCTCTGGAAAACCCGCGATGTCCTTACCTTTACCGCAGACGCGACAGGTTACCTGTCATTGATTTTTTTGGCTGTATCCCTAACAATTGGCCCGGTTAACCTCTACCTGAAAAAAAACAACCCCGTCTCTTCCTATTTCAGAAGAGATCTTGGCATTTATGCCGGGGTTTTAGCCCTTGTGCATTCCTTTACAGGACTTTTTGTCCATCTAAGAGGCCAGATGTGGCAATATTTCTTCTACAAAACAGAACAGGGCTACACCCTGCGCTTCGATGATTTTGGATGGGCCAATGAGACAGGTTTATTCGCGGCATTACTGGTGATTGTACTATTGGCCACTTCCAACGATTATTCCTTCAAAAAGCTGAAGCCCCTGAAATGGAAAAACGTTCAGCGCTTAACCTATCTGATGATGGCCCTGGTGCTGATTCACTGCCTGTATTATTGTATGATTGGCCAAAATCTTAAACGCATCTATGCCCTTTACCTGCCTTTGCTGACAGTTATTCTATTTTTTCAACTGATGGGCATCATCCTTAAAATACGCGAAAAACAGGCCGCTAAGTTTAATGCCCAATTTTAGACCCATCACCGGCTTCATCATTTATTTGATTATTTGATATTTAAGTCTTAAATTTACTTGAGACGCTATAGATATCAATTACAGCACCTAATCCGATGGAAGTATACGTTGGTTGCTCAGGTTATTATTACACTCACTGGAAAGGAATTTTCTACCCTCCCACCCTTCCCCGCAGTCAGTGGCTGAATTTCTATGCCCAGCATTTTAACACGGTCGAGATCAACAATACTTTTTACAAGATGCCCCAGGAAAAGACCATCCGTAACTGGTATGATATCTCTCCCGAAGGTTTTATTTTCACCCTGAAAGGCTTTCGCTACATCACCCATCTAAAAAGACTTGCTTTTGACGAGACCCTTTTGGATTATATCCTTCAGTTCCAGCGAATGGCCTCGGTACTGAAAGAAAAAGCCGGTCCTGTACTGTGGCAGTTTCCCGGAAGTTTCAAAGTTGATACCGAAAGGCTGGATAAGTTTTGCTCCCAGCTAAGCTATGATTTCCAGCATGTATTCGAATTTCGTGACCCATCGTGGTTTACCCAGCCGGTGTATGATATCCTGGCAAAATATGGCCATACGATCTGTATTGTCTCCGCCCCGGGCCACATCCCCGAAGTGGTAATCGCCACCTCGGAAACAGCCTATGCCCGCCTGCACGGTAAAAACTCATGGTATAACGACAACTACACGGACCAGGAATTGCAGCTGTGGAAACAAAGGCTGGAACAGCTGGCTGTCAAAAAGCTGTTTGTTTATTTCAACAATGACATTGGCGGGTATGCCGTTTTCAACGGCCAGTACCTGGCTTCCCTGTTTGGAACCGAACCCTTTAAACGCCCCGATTCCCGGCAGATGCAACTGTTTTAAACGATCCTGGCAGCAAGAAACAGCAGGGAGCAATTACTTTCCTTTAACCAGCCTTTTGATTTTCAGATCAGCAATGAAGCTCACGAATCCGTCACAGAGCTGAAGGATTCCATTCGCCTTTTTTCCTAAATGCGATCACACTGTTTAACTGTTTGATTCATACCTTTGTCTTGTTTGCTTCTAACCTGCTTCAGTATTAATTCGAATGTAATTCGAATGTAATTCGTATCTTATTCGAATATCATTCGTATTTCCCCGAATTATATAGGTATTATATTCGAATTATATTCGAATTAAGTTAGACGCGGGTATGAAGAAGGTATGAAGGAATCATGAAGAAGGTATGACAAAGGTGCATTGCCATAAGGGAATAGAAAGATACTTGTAAGGTAGCTTACAAGAACGATTGAAGGGTCTTTTTCAAGAAGAAAAAGAAATTTTCAAACAGATGGAAGATGTGGATCAATGGCCGATTTAATTCACAGCTCTTTTGCGGGGCAGTGAAAAAAGAAATTCAACGCCTCCTTCGGGACGGTTTTTAACCGATATTTCCCCCTGGTGAAGCAGGATAGCGTTTTTCACGATTGAAAGGCCCAGCCCTGTACCTCCGGTTTCGCGGGAACGGCCATAATCTACCCGGTAGAAACGTTCAAAAATGCGGGGCAGGTGTTCTTCAGGGATTCCGGCCCCTGTGTCGGTATACTGGAAATAGTAATAATTGCTGTCTTCAAGGTATTTTCGGATGACGATACGGGTACCTGCACCGGCATAGTTAATTGAATTTTCGACCAGGTTCTGGAACACGGAGAAGAGCAGGGATTCATTTCCATTAACTACCACCTCGTCCTCCACTTCTGCCCGGCACTCCATATTTTTTTCGGTAAGCCTTGATTTAAGGTTCTCGATGGCATCATGAATAATGGTTTTGATCTGCAAGGGTTTAAATTCAAACAGTGTTCCTGCCTCTTCAATGTTGTTGAGCAGTGAAATATCGTTCAGAAGGTCCGTCAGACGGTGCGACTGTGCATAGGCTTTTTCCAAAAAGTACTTCTGCTTGTCGGCCGGTATGGAAGCATTGTTTAAAATCGTTTCCAGGTAGCCTTTAATGGAGGAAAGCGGGGTCTTCAACTCGTGGGCAATATTGGCGGTAAGCTGCTGTTTGACAAGGCGCTGTTTTTCAGGCTTGGTCACATCACTGATTAATACCTCGAAGCTTTTGTCCATAAAAATGATACACCTGATATGGAAAAATTTCTCATTCTTCTCGATGGTGAATTCAAAATGAGGCAATTCCTTGTAAATGACCAATTGTTTGTTTGCCATGCGCAGATCGACAAAATCGACCATGGGGGCGAATTCCGGAATGGAGAAGATATGCTCGGCCGAGATGGTCGACTTATCCGAAATCATGTTGATGAATTGGATAAAGTGACTGTTGGCAAGAATTTTATGCTTTTGAGGGGAAAAGATGGAAATTCCTTCATTCAAAACATGCAGATGGCCATACAGTTTTTCCCTCTCACTGGTCAGCTCATCCTTGGTATTTTTCAGGTTATTGTAGATCTGGACAATTTGTTTGCGGATGATGCCCAGTTCGTCATCCTTGAAGTGAATGTCCAGTTGCGAGATGTCTTCATTGTGACCGGCCTTAAGGGCAAAATCCTTAAGATTGACAATAAACTCGCCCAGTCGCCGGGTGGTTAAATGAAGCAGGATGCCCGTTATCACAAAAAGTAACAGGATAATCAACAAAAAGACATGACCGGCTTTCAGAAAATGAATGATGTTGACATTGTATTCTGCGGCGGTTCTTACAAAATACTGATTGCAGTTTTTGGCATAATAGTAAAACTTCTGGTTGGTGGTATGCGAAACACGAATATCGGAGCCTTTACCCGATTTTATTGCCTTTTGAACTTCAGGACGGGGAAGGTGGTTTTCCATATGCGCGACATCCGAAACATAACTGTCGTACAACACTTTGCCACTCTGGTCCAGTATTGTCAGCCGGGTATCTTTTATAGGCAGCAAAGTCTTTAAGGTATCCAGGGAACGAAAATCGCCTGACTCGAAAATGTGTTTATGCTCGATGTAACGATGGGTAATTTCTGAAATATTATCCAAAGTGCTTTCCAGCTGGGCCGTGCGGAAGCTTTTTTCCCTATCGTACTGGTAGGCCAAAACGGCCAGGGTAAACAGGGTGAATACCAAGAAGATATTTATAAACAGACGGCGGCGAAAAGTACGTTGTATAATCACGACAGTTATTTTATGTGGTTAAATTCCCGATATCGGAAATTCATGGATTACAAATTGATAAAAGAAATAAGGAATAAAAAATAAGAAACAAGAAATAAGAAAGGTAAAAAAACGTTCCTAACAGCCTTATTCTCCGTTTCTTATTTCTTGTTTCTTATTTCACATTCCTTATTATTTTATTT
>DATGYU010000150.1:0-15236 GCA_035297625.1 Prolixibacteraceae bacterium
AACCCTTACCGTACCTGATTCCTTCGCCGGACAGACTGTGCAGACTTACATCGGCTTCTGCAATGCCGCCAAAACGGAATTCTCCAATGGAGAGTTTTTGGCTGAGGTAGTGTTGGTATAGGGGAAAAGGGGCTTGGGGCAGGAAAACGATCAGGAAATCAGTATTTCATGATCTATGACCTGTTCCTTGCCCTATACCTTTTTTTCTTCATCTTTTAAAATTCGAACACAATGAAAAAGTTTATTTCAATGATGATCCTGCTATTTGGCTTGCTCTTTAGCATGTCAAACGGCTTACAGGCTGCCCCTTCGGGATCTGCTGACCAGGCCACCGTTAAAGTGGAAAACCGCCAGACGGCTACAGCTACTGTCACCCAGGAAATGGGAGTGGTAAGTTTGGAAACAGAAAAGCCAACCGTAGGAGGTTTTCTGTCGGCCAACTGGGGGGTACTGTCCTTAAGCCTTTTGAGCTTTCTGGAAGTCATTACCAGGCTAACTCCTTCCCAAAAGGACAATACGGTGCTTACCTTTCTGAGCAACATCCTGAATGCCATCATTCCCAATCTGAAAAAAGGAGGCGGAAGATTGTAGTCGTTTCAACCTTTATCTATGTTTCGTATAAGAGGATGCCCGGGGTATCCTCTTATTATTTAAAGGGCTACAAATAAAAAAGCGCTACGAATATCTTTCGTAACGCTTTGATTTTGAAGTGGGCCCAACTGGGCTTGAACCAGTGACTCCCTGATTATGAGTCATAACATTTTGTTTACCATCTAAGGCTTACGATTATACTATTGACACAATAGATTTAATAATTTAAAGTCCAATATGAGGTGACTATAGATGTTTTTCTAATTGTTAGTATCGATTTACCCTTCATTGTTATGAAATTAAATGAAGTTGAACTTGAACTTGACTCGGAAATATCGTCTAAGAACTGTCAGGAATTACCACAACCTAAGTTATCGCATCCACAACAGGATGAAGATAAAATGAAACACAGGCGGTTAGGTCTCGATGCTTTCTTTGATACAACCAGAAAGTTGAAGGATAATACCAACTTTCATTGATGCAATAACCGAAAGGCTACATAGATCATAATAATATTCTTATTGCTTTACAAATTTCTTTGTAATGCTCATATTATCAATAAATATTTTAACAAAATAAACACCATTCGTTAGAGTCAGCAGATCCAATTTATCCGTGGCTCCCTCATTGGTAAAAATCTGGGTGCCAATTTGGTTATAAATTTCAATCCTCTCAATAGCATGATCCGTTTGGATAAATAAATCGTCTTTTACAGGATTGGGATAAAGATGGACATCGCTAGCATTGATATTATTTATATCCGATTCTATCTCATTTTTCACCTTAAATCTTTGCGATACAATTGATTCAACAATTTGGAATGCAGGGATTGCAGGATTGCTTATTGTTACTTGATATTCACCGGGATTTAAAAAAGTTATTTCACCATTAGCGAGCAAATAATCGACTCCAAGACTGCCAAATGACTTAAATACAGTATTTAAGCCATAAAAAACAGTATCCAGGGCAATGGGAGTTTGAATGTTCACCGTTGAATCAGGCAAAGTTTGTGTGGCTATAGTAAGGCTTAAATATTTTTTTTGTTGACATATTTTGTAAAGACAGGACAACGGAAGTGAATTATCCATACAACTGATAACCTCCAACTTTGGATCATTACTTACATCCAACCACCTAAGTTTATTTTCATAACAACTTAAAAAGTTTAATTCCGGATGATTACTTACATCAAGAAATTTGAGCTGATTAGAGGAACAACCTAATGATCTGAGCACTTTATTATTTTTTAAATCCAGATTTGTCAGTAGATTTTTATCTAAAATCAACCATTCCAGTAGGATATTATTCTTAAAATCTATTTCTCCCAATCGTGATTGATCGCATGCGAAGTATTTCAATTTAGTATTATTACTAATATCAATGCTTTTTAAATTGGTAAATCCACATTCCAATTCTTCTAAGTTTGTATTATAAGAAACATCCAACTCAGTAATACTATTTGATCCACAAGACAAATTTTTTAATTCTGGATTATTTTTTAAATTCAAATGTGTTAGTTGATTAGAAACGCAAAATAAATATTTCAATTTGGGATTGTTACTGACATTTAATTCAGGGATTTTATTGGCATCACATTGCAACCAAAATAATTGCTTGTTTTGGCTAACATCTAAATTTGTCATATAATAAGAATAAGTCCTAAAGTTAGGCCATTTGTTATCAACTATTAATGAGCTCAATAAGGTAGCGCTTTTTACATTTACTGAAGTTATATATATGCCTTTATGATGACTTACAGTACCGTTATTTTCTATATTTGTCCAAAGGGTTATTAACGGACAAAATAATTCATCTTTTCCAAAAAAAGATACCTGATAAGAGCCGGCGGTATTATAAGTATGCGGGATGGGTTCTCCGGGTACAGTGATACCATAAGCAGGTATCTGTTGATAAAGGCCAATTTCTCTGATAGTATCACGCTTAGTGCCATCGCCCCAATCAACGACAACGAATTCACCGGCTTTTAATCCAATAACTGTGTAAAACGCGTGTCCTACTGCATCTTTGGTTATCTGATAGGTAAATGAAACGGGTGGAATATTGCCCCGAATAATTGAAATTCCATATTCCTGTCTTATTCCATTTTTATTGGTTACGCTAATGGTTGTGTCAGTATGGTTGTTCAGTTGCAAGGATAAAGCCGTAGCGTTACCTGAAACAGTAGCATCCACGATATCAGTTGTTCCGGTAATATCTATGCTTTCCACCGAGGCATCTACATTTAGTGTATAATCAAAAACATATGGATCAAATAGGGGTGAAAGTGTACCCTGACTGGTAGCAAGACTATTTAATGTCGGCACATCTTTATATTTAAAGCTGTTTTGAATTTCACCGATTTCAACTGAGCCGCTATTGTTGGTTGCCTGTCTGAAATTATAAAGACCGGGATAGGAAGAATCAATGACATCGCCAGCAAACCAACCGGTTGACTGAGCAATCATTGTACAATAACTTTGGGCAGCTGTATCAGGCGTGAGCGCTACAGTAAGTATTTTGAAGTGTTTTTGTGAAGCAGAAAAATCAGGGATCCGTGGTCCATACTTCGCAATGATGTCGTCAATGGTGAAAGATGTTTTGGTCGTTGAATAGAAATATCCTTCGTTAAAATTTACCCCTTCAATACTATTGCCGCTATATAAATCCAGGTGAAAATTGTTATTCCGCAATTCCTGAGCCGATTTCATACCCATCAGGTAGAGTTCAATATCGGAGTATGGAATGCTGTTCCCACCATTGGCATTTAATCCAAAACCTGGATATTGGAAAGAGCCATCGGCAATTTTGTCCGGGTGCATACTTGCCTGATATAAAGTTTTTCCCTTTATGCCATCGCAATTTTCCTCTACTACGCGAATATATTTAAACCCACCTAATTGTCCCCCTGCATTGCTTATACCCCAATGACGTGCAATTTCCGGGATATCATCAATTGGTGTATTATCGGTTGAATACCGGTTTAAAATAAATGTTGCCCAATTATGTGATAATTCGTGAAGTGTAGGTCCAATGAGTAAAGCATTATAAAATGGAAAGAACATAACGGATTTCAGTTTACTTTCCGAATTATTTACAGTTTTGCCTATTCCCTGGATATCATTACTTATTTCAATATTTATTCCATAGAATTGTAAATTGTTCATAATACTTTCGGCTAGAGGAGTATTCAAAGTGTAGATAATAAAATCAAAATCATCATTGAATTTAGAATAAACACTTTGTGAAATGCTTTGCAATTCATTAGCAAATCCGCTCTTTGAAGTAAGATTTGCCCATTGTAAATTGTTAACTTTTACTTCTAAAAGGTTATTATTCAAAAGATACATGCCACCACCCACCTCCAAAGTATCGGCCTCAAGCGCTTTTAAGGTGGTCATTAATTGCTGAGATTGAACTTTGGCTTGTTTGGATTCGGGGGCCAGCATTTTGTCAGACAAATTTCCGCCATCTTTGTCTAAAATAAGCATTTTCCGTGTAACAATGGAATCAGTCGCAGCTATTTTTACACCATAAGGTGCAATATTTTGTGCGGAAACATTAGGGGAATGTAAAAATGCTGCAAAAAGTAATACCAATAGTTTTTTCATTATATCATTGATTATATAAATATTGATAAACAACTTGTCAATTTGCACAAACAGTAAATTAAAGTTTTTATAGACTGTTTTTAATTTATAAAATTACTTGCACCCAAGGTGTTAAAGAATAGACAATATCCTACAACACTTGCTGTAAACATTATAAACTTATTTCTTAATTATCTTTTTTATCAGATTCGTGTCCTGACCAGAAATGATTACAAAATAAATACCACTCGCAAATTCGGAGATATCAATCACATTCGCTGTTTGCATTAAAGACTGTTGTAAAACCAGCTTTCCTTTACTATCATATATTGAAACTTGTTGATCCTTATTAAAGGCTGAGCTTTCAATTTTAATGATACCGGTTGCAGGATTAGGATATATGTAGATTTCATTTTTTTTAGAAGTCCACTCAATGGCTGTTGGTTTAAAATCAGTGAGCGGACGTTTCCATATACCGTAATAAGTGGCTGAATATATAAAATTACTATCAATGGCAAGCTTTAAGACATTAGAGTAAAATGGCAAACGTAATCCTTCATTTATTAGCTTCCAGGAATTTCCGTTATCCGAGGAATACCAAACTCCAAGATTTACAATTAAGCCACCATTTATTGCTACAAAAATTTCATTTTTTCGTCCAAAAACCACATCAGAAACTTGAATGAAATCAGGGAAAGGCATTATGTTAAGCCAATTTAATCCATTATCAGTGGAACGATATAAGCCATCCCAGTTATTCCCAACAAAAATATGTTTCTCCGAATTAATTGTTATCGTTTTTATTAAACTTGTTGACAATCCTTTATTACTTTGTGACCAGGTATTGCCGTTATCTTTAGATATATATAATCCTTGGTCCCAGGTTCCAGCAAATATCCGATCATTTTGATCGATAAGAATAGCTGTTATATAAGGTGTGTTAAGGCCTGAATTGGTTTTTTGCCATGAATTTCCATTATCTGTTGATTTATAAATAAAATCATTTCCCGTTGAAACAAAAATATCACCCTTGGAATTAAAAGCAATATCATTAACAGCCAGATACATACACAATTGCCATGTAAGACCATTATCCGTTGATTTTAAGAGACTTTCTCCGCAAGCAAACATAGTTCCATTTGGATGAAATCGAATATTATCAAAATACTTGATGGGCATAATGGAATCCTCATCACTCCAGGTAGCACCACTATCATTACTTTTATATGATACATCTCCGGAAGCGTAAATACTCCCTGTAGGACTTATAACTATTGAATTCATAATTCCAGGCGCAAGTCCTGTACTAATTTTATTCCAATTGATTCCTTCATCAATAGACCTAAAAAGCCCGGCGCCTCCTGCCAAAAGATTATTTTGAACCACTGCCATTGCATGGATGCTTGGATTATTGGAGGAAGATCCAAGATGTACTTTTTGCCAGGTAATTCCATTATCTGCAGACCGGAAAACACCTCCATCTCTTAATAAACTTCCAGCCAATATGGTTGAGTCTTTTACCATAAAAGAATTTACAAAAACATTAGGCTCTACATTCATCCAATTTGCTCCATTGTCCGCTGAGCGTAAAATACCTTCATATGTTCCTGCCAAAATAATAGGGCCAAAGCTAATAAGTGATATTAACGTGTTATCTGTTAATGGTAAATTGATACTTTTCCAATTTGTTCCATTGTCCGTTGATAGGAAAAGACCTCCTCCATAGATTCCTGCAAAAAGATTGGAGCCATTTATGGCCAGAGCAGTAATTTGTGTATTGGGCAAGCCCTTATTGACCGGATTCCAACTGCTACCATTATTTAAGGAGCGGTAAATCCCTTTGTCCGTTGCAATAAACAGAGTCGACCCATTTCCTACAATAATACCCACTACAGTAATGTTTAAACCAGTATTAATTGGTGTCCAGCTTTCTCCTTTATTTTTTGAAATGAAAATACCCCCTTCAACCGTTCCTGCATAGATATTCCCACCAACAATTGAAAGTGATCTAACATTATGATATGATAGCCCTGAATTTATTGGATTCCAAGTAACTCCCAAATCTGATGAACGAAAAACACCCCCTCCATTGGTTCCTGCATAAACATTAATATTATCAGTAACAATTGAAGTAAATCGGCAATTATTTGGTCCATTGGTTTGTTTCCATTGTGCAACTGAGTATAAATTTGCAAATTGAAAAATTGAAAATAGGAATAAATAGAAAATAAATGTTCTCATGTTTATGTTGTATTAAGAAATTTTTGAAATTTAATATATAAACAAATAAACTATTTACTACCATTAATACAATTAATTATATTAATGGTTTTCAGACTGTTAAGAACATACAGAACACCATTCAATCAAAATTGGCAAATACATCAAATACCTTACAGACACAAGCGAGTCATTAATTTATATTGCCATGTTAAAACTAATATTTATTTGAAACAAAAAATAAAATATAAGAAGTTTTTATAAACCAATCATATTTATCGTTTTATGTCCTGTTCAATCATAATACTTTATCTTCTAAATCTTTGGCATAATATTTATCTAAATAAAATCTATCAGTATAGGGTATTTATTCCTGGTTCTGAGTGAATAAATGACAATTTAGGCTTGTCAGAATGTCTTATATCCTAATCGAAAAGAAAGATTTTTAAAACAATTGAAAGTCTATGCAGGTAATTTTTTACTCATGTGTTTCAAAAAAAGTTAAAAACCGGATCCATCAGGATTGTTGTGGAGGAAAAGGCAGGGAGCAAGAAGCAGGGGGCAGGGAGACCGGAAGCCAGTGGTCAGTGTTCAGTGGTCAGTGCCAATCCTTCAATCCTTCAGTTTTTGTAAATTGGACTTCTAAACTAATAGCTCACATCTATCCACAGGATTTCCGCTTGATCCTAAAAACCCACGAACCCAGCTTTTACCTAGCGTAAAACAAAAAACACCTACACAAATTCATGTGTAAGTGTTTGATTTTTAAGGGTGGGCCCAACTGGGCTTGAACCAGTGACTCCCTGATTATGAGTCAGGTGCTCTAACCGACTGAGCTATAGGCCCTGAAAATATCTAATTTGGTTTTTATCCTCAGGTAAATATACTACTTAATAATAAGAACTCCCCATTTTTCGGAGTGCAAGTTTACTGAATTTACTGCTTATCGCCAAATAAAATCATCAAATTTCCTGTGATTCCTTTTCAGGAGCGGTAACCTGCTCATTCGCAACTTCCGTTTCTTCCTTGTCATGCGAATGATCTTTGGAGGTGAGTTCACTGAACTCCTTTCGGTAAAATAAGATAATGGCAAAGATACCCACCGAGATGGCTGAATCGGCCACATTAAACACCGGGCGGAAGAACTGGTAGTCGCTGCCTCCAATGATGGGCATCCATTCAGGAAAAACCCCTGAAATGATGGGAAAATAAAACATGTCCACTACCCTGCCATGCAAAAAGGTGGCGTAGCCTCCCCCTTGGGGAAACAGTTTGGCTACCTGTCCGTAGCTGTCCGAGAAGATAAGCCCGTAAAAAGCGCTGTCGATGATATTTCCGATAGCTCCGGCAAATATTAAGGCCACACAGGCAATAAAGCCCATTGGGATGTCTTTTTTGACCAGTTTCAGGATGTAATAACCGATTCCGAACACTGCAAACACGCGGAACAGGCTTAGGAATATCTTGCCGTAATCGCCCCCGAATTCGAAGCCAAAGGCCATGCCGTTGTTTTCGACAAAATGGATGACAAACCAGTTTCCGATGACCGAGAACTCGTCGCCCAGGGCCATGTTGGTTTTAATCCATATCTTGAGGATTTGATCGATCAGCAGTACCGCCCCAACGATGAGGGCCGACTTTTGTAATTTTGACATTTTTAACTGTTAATATTTTAAACACATAGACACATAGGGCACATAGTTATAAATTACGCTATGTGACCTATGTGTCTATGTGTTTATTTAATTTTTTATTTACTTCTGGTTGTTTTTAGCGTCAATGCTTAGCGTAGCATGAGGAACCGCTCTTAAACGTTCCTTGGATATCAGTTTGCCGGTTTCACGGCAGATGCCATACGTTTTGTTTTCGATACGTACCAGGGCCGCCTGCAAATACTGGATAAACTTTTGCTGGCGCTGTGCCAGCTTTCCGGCTTCCTCTTTTGACAGGGTAGCTGCACCCTCTTCGAGTACTTTGAATGTAGGCGAAGTGTCCTGGGTATCATTTCCGTCACTCTGGGTGATGGAACTTTTATACATTACATAGTCCTTTTGAGCTTTTTCGAGTTTATCAAGAATTAATAATTTAAATTCCATCAACTCTTCATCTGAATATCTGGTTTTTTCACTCATGACTTTTACGCTTTAGTTTTTACGTCTGGCTTAGGGTATCAGCACCTTCCCAGACTATAAAAGTATGAAAATATTTTTTAATTCATAGTTCTAATATCATTCAATAAAATGTCCTTTTCAGGATTGTTTTTCAACAAGGACGACCGCTTGCAGGTCGGTATCAATTTCCACGGTATGGGAATTGGCTTGATTGATCTGGTCGACCAAAACCAACTCGCCGGCAAGGGTTTGATTGCTGATATAATCGCGGAAATTCTCAACGGCCAGGTTGAATCTGTCATCTTTCTGGATCTTCAAAACAATACGGTCAGTGACCTCGAAGTCACTTTCTTTGCGGATGTTCTGAATCTTGTTGATAAATTCGCGGGCAATCCCTTCCTGCTTCAGCTCTTCGGTCAGGTTAATGTCAAGGGCAATGGTCAGGCCGCCTTCACTGGCCACCAGCCATCCGGGCACATCTTCTGTCTGTATTTCAACATCTTCAAGGCCCAGAAGAATGGTCTCCCCGTTCACGCTCAAATCATAGTTTCCCGAGCGTTCAAACTTACTGATATCTTCCTGGCTAAAGTTGGCAATCTCAGCGGAGATCTGTTTCATCAACTTTCCATGTTTTGGGCCCAGGGTTTTAAAGTTGGCCTTAATCTTTTTGCTGATGATACCGGCTGAATCCACCAGGAACTCCACCTCTTTCACATTTACCTCGGAAAGAATGATATTTTTTACGGCATCAAACTTATCCTGGAAGTCTTTGCTCAAAACAGGCACCATGATTTTGGCCAGTGGCTGGCGTACTTTCAGTTTTTCCTTACGGCGAAGGCTCAGGATCATGGAGGAAGCTTTCTGGGCAATGGCCATCTTTTCTTCCAGTGTACGATCAATCATGGACTCATCGGCCACAGGAAAGTTGGCCAGGTGCACACTCTGATCGGTTTCTTTACCGGTGATCTTATTCAGGTCGGTATAAAGCAAATCAGCATAGAACGGAGCAATCGGAGCCGACAGTTTGGCCACGGTGCTCAAACAGGTATAAAGGGTCTGGTAGGCCGATATTTTATCCTTATCATAGGCCCCTCCCCAGTAACGGCGACGACTTAAGCGCACGAACCAGTTACTTAAGTTTTCACCCACAAATTCCGCAATGGCACGACCTGCACGGGTTGGCTCATACGTCTCGTAGCATTCGCCCACTTCTTTTATCAGTGAGTTCAGCAATGAAATGATCCAGCGATCCAGTTCAGAGCGTTCAGCAACAGGAATTTCTTCTTCAGCATAGGTAAAACCGTCGATATTGGCATACATGGCAAAGAAGTTGTAGGTGTTGTAGAGCGTTCCGAAGAACTTGCGTTTTACCTCATCCACCCCGTTGATGTCAAACTTCAAGTTATCCCAGGGCTGAGAATTGGTCAACATGTACCAGCGCAAAGCATCCGATCCGTGTTCTTCAATGGCTGCAAAGGGTTCAACCGCATTGCCCAGACGTTTGGACATCTTGTTGCCGTTTTTATCCAGCACCAGCCCGTTGGAAATGATGTTTTTAAAGGCTACCGACTCATCAATCATGGTAGCAATGGCATGAAGGGTAAAGAACCATCCGCGGGTCTGGTCAACACCTTCAGCGATGAAATCGGCAGGGAATACTTCATTGAATTTTTCCTTGCTCTCGAACGGGAAATGACGCTGGGCATATGGCATGGCTCCAGAGTCAAACCAAACGTCAATCAGGTCAGGTTCACGGAACATCTTCTTGCCGGTAGCGGATACCAAAAAGATATCATCCACAAACGGACGGTGAAGATCTATCTTATCGTAATTCTCCCTGGAATTATTTCCCACTTCAAAACCTTCGAATATATTTTTCTCCATCACCCCGGCAGCTACGGCAGCCCTGATCTCTTTCATCAGTTCTGCAGTCGAGCCGATGCATTTCAATTCAGCGCCATCTTCTGTTCTCCAGATGGGCAGAGGGGTACCCCAGAAACGTGAACGGCTCAGGTTCCAGTCCACCAGGTTTTCCAGCCAGTTGCCAAAGCGACCGGTACCAGTAGAGGCAGGCTTCCAGTTGATGGTATTGTTCAGGGCGATCATCTTATCTTTAACCGCTGTGGTTTTGATGAACCATGAATCGAGCGGGTAGTATAAGATGGGTTTATCGGTTCTCCAGCAATGCGGATAACTATGCACATGCTTTTCAACCTTGAACGCCTTATTTTCTTTTTTCAGCATGACAGAGATGTCCACATCCACTGTTGCATCATCTTCTGTAAGCGTTTCATCGTATTCATTTTTGACATACCGACCAGCAAACTCAGCGTAAGGTTTTGCATTCACATACTGAGCCACAAAGGCGGGGTCCATATTTTCGATAAGGAAGAAACGGCCGTTACGGTCTACCAATGGCTGACGTTTTCCTTCCATATCCTCGACAATCAGGGGAGCGATGCCATGCTGTTTGGCTACGCGATCATCATCGGCACCAAAAGTAGGAGCAATATGCACGATCCCGGTTCCATCTTCTGTGGTGACAAAATCGCCGGTAATTACCCTAAAAGCATCCCCTTTGGGTTTCACCCAGTTGATCAGCTGCTCATAATTGACATCTTTCAGCTCTTCACCCACATATTCCCCCAACACACGGTAAGGAATTTTCTTATCGCCCTGGGCATAATCCTGCATTGGGATTTCCGCACTCTTGGGATCAAAATGCATGGAAAGCAGGTTCTTGGCCAGTATCAAAGTAACGGGCAAACCGGTATAGGGATTGAAAGTTCTTACTTTCACATAAGTAATCTTCGGACCAACGCACAAAGCGGTATTGGAGGGTAAAGTCCAGGGAGTAGTGGTCCAGGCAAGGAAAAACAAATCTGTCTCCACGTTTTCGAAAAGAAACGCAGACTTTTCATTCCTGATCACTTTAAACTGAGCGATGGCGGTAGTATCTTTCACATCACGATAGCAACCCGGCTGGTTCAGTTCGTGAGAGCTTAAACCGGTTCCGGCAGCCGGAGAAAAAGGTTGAATGGTATAGCCTTTGTAAAGCAGTTCCTTGTCAAATATCTGCTTTAACAACCACCAAACGGTCTCAATATATCTGTTGTCATAAGTAATGTAAGGATTGTCCATATTGACCCAGTAACCCATCTGACGGGTCAGTTCTTCCCACTCGCGGGTATATTTCATCACCTCGGTGCGGCAGGCGGCATTGTAATCCTCAATGCTGATTTTCTTGCCTATATCGTCTTTTGTAATTCCAAGTAATTTTTCCACGCCCAGTTCCACCGGAAGGCCATGGGTGTCCCATCCTGCTTTACGGTGAACACGGAAGCCTTTCATGGTTTTATAACGGCAGAAAGTATCTTTGATAGCCCGTGCCATTACATGGTGAATACCAGGCATTCCGTTAGCCGATGGAGGTCCTTCATAAAAAACAAAGGTAGGTTGACCTTCACGCGTAGTTATACTTTTATGAAACGTATCATCTTCTCCCCATCTTTTCAACACTTCCTTATTGACATTGGAGAGATCTAACTGTTTGTAAACCTGAAACTTATTACTCATCGAAAACTATATTAAGCCGTATATTTTTAAAAGGGTACAAATATAGGAAAATTTAGTATGCGAAATACAAAAGCTTTAAGGCCAAAGAGGTTAGAAAAAAGGAGTTTAAAGTTTAAAGTTTAAAGTGGCGCAATGTAGAGGATATAGGCTTCCGCTAAAGGTCTTTAGGATTTTAAAGACTTTAATATCCTTAAACCAAGCCCCTGAGCCGACAACTTTAAACCTTGAACTTTAAACTAAGAGAGCCAGGTAGTTATCCTTTAACGGATATTCTGCCTGGCTCTTTATATAACTATTATTGGTTTGGCTAATGGCCTTCCGGAACATCCACAAACTTGTAGCCTATTCCTTTAAGGGTTTTGATAAAGTCATTGCCAATTTTTTCACGCAGCTTACGAATATGCACATCAATGGTACGGTCGCCTACTACCACGTTGTCGCCCCAAACGGAGAAATAGATCTCTTCGCGGGTAAAGACCTTTCCGGGTTTTGAAACCAAAAGGGAGAGCAGTTCAAATTCTTTACGGGGCAGAATCATCTCCTGTCCGTCTTTGATAATCAGGTAGCGTTCCTTGTCGATAACCAGGTTTCCGACAGCTACCGTATGACCGCTTTCAATGATGGTTGGCTGAGGCGCTCCGGGAGTGGAAGTTCTTTTCAAAAGGGCTTTAACCCTGCTGACCAACACTTTTGGGCGAACAGGCTTGGTGATATAATCATCCGCTCCGGCTTCAAAACCGGCTATCTGAGAATAATCCTCACCACGGGCAGTCAGAAAGGCAATCATGGTATCCTGAAGCGAAGGTATTCTTCTGAGCTCTTCACAGGCAGCAATCCCATCCATTTCAGGCATCATCACATCCAGGATGATCAGATCAGGCAGGGTCTTTTCGGCCACCTTAATGGCTTCAGCCCCGTTTTTAGCCGTATATACCTTGTATCCTTCTTTTTCCAGGTTATAGCTGATGAATTCCAGGATATCCACTTCATCGTCCACCAGTAAGATTTTATATTGACTGTCGCTCATAGTTCATTGAATTTTGGATTAAAAGTACCGTTTACTTTTTTATTGGGTACAAAGGTAACTGTAATTTCGCTTGAAAATTAACAAAATCATTTGAAACAAGCAGTTACTTTACCATTTTATTTTGCCTTTTCAAGGGTAAAAGTAAAAGTAGTGCCTTTATCTACAATACTTTTTACATTGATGGTTTGGTCATGGGCTTCGATAATGTGTTTTACAATTGACAATCCCAGCCCGGTACCTCCCTGTTCGCGGGAGCGGGATTTATCCACCCGGTAGAAACGTTCAAAGACGCGGGGCAGGTCATTTTTATCCATCCCTATACCATTGTCGCTGACTTCTATAAGGATGGTTTCATGCAGGTCGTAGAAGCCAATCTTAACGTAGCCCTTTTTCTTGCCATATTTAATGCCATTGCCCACCAGGTTGTTCATCACCTCCATGATCCTTTTCTTGTCGGCATGAACCATCACGGGCTTATCGCTTTTGGTGGCAAATTGAAGTGAGATGTTGCGCTCATTGGCAAGCATCTGAGCCAGGTCGAATACTTCTTCAGTAAGCTTGATAATATCAAAATTGACCAGGTTCAGTTTCAGTTCCCCGGATTCGAGCTTGGTGATGGATTCCAGATCTTCCACAATGGAAATCATACGGTCGATACTTTTCTCAGTGCGCTGAAGGTAAAGCATATTGATTTTCGGGTCGTCAATACCTCCTTCCAAAAGGGTGAGCACGTAACCCTGGATGTTAAAAATCGGGGTCTTCAACTCGTGCGACACGTTGCCAACAAACTCCTTGCGGTAACGTTCCAGATCTTTTAAACGGGTAATCTCCGAAGTCTGATTCCTGGCCCATTCTTCTACTTCCTTCTGAACAGCAGAGATATTGGTGGTGGTGAACTTTTCCAGCAGCTTTTCTCTTTTACCGCTAATGGGAGTTTCACGAATGGTTTTATAGATGGGCTTTATTTTATCGTTGATATATCGGTTGAGGATAAAAAGTACCAGGAAATAGGATATCGCGCCAAATAAAATTACAAAAGTGATGGTATACACCGACTGGAATCCTTTATGGGAAAGGATCAAAAAGAAGCCGGCATTAAAAGCCAGTAACAATATGGAGATGGTCAGCGACAAGCGCTTTGCAGAATAAGTCTTCATGATCAAATAGTTTGCATAAATTGACAGGGGCAAAAATAGTTCATTTTACGCGTATTGCCTTACATTTTTTTTGCCAGTCAGCAGTTTGGTACCTACTTCTCTTTTAACCCTTGAATGAATGTTGTCTTTGTGTAATTCCATGAACTGTTCCACGGCTTGTTTATCCGATTTAGACAACTCTCGCAATGCCCAGGACATTGCCTTAACAACCATCTCATCGCGGTCTGAAACCAGCAAACTGCAAATCCGCAGGGTTCTTGGCACATCGCCTTTTCCTCCTCTGGCCCTAAGGTTAAGGGGCACGGTACTTACCAGGGCTGAGCGGCGTATCCAGCGATCCGCATCCAGGGCCCATTGTTCAATGATTTCATCGGGAAGGATCCCCTTTTGCCAGCAATACCCCGTAACGGAAAGACTATACACATCAACCGAGACCCAGTTGTCCAGGTGCTTTCCCAATGCCAAAACCTGATCAAGGGTCAATGACAGCAGTGCCTTTTTATTTTTCCAGAGCAGCTCATAGGCAACCAGCTGACATTCAAGATTATTGGCATTGGCCAGGCTAAGGGCAAGTTCAATCCACTGTTCTTCTGAATAATGAACCAGCGCCTTTTGCCATTTGGCAGTCACTGTTCGAAGCTCTGCAACCATCAGGCCGAACACCTGCATGGAGGTGGGATGGTTGATGGCCACCTTTTCTTTTCTACTTTGGCTGGCATAGACGCTTAGGTCGTCATGGATGGATTTGGTGATTTCAGTAATCGTCATGGTCGGGTTCTCATTGATCAAATATAAATAACAGATCTCATATATTATAGTATCTGAAAATAAACACAGTGACACGGAGATACAGAAAAAAAAGAATAAAACAATTAAAAAAAACAGATTTTATATCACTGTGTCTCCGTGTTCCTATTTTATTTATTCCTCTTTCAGGCCCTCACTATTTAATATTTAAGAAATTAGA
>DATGYU010000151.1:0-18415 GCA_035297625.1 Prolixibacteraceae bacterium
AGAATTTACGAACCAGCCCGTTATCTGAACTCTCATCGGGACTGGCCGAAAGGAACAGTTCGATGAGGCGATCGTTTTCCGGAATCAGGTAATTCTTGTAATACTGGTGGGTCTTGATCAAATAATCGATTACCATGGTAACAGGGAAGTCCAGCAGGCGCTTTTCAGGAAAATAATCCTCATAATGAAAGACATTGATGATCTCTACAAAGAAGTTAAGGTCAATGCCTTTTTCCTCGCAGATGTTCTTAATGGTTTGATCGCCAAAGCCTAGTTTGACGCCCAGCCGGTTAATTACAGGCAACAATGAATGATCTTTTAAAATGACAGAAGCCAGCTTGCTGTTCTCGTTAAACAGTTCCATACCCCGGGGAATTTTATGTGATGATGTAAAGATGACAATATTTGATGGGAAATGTTCATATTGAAAAATTATTAGGGCACTGGTTGCAGAGATGTTTTCAGGTGATAGTAATGTTTCATCATCTTTTGGCGAAGAATCAAGTCATATGGAGTAAAATGATACAAATTCCCAGATAATGGAAAATAATCCCAAACCATTAAGGATAGAAAAATCTGTTAGGCTATAAGTTCTGTTATCGATTCGAAAATTTTCTTCGCGCTTTCGTATAATGACAATGCATCTTGTCTGGTAGGTTTTCCTGTAGCAATCATTCCTATATCACTGGGATAACGGGAACTGGTATAAACGCTGTCTAAAGCCATTAACTCCCGAATTTCAATTTGATTCTCTAAAAAGCCTTCCACAAGCTGGTATAATCTTACCAAACTGTGAATACGTGGAATATCTATATTTTTCTCATTAATTAAGGCTTTAAAGCATTTTTCTACAACTTGTTGGGAATGGAACGCCAAGATAGTTGTTAGAAATTCATCTTCCAGAATTCTTTCACAATTGATGAGATCAGCTTTTGCAAATTCAAGCCATTGTTGTGTGCTTGGTTTCATAAATTACGATTCCCTTGCTTAAAATTTCTTTTGAAAAAGAACTGCCTGCTTCAATGAACTGTTCATACATTGGTAAAGTATAAACGATAAGATCAACAGGTACTTGTTTTGAAATATTTAGAATCTGTTCGCTTACTGAAATATACAAATTCGTTTTCTCCTTAAACGTATGCGGTATAAATTGATCGTTTGTAACAACAAGTAAATCGATGTCACTATCAACGTGTGGTGTGCCATACGCATAAGATCCAAAGAGAATTACCTTGTATGGATTCAATTCCTTTAACTTCTCTTTAAGTTGTTGTATGTAATGATTATCCGTAGGCATATCTGTTTTTTTGCAAGGTACAGAATATTTTGCTTTTTTGAAATTTAAATATAAGCAAAAACAAAAAACCCCACTTGCGGTGAGGTTTTTTGTTTCTATAATGGAATAAGTGTAGTTCTAATACCTGCGCCTCCAGGAGCTTCTGGCTGGCTTTTCTGCCGTCGGAACAGTGGATGAACGGGAAGGTCCGTTGGACCTTCTGTCTGAATTCTCGCGTATCGCATGCCCGTTATGCTGACGTTGGACCGGTTTGCGGGTTACCTTTGCCGGCGCCTTCTCTGGCGTAAAATCGGTCATGGCAAAAGGATGATCCTTTACCACCGGGATGGTCTGCGAAATCAACCTTTGGATATCTCTCAGGAACAGTATCTCGGTGTTATCGCAAAAGGAAATGGCAATACCGCTCTGTCCGGCACGACCTGTACGGCCAATGCGGTGAACATAGGTCTCGGGGATATTGGGGATCTCGTAATTGATCACATGCGTCAGGTCATCCACATCGATGCCACGGGCGGCAATATCGGTAGCCACCAGGATACGTATCTTCCCGCTTTTGAAATCGGTGAGTGCTTTCTGTCGTGCACTCTGCGATTTGTTGCCATGGATGGCCTGGGCCTGATGCCCGCTCTTCTGGAGCAGTTTTACCACCTTGTCGGCCCCATGCTTGGTACGGGTAAAAACCAGTGCAGAGACAATTTCCTCGTTGTCCAACAAATGAAGCAGCAGCTCTCGCTTATTTTCATACTGAACCATGTACATCTGCTGTTCCACCTTCTCTGCAGTAGTCACTTCAGGGGTAATTTCAACCTTTACCGGGTTGCTTAATATGGTTGCCGACAATTTTACAATGTCAGAAGGCATGGTCGCGGAAAAGAAGAGTGATTGCCTTTTCTTGGGCAGCTCGGCAATGATGCGTTTCACGTCATGGATAAAACCCATGTCCAGCATCCGGTCAGCCTCATCCAGAACAAACAGTTCCAGTGAGCGCAGATCAATGTATCCCTGATTCATTAAGTCAAGCAGGCGGCCCGGGGTTGCTATCAATATGTCAATTCCCGCGCGAAGGGCATCGGTCTGAGGGCGTTCACCCACACCACCAAAAATCACCGTATGCTTTAACCCGGCATGGCGTCCATAGGCGGTAAAACTCTCGCCAATCTGAATGGCCAGCTCACGCGTTGGAGTTACTATCAGGGCTTTGATCTTACGTCGGCCAGGTCCCATATTTTCTGAAAGATGGAGAATCTGTATGATAGGAATGGCAAAGGCTGCTGTTTTTCCTGTTCCTGTCTGTGCACAACCAAGTAAATCTTTTCTTTGAAGTATGATGGGGATTGCTTGTTCCTGAATGGGGGTAGGGGTCTCGTAACCTTCTGTTTTCAAAGCCCTTTTGATGGGCTCGATTAAATCTAATTTTTCAAACGACATTTTAATAATTTGGAAAGGCTTCGGGGTCTAATCTTTGCTGACCGGCCTTTAAGTTAAGGCGCAAAGTTAGTCATTTAAACAACATCAACCTTGAAAGAGCTGCAAAAGAGGAAAAGTTTAAAGTTGTGTTGTGTCATAGTTGCCCAAGGCCTTATGGTCTTTAAAGACTTTATGGTCCTTAAAACCTCGGGGTACTTGCGAATGGCCTCTGCCAACTGATCACTCATTGCTGTTTACTGCCTAAATGCCCAGCTCTTTAAAAGCCTTAAAGATCTTGTCCGTTTCAAAGCCCCGGGCCATGGCAAAGCGCATCAGCTTGTTGCGCTTGTCAAACGGGTCATCTGCTTTAACGCTCTTTTCCTTAGACTTAATCAGTTTAATTAATTCCTCTGAATAGCTTTCATCTTCAATCTCTTCAAAGGCGGCCTGCTGGATTTCCTTGCCAATTCTTTTGCTGGAAAGCATATAGGCAATCTTTTGCCGGCCCCAATGATTAAAGCGAAATTTATCCTTCACATACGCCCGTGCAAAACGCTCATCATCGATGTATTTCTCCGCTTTTAGCTGATCGATCACCTCCCGGGCCTGCGCTTCCTCCAATCCCCACTTGCGTAGCTTTTCCAGGATGTCGAAACTGCAGGTTTCGCCACGGCTGCAAATGGCCGTAGCTTTAAGGTAAGCCGATCGCTGTTCAGAAGAAAATGCCATAGTGTGATTTTGGGTGCCTTAAAGATACAACAAGAGTTTGGTGTGTGGATTTAAAACCAGAAAGAATATTGTACAATTAGTTCTGACTCTCCCTTAAATCTTTCAAAACATGTTGAACAACATACCCTAAATAACTAATAATCAAATATAATTTGGTAATTTTAATAATGCTGATCCAAACTGGATTAACCACCTTAGAGTTCATTAAAATGATTTATCCACATTTTAAGCACACCTGTATGAATAATAAACTACTTTTAATGCTCACCGGATCTTTGTTCCTGACAGGAGTATTTTTTTCCTGCACCAAAGATCCAATTCTTAATGATGAATACAACGCAACAGAGGAATTCCACCTAAAGTCGGCGCCTTCAAAAGTTGCCCTTACTCCAAAGGAAGAGTTGGGCAAATACCTCTATTTTGATAAAATATCCAGTCCCAGCAACATGGCTTGTTCCGATTGTCACGCTGCCAAGGTGGGATTTACCGGTTCAACAGTGGGGATAAACATTCATGGATCCGTTTACCGGGGTGCCGATGCCCAGAATTTTGGTGACCGCAAGCCGCCAAGTGCTGCCTATGCAACTTTCAGTCCAATCCTCCATATGGGAGAAGGAGGAACCTTTGAAGGGGGCTTGTTTTGGGACGGGAGAGCTACAGGTGACCGTTTGGGGAACCCTGCCGCCGAACAGGCTATCGGGCCTTTTCTGAACCCGGCAGAACACAATATGCCAACCGTGCTCAGCGTACTGCAAAAAATTGCCAAGGCAAAATATATCTCCATGTGGGAGGATGTTTGGGGAGAACCTTTTGCCTATGATACCCCAGAGGTGATTGTCAAAAACTATGACCGTGTAGGCTTGACTATTGCCGCCTATGAAGCATCCAAAGAAATAAATCAATTCAGCTCCAAATATGATTATTATTTGAAAGGCCTTGCCAATCTGACCAAAGAAGAAGCCTGGGGCCTTGAACTTTTCAATGGAAAAGGCAATTGTGCTGCATGCCATCCCAGCACGGCTACAGATGATGACCATTTGGTCCTGTTTACCGATTTCACCTATGACAACCTGGGAGTGCCTAAAAATCCACAGAACCCGGTTTATGACTATAATCCTTCATTTGTAGACCTTGGATTAGGAGGCTTTTTGGCTTCAACAGAGAATTATAAAATCTATGCCAATGACAACATGGGCAAACAAAAAGTGCCTACCCTGCGTAATGTGGATAAAAGACCCGGTGATGGGTTTACCAAAGCTTATACCCACAACGGTTATTTTAAATCATTAAAGGAAGTGGTCCATTTCTACAATACCCGTGATGTGCAAGCATGGCCGGATCCTGAAGTAGCTGATAATATCAATGATGGTGAACTTGGAAACCTTGGACTTACCAATGCCGAGGAAGATGCCATTGTTGCTTTTATGAAAACCCTCTCCGATGGATATGTGATAAAATAGAATATACTCGTGACTGTTACCCTGGGGCTGTCCGGTATGCCGGCAGCTCCTTTTTTTTGCAAATTAATAAAGAGGATGGAACACTGATTTTGGGTTTATGGATCATTGGTCACTTTCTTCGCTTCAACATTAATTAAATCATAACAATATCAACCGAACGATGGTATTATTGGAACATTTTAAAGAATGAGTCGAAAAGATTATTTCCTTTGTCATGGAAAACTTATAATCCATGAAAACAACCTTTATATGCTTCGTATTCTTTACTTTTTGCATGTTGGCAATGCCTACAGCAAAAGGTCAGGAAAACACAACCAATGCTATGACTTTTTCAGATGCCTACGAGCAGATGCATCTGAACAGTCATGTGTTAAAGCAGGCCGGCTTCGAGGTAAATGAAAAGACAGCCGACAAGAAAGCCATGGCTGGGCTTCGCTCTCCCAGAGTTTTTATTACAGCCAATGCCATCCAAATGGCCGACCCATTAACCCTGGATCTTACCCCGGTACGCGATGCTATTTTGCCCCTTTACGATGCCCTGGGCAAATACGGTAATTTTTCGGGAGTGCCCAATCCCGATCCGGCTACCTCGGGGGTAATGCCCACCCTGCCTGATAATATCAGCACCCAGGCCGTGCGCAATAAACTGCAACAAGGACAGGCTCAGGTTAGTGCCGGTGAATGGAACAAGATGATCCAGGAAAAACAATTTGCCACGGTAAATGCCAATTTCATGTGGCCCCTTTATACCGGGGGAAAGATTAACGCTGCCAACAAGGCCTCTCAGATCTATGAAGAAGAGGCCCAATTGCAGAAAAAACAAAAGGAAGGGGAACTTTTAAGTGAACTTGCCACCCGCTATTACGGGCTTGTACTGGCGGAGCAGGCCTGCAAGGTGCGCCGTCAGGTAGCCGATGCCATGGAAAAGCATCTGTTCGATTCACAGAAGTTAAGCGAACAGGGCCAGATTGCCAGGGTGGAATTTCTGCATGCGCAGGTTGCCCAATCGGAAGCGGAACGAGAATTAAAAAAAGCCATGCATGAAGTGGCAATCGTTAAACGTGCCCTTCAAAACACATTGGCTGTGGATGACAGCAGCAACATCCTGACGGCCAGCAAACTGTTTATGATGAAAAACCTGGAACAGGAGAGTTATTTTATCAACATGGCCCTTGAGAATAACCCCCAACTTGCGCAGGTAGATTCCAAAAAGCAGCTGGCCGCTACCGGTGTAAAGCTGGAAAAGAGCAAGTATCTCCCTTCGGTAGCTTTAACCGGAACCTATGATTTGGCCAATAAGGACCTCTCGCCCTTTGTGCCCGACTGGATGGTAGGGGTTGGTCTTAACTGGACCCTTTTTGAAGGAAATTCACGCTACCGGCATCTTCAGTCGGCCCGCTTTAAGGAAGACCAGGTGGAACAGGCCGGGTTAAAAGCCCAGGAAGATATTAAAACATTGATCCTGAAACTGCATCAGCAACTGTTGATGCAGATGGAACAAATCGAAGAGCTGGACAAAACCCTTGAATTTGCAAAGACTTATGTAGACAGTCGTGACAAGGCTTTTAAGGAAGGACTTTCCACTTCCACTGAACTGGTGGATGCCAACCTGATGCTTGCCAAGGTTAAAATTGACCGCCTTCAGAGCATGTATACCTTTGATGTTACCCTTGCCACCCTGATGCAGGTATGCGGCAATCCCGAGCTTTTTATCACCTTTCAGGATGATAAAGAGCTTATTACTGAATCCTTTTAAGACAAAATACCCAACACGATGAACAAGACAAGAAGCTTTATAATTGGCCTGTTTTTAACTGCCCTTTTGGTTTTTATTCTATATTCCACATGGCTCATAACCCGACCACAGCCTTTGGAAATACAGGGAGAGATAGAGGCAACCCAGTTCAGGGTGGCTTCCAAAATACCGGGAAGAATTGATAGCATCGCCGTGAAAAAAGGCCAGAAAGTAGTTAAGGGAGACTTTCTTTTCTCTATCAGCAGCCCTGAGATTGATGCCAAACTCAGGCAGGTGACTGCCCAAAGAAATGCTGCCCGGGCTCAAAGCCTAAAGGCACAGAATGGCGCCCAGAAAGAAGATATCCAGGCCGCCTACAGTACGTATTTAAAAGCAGAGGCGGCAGCCCGTCTGTATGAGAAGACCTTTACAAGGGTGGAAAATCTTTACAAGGATGGCGTTGTGGCCGAACAGAAAAAAGATGAAGCCGAAACCCAAATGAAGGCAGGGCGCCAAACGGCCGATGCCGCAAAGGCTGTCTGGGAAAAGGCCGTAAAAGGTGCCCGCTCGGAAGATAAACAGTCGGCCCTCGAACTGGTCAACCAGGCCGAAGGGGGCATTGCAGAGGTGGAAGCCTACCTTTCGGAAACTGCTGTAAAAGCGCCTGCCTCGGGCGAGGTAGCCAATATTGTCTCTGAAGCCGGTGAACTGGTGCCAACGGGATACCCGGTCATCACCCTGGTGAACCTTGCCGACAGCTGGGCCACCCTTTATGTGCGTGAAGATTTGCTTTCCAATATTCGTATGGATAGCCGGATAAAAGCCACCATTCCTGCCTTGGGCAATAAGGAGGTTACCCTGAAAGTAAATTATATCAGCGCCCTGGCCGACTTTGCTACTTGGACCAGCACCAAGACTTCGGGTGGCTTTGATTCCAAGTCCTTTGAGATCCATGCCGTGCCTGAAATGCCCGTTGAAGGCCTTCGTCCAGGCATGAGCGTAGTGGTCAACTGGA
Organism: Prolixibacteraceae bacterium; assembly: GCA_035297625.1. Taxonomy (GTDB): domain Bacteria; phylum Bacteroidota; class Bacteroidia; order Bacteroidales; family Prolixibacteraceae; genus Aquipluma. The sequence goes on from DATGYU010000151.1 coordinate 7,644, forward strand.
AACAGTTTAAATAAATTGCTTTTTAAAAGGCCAATGAATCTCAATTTAAGAAGATGAACAAGTCGGGTAAAAAACATACAATCAAAGAGTATGAGCATTCCTTTTTGCGAAGAAATCCTTTTTTCAAGGTTTTGCTTCGTGAAACTGACCGCATGTCAGGCTCTGTCATCTCTTTGTTTACAACGCTTATTGGCCCACTGATATCGTTCATCATCCTGCTGTCTGTTTTTTCTGAAGGGGTACCCCGCAACCTTCCGGTTGGAGTGGTCGACCTGGATCAAAGTACCCTTTCGCGCAAAATTTCCATGTTTATCAGCGCTTCCCCTGAAGCCCAAGTCGTGATGCACCTTCCAGGTGAAAAGGAGGCTTACGGTCAAATGCAGCTGGGAAAAATTGATGCTGTGGTTGTTATTCCTGAAGGCACGGAAAAAAACATATTAAAGGGGGGCAGCCAGTCCATCGCGGTGTTTATCAACAATGCCAATATCCTAAAAGGAGGGTTTTTGCAAAAGGGAATTTACAAGTCCATTGCCACCCTGTCAGGTGGAATTAAACTGCAGATGGCCATGAAAAGCGGCTTGCCCGAACGGCAGGCAAGGGCAAAGATTCAGCCGGTAAAACTGGAACAACACATCCTTTTCAACCCTTTTGGAAACTATTCTTACTTTCTATTAAGTGCCCTTCTTCCCATGATGATTGTGGTCTTTACACTGCTGTCCAGCGTTTTTGCCGTGGGTGTGGAAGTGCGTGAAGGAAGCGGGCCGCAGTGGCTGGCCCATTCCAACGGAAGCCTTATCGTGGCCCTGGCAGGTAAATTAATGCCCTATACTATTTTGCTGATGGTAGATGCCATGGTGATGAACGTAATCCTTTTTGTCAAAATGGGCACCCCCCTGGAAGGATGCTTTTTCCTGATCCTGGTAGGAGAAGCTGCCATGATTGTAACCTACCAGTTGCTGGGGGTTTTTCTTATCGCGGTATTTGCCAATTTAAGGCTTTCCCTTTCAATAGCAAGCGCCTACTCCATGATGGCCCTCACCTTTTCGGGACTGACCTTTCCGCAGTTTGCCATGCCCGCAGCAGCCAGTGTGGCTTCTTACCTTTTCCCTTTTACCTATTGGGTCAAGATATTCATCTCCCAGGCCATGCGGGGCGAGAATCCCACAAATGTAATTATTCCCCTGGCAGCCTTCCTTTTGTTTATTTTCCTCTCCCTGGGTTTTTTGCCCCGGTTAAAGCGAATATTACAACAGGAAAAATACTGGGGTAAAGTATAGATTCAAAAATAACAACCCGCTATGTTCAAAAAAATACAGACAGGCCTTCAGATGACCGGACAGTTTTACCGCGATGAGCTTCGTGCCATCCGTAAAGACAGCGGAGCCATTCTTATCCTGATAGGGGCATTGATTATTTATCCCATGGTGTATGCCATTGCCTATAAAAATGAAGTGGTGCGGGAGCTTCCAACCATTGTTGTCGATCTGGATCGCAGCACCACAAGCCGTCAGCTGATAAAAATGCTCAATGGGGCCGAGCAAATTGAGATAAGCCAGGAGGCGGAAAGTATGGATCAGGCCAAACAGGCCTTTTTTGAAGGCAATACCGGTGGAATCGTAGTCATCCCCCAGCATTTTGAAAAAGATATCCTGAACGGCAAACAAACCCATGTGCCCGTATTTGCCGACGGCAGTTATTTTTTGATTTACCGGCAGGTACTCTCAGGGGCAGTCAAAACAATAGGGACTTTTTCCGCAGGCGTAGAAATAAAAAAGCTGATGATGGAAGGCCGCAGTTATGAACAGGCCATGGAGCTGCGCGAGCCTTTACCGGCCGATATCCATTTCTGGTTTAACACCTCCTCGGGCTACGGCTCTTTTGTCATGCCGGGAATGATTATCATCATTTTGCAGCAGACCCTGCTTATTGGCATCGGCATGGTGGGAGGAACGGCCAGGGAAACCAAACGTGACAGTTTTATGGTGCCCAATACTTTGAAAAAAGGAGGGGTGTTTCCAATAGTGTTTGGCAAGACGTTAAGCTACCTGACCCTTTATGCCATCAATTGCATCATCACCATGCTATGGCTTCACAAATGGTTTGGCTACCCCGATCATGCCAGCTTTCTATCGCTGCTGGTAATTATTTTGCCTTTTTTGCTCTCGGTAATATTTTTGGGCATCACCCTTTCGGTGCTGTTTAAAAGAAGAGAATCGGCTCTTATCTTTATGGTTTTCCTCTCACCCATCGTACTTTTTTTAAGCGGAATCTCCTGGCCCGTATCTTCCATTCCCCCGCTGGTTTACAACTTGGCGCATATTTTTCCCTCCACATTGATGATACCCGCCTATTTGCGTTTGAGAACCATGGGGGCCGGATTACCTTCCGTCAGCCATGAATACTGGATGATGCTGATTCAAATGGGCTGTTATTTCTGCACGGCCGTACTGGCTTACTATTTTTCTTCCCTTCATAATGCCAGAAAAGCCCAAAAGCAAAAAGACATGGTGGTGGAGGTTAAGCAAGAGAGTTCAATCTAAAGAAAAACGAAATAAGGAATAAGGAATAAAAAATAAGAAATAAGGAAGGGAAAAAGCACGGTGGGGCGTTTTTTGATTTTCTTATTCCTTATTTTTTATTTCTTATTCGATATTTTTTCTTTTGTAGCTCTTCTATTTTCCGGTTAGTAAATATCTGCTTCCACAACAGGGGTAAAGAAGGCTTCTATCTCTTGAAGGGTGGTTTCGGTCTTGACCACATCCCTCACTATCTTTCCCTTTTCCAAAATGATCAAGCGGGTCGATACATCGGCAATATTGTCCAGGGTATGATCCGAGATCAAAAAGGTGGTGCCGTTCTGGGCGGCAAAATTTTTGATCAGTTTACGCAGTTTGAACTGTGAGCTGGGATCCAGGTTGGCAAACGGCTCATCCAGTATAACGATCTCGGGTTTTCCCATCAGGGCGGCCACGATGCCTGCCTTTTTTTGATTTCCCTTGGAAAGATCACGGATGAATTTCTTCTTGCCCAAAATCTCCCCGTTGAAAAAGTCAGTGTACAATTGCAGAAAATCTGAGATCTCCGCCTTGCTCATTTTTCTCAGTCCCCCGATGAAGTTAAAATACTCCTCAGCCGACAGGTAACCGATCAAAAAGCTTTCATCGATAAAGGCCCCGGTAAAATCTTTCCAGTCTTCCGACTCCCGAACGTTGATATCTTTGCTGATCACCTGGCCCTTGCTGGCAGTAATCAAATCCAGGATGATGTTGAACATGGTGGTTTTGCCTGCCCCGTTGTTTCCTACCAATCCAAAAATTTCTCCTTTTTCAATGGTAAGCTCAGGAATGTTCAGAACAATTTCTTTGTTGTAGGCTTTGATAATATTTTGTAACTGGATCATGATCAGGAGTTTTTATAGTTTGAAATAAGCTGATGTTTCTTTTTCAGGTATTCTTTCGAAAAATAGTTAATGATAAAAGGGTGAAGCACAATGCCCACCAATCCAATGCTTCCAAGGACAATGTACCCGGTGGTGGCATCGATAAATGTCTTTACCAAATAAAACAATCCCATAGGAATCAGCAGAAGTGGCAATCCTCCAAGCCACTGTGAGGCACCCACGCCCTGGTAATTCATCATGGATGACTGTTCCAGGTCCAGTCGTTTTTTACTGTACAGGCCGATAAAAAAGATGATGGGAATATTTACCCCTAAGTTATAGAGCAACAGGACCAAATGGGTGTAAATTATTTTGGTATACATGAATGCATAGGGCAGGGTAATAAAATAACAGGCAACCGACACTACTGTCACCAAACTGTAAAACGCTTGCAAAAACTCTTTCATCTTTAGCCGCTGGCACATCAGCATGGAGAAATAATTGCTGTGCCAGGCCGGGAAAAACTGCCCGTAAGAGATGGAGAAAAGCCCGACCATCATGATCCCGCCAAGGATAAAAATAAATTCCGGTGGTTCCTTTCCTGCTTCCCCGCGGTAAATGAGTAATCCGTAACCAAACATCAAAACTGTCATCATGGCCACCGAGCGGGGGCGTTTATTGCGCCAAATCAGACGAAGTTCAAGGGCGATAAACCTGCCGGTTTCTCCCAGCTTGTCCAGCCATGAATAATCGCGGATGGTTTCCTGCTTTTGCTTTGCTGAAACAAGATTGATAAACATCCGGCTAAGTAAAAAGCGGAAGTTTACCCGGTATAACAGCAAGGGCAGAATCGCCATTAAAATTGCCATAACGGGGTTCAAAAGAATAAAGTCAAGTAAATGGCCTACTGCGCCAGTAAGGTTGATTATTCCGAAGAAATTAATGCAAAAAAGCCCGGCCAAAATGCCCAGCATAATCAAAAAGCCATACTCGGCCTCATTAAAGCGCCATTTGATATACACGGCCAGAAAATGGTTGGCAATCATTAAGAGAAATACCGCCAGAAACCATCCTGCCGTCGCCATAGGTGAATAACTGTCACTCACCATTTTTACCGAAACGGGAACCAGCAGAAACAGGGGCAGGATGTTAAAGAAGTTAATCAAAGATCTAAACATCAAATAATTTGCAATGCTCTTTCTGCGGATATTTGTCATCAGGAAGGGCTTGAAGCTAATGGTCGGCAGCTTTTGCATCAGCAAACGGATGATCAGTTCTATGAAAAAATATCCCAGTACAAAACTATTGAACTTGCTTACCGGATCCACATGGGGAAATTCCTGGTCGAATATTTTTGGAATGGCCAGTCCAAGCACCAAAAAATTCAGTGAGAAGTAAAGGGCCAGAATGCCAAGCCCGATAGTGGTGGCAAGGCTTTTGCCCCAGTAGGAGGACCTGATCGATTCTTTCCAGGCTAAGGAAAATAGAGATTGGTTCATAAAAAAAATTAATTGCTTTATGCTTATTAGTTCCACGAGCCTATGATTAGTTACATTTTTCAAACTAAAATAATCTGCTCACAGTAAAATTATTGCCAACAAAAGTCCTATCACTTATCCATGCCTGTAAAGAAAAAGAGAAAGGAGCCTTGTAATATTTTTATAACATGGTTCAAAAATCAATATCCGAGGTTCATCATATATGAATATTATTAGAAGTTCGTTCGAAGGTGGTTCGAAGGTGGTTCGAAGATGATACAAGTAAAAACGAATCATCTTCGTACAATTATCTAATAATTATCTTACATTCTTCTAATGATTAGTAGCTCCATACTGGTTCCGATAATAGAAGATTTCACCCGTATTGTTAGCAGGATAACAGGGCGTTAGGATTTTTTTCAGGCAAACCAACCGGTGTTTTGGAGGAAGAAGAAAAGTTTGCTGAAATCGTTACATGTTGAAATGGAGTAAAATTTTTCAGGAAGGTAGATTGAAGGAAACAAAAAACGGCCGGAAGAACTCCGGCCGTCAGATACTATTCTATTTCTTGGATCTTATACTTTATAAATAATGGAATTGATATTCATCCCGGCGCCTACCGAACAAAAAAGAATATGATCGCCCTTGTTGATCTGCTGGCCTTCCATTTTGCCTTTAAGGATGATGTCCAGTAGGGTAGGGACGGTGGCGGTGGAGGAGTTGCCCAACTTTTCAATGGTCATGGGCATGATACCTTCGGGAATGTTCTTTTCGTTGTATAGCTTGAAGACGTTTTTGACAATGACCTCATCCATTTTTTCGTTGGCCTGGTGCAACAGCACCTTCTTGATGTCGCCTAACTGTAACCCGGCTTTTTCGATGCTTTCCTTTACTACTCCGGGAACGGTTGAGATGGCATAGACGTACAATTTATGACCTGCCATTTTTATGTACTGGGAATTGCCTTCCAGGGCCGGATTGAATGAGGCGCCATTGGTCAAAAGGTTCCAGTAAGTAACAGAATCGGAGCGGCTTGAATGGGAAAGGATGCCGGTAGGCTCTTCACTTTCAACGCCTTCAACAATGGTAGCACCCGAGCCATCGGCATAGATCATCGTATCGCGGTCGTGAGGATCAGAAATTCGGGAAAGTACATCCGATCCGACCACTACACCTTTTTTGTGAATTCCGCTGCGGATATAGGCATCGGCAATAATCATCCCCTGGGTCCATCCGGGGCAGCCGGAAACGATGTCATGACAAACACAGGATGGATTTTTAATATTCAGTTTGGCCTTTACCCTGTTGGCAAGGCTGGGCAGAAGGTCCACATGATTGGTGCCTTGCCGCATCTCCCCGAAATTATGGGCAACGATAATAAAGTCAAGTGTTTCAGGATCAACGCCCGACGACTGGCAGGCATCCTGGACGGCATGTGTGGCCATGTCCGAATTGGTTAGTTCGTCCTCTACCCACCGGCGTTCACTGATATTGGTTATTTCCTTAAATTTTTGGATGATCTCCTCGTTGCTCTTTTCCAAAGGTTCCTTGGTGCATGCATCATAGAAGGTAAAATCTTTGAAATAATCATTGCTGATGGTACGTGAAGGAATATAACTTCCAGTTCCAACAATCTTAGTATATATCCGTTTTGTCATAATCCTGTTTTCAGTGGCCCCTGGGGCCTTGATAATTATATTGTTTTAGTTCAAACTTATTTCCATCAAATACCCCGTAGGAGAAATAATTGATCCAGTCGCCCAGATTGATAAAGCGGCTGTTTTCCCCAATGGGTTCGTCTACCATCACATGTCTGTGACCAAAAACAAAGTAGTCGAAATGTTCTTTCTCCAAAATTGACTGTGCAAAAATAAACATTCCTTCGTTGTTTGTTCCCTTAAAATCTTCTCCGGCGATACCTTTTGAGATTCTGGAGTGTTTTGACCAGCGAAACCCAAGAGAAAGCGACAGATTGGGATGAATCCGGGCGAATAACCATTGCAGAGTTTTGTTGGTAAATATCTTTTTAAGCAGCAAATAACCCTTGTCTGACTGATCCAGTCCGTCGCCATGGGCCAGGTAAAATTTCTTTCCTGCCAGCCGGGTTTTATATTCCTCACGGTGAAGTGTCAGCCCCAATTCGTGGGGCAGATAGTCAAAGACCCAAACATCATGGTTGCCAGTAAAAAAATGAACTTCAACACCAGAGTCGGCAATCTCGGCTATTTTGCCAAGCGTACGGGTGTAACCCCGGGGAACAACTGTCTTGTATTCAAACCAGAAATCAAAAATATCTCCCATCAAAAATAAATGAGAGGCATCTTGTTTGATCTCATTCAACCAACCCACGAAAGCCTGCTCCCGTTCTTTGTTATTCTTTAAAGCAGGAGCTCCCAAATGAATATCAGAAATAAAATATGCCTTTTTGTCCTGGTTTTTCAAAACATGTTAAATTGGTTGACAAAACTGAAGGCAAATATAATAGGGAAATTGGTAGCTTCGACCATTCTGTGATTTGCAAAATCCATCATATCATGATTCATTAAAATTTGGCCCTCTTACCGGGTAAGTTTTCCCACTACCTGGTTCAACTCCGGTCCTTTTAAATCGCGGGCCACGATAACTCCTTCCTTGTCAAGAATGTAATTAGTGGGAATCTTTTGAACGTTGTAGGTATTAGTAGCTATGGTGCTGCCTTTCAGGTCGCAAACGTTGATCCATGATAGCTTATCTTCCCGAATGGCGCCCAGCCATACATTGCGGTCGGTATCAATGCTTACCTGGTAAATCTCAAAGCCTCTGTTTTTATATCGGGCGTAAAGCTCGGTCAGTGCCTGGTTCTGAATGCGCGAAGTGCGGTCCATAGCCCCCCAGAATTGAAGCAAAACAATTTTTCCCCTTAAGGAAGAAAGGGCAATATTTTTCCCGTTGGCATCGGGCAGATTGATATCGGGGGAATTGGTGCCGTTTTTCAAGATGAACTCCCTTAGTTTATTGCTCTTTTCCTGTTGAATCAGTCGTAAGGTGTTGGCATAGAGCGCCTGGACGTGTTCCGATTTGGGGAACATCGTATTTAAGGCTGTAGCCGCCACTTTTAACGACTGCAGATCCTGGATCACGTAATTCGAGTCATCAAACTTCTGGTAAAGGGCCAGCACGGAGGCCATCGAAAAAGGATGTTTCTGCACAAAGGCAGTGGAATATTCAATCTGGCTTTTTTTGATATCAGCCATTTCCTGTTCCCATTTTATTTTCTCTAAGGGGTAATTTTCCTGGTTGCGGAATACAATCAGTTTGGAACGCACCGAATCCAGCTTATGCTTTGTTTTGGTCAGGTGTTCATTCAGTTCCTGGACCAGTAACGATCCGGGAGAGCCTTCCACGGTATAATCACGGGAGAAATTGGCGGCGTCGCCAAATACTTTTATGTTTTCAGTACTGTCGACCAGCAAGGTGACAAAATTCTTCTCGTTCAATCGCAACAGAAAGAAATTGGGATAAGTGACATTGCCTTTAAATTCAAAAGAGCCATCCTTTTTGATTTTGACCGAATCCATCGGCACGCTGGAGGCGACCTTCAATTCATCGATATAGAGGTATTTCCCTTCCGCGTTGGTAATTTTTCCACTAATTACAAATCCCTTGTGTTTGTTGCAGCCGGCCAGCACCACCAGCAGCATCAGAAGAAGCGGGAATAATTTTTTCACGTTGGATATATTTTTAAATAACGGGCATAAAAATAGTAATTTCAAATTCATAAACGACCCTGTTTTATCATCTTTGAACTTCCCTGCGCGATATTAGTTAATTAAGAAAAAATAAAAGAATAGGAACGCGGATTGAGCGGATTAAAGCAGATTAAGAATAGGAATGCGGATTGAGCGGACTTGGTAGATTAAAAAGGATATAAAAAGCTTGTAATAAAAAGTCATTTGTGTTTTTATCTTCTTTTTGATCCGTTTCAATCTGCTCAATCCGCTCAATCCGCGTTCCTATTCTTTTTTTAACACGACTTTAAATTATACTTTAACGTAGTTATTTATTGTGTTTGTTAATTGGCTGATGAAATAACTATTTTTGAACCCGAATTCAAAATACTTTGCCTTGTGAAAATATACAGAGACCTTGAAAACTTTAAAGCCACAAACCCGGTGCTTACCATTGGGACCTTTGACGGGGTTCACCTGGGCCATCGAAAGATCATTAATGCTTTATGCGACAGGGCAAAAGAGATGAAGGGCGAATCCGTTATTTTTACCTTTGATCCACATCCGCGCAAAGTAGTGGCTCCCGAGGAGTCGAACCTTCGCCTGGTGACCACGCTGGATGAAAAAATCAGCTTACTGGAGCAATCCGGAATAGACCACTTGATTATTTATCCCTTTACCAAAGAATTTTCCCAGCTTTCCTATGAGCAGTTTGTCGAAAAAGTACTGGTAGGAAGGATTCATACCCGTTATTTGGTGGTGGGTTACGATCATAAGTTTGGCAAAAACCGGCAGGGCGATTATGATTTTCTCAAAGCCTGTGCCGAGCGTTATGGATTTTCTATCGAGAAGATGGATGTGCTTTTGATGAACGAGGCCCATATCAGTTCCACAAAAATTAGGGAAGCCATCCAACAGGGGGATTTTGAAACGGCCAATGCTTATTTGGGCTATCCGTTTATGATCCATGGGACGGTTGTTGAAGGCCAAAAACTGGGGCGTCAGCTTAACTATCCAACAGCCAATGTGGAAGCGAGCGATCCCGATAAGATCATTCCCGGTTATGGGGTGTATGCCGTGAAGGTGAAAGTGGATGACCGTGAATTTACAGGCATGCTTAATATCGGGAGCCGGCCAACGGTGAACCACAATGCAGATAACCGCAGCATCGAGGTGAATATTTTTGATTTCAATGAGGATATTTATGGTCATAAAATAGAACTTACCTTTTATAAAAAACTAAGAGAAGAACAAAAGTTTCCTTCCCTGGAAGCTTTAAAGGCACAGCTTACAAAGGACAAAACAGATACAATAGCTTATTTTCAGCATAAATGATGATAAGGTAATATTATGAGTTGTTGGACAACAAATTATATATATTTGGGTTTTATAGGGTAAAATTTTCGGTATTACTTTTAATAAAACCTATTATTATGAATCTAAGCTTAAAATCATCATTGCTTCTTATTACAATTTTTTTTGTAGCTAACCTCACTTTTATTTCCTGCAAGGATGAGAACAATGACCCTGTAGAACCTTCCAGGCCTTTATTGGCGACAATGTCAAGTTATAGTCAGGATAAGAGATTGCACGTATCCGAGGCATACCGTTATGATTCGCAAGGTCGTCTGATTGAAGTGTCGAATAATGACAAAGACAAGACAACATTTGAATATTCGGTATCACAAGTAACTGTAAAATCCTATTACAAGGATTCATTGGAAGAAACTCAGATCCTTCAGCTGGACAATAATGGATTGTGCAAAGCCACCATTTGGGATGAAAATTATACCACAAATTATACCTATGACTCCAATGGGTATCTGGAGACAACAGTGGAAAAGGATGGAAACGCAACTATTACTCAAACCTATACCGTTTCCAATCAAAATTATGTGACAATTAACTCGCAGGAGGTCTATGTAAATACGGCATCAGCAAAGGAAATGAACACGGATTTTATTGGGAAAATTGGTATAATGAAAATCGACCACCGGGGGATTGCCAGTCAAAATCTCTTAAAGTCTGCCTCAGATCAAATAAACAACTATACTACAGAATTTGAATTCTATATAGACAAAACCAATACCATCGATTTGGAAAACACGGGCATATACTTTTTGGGCAAGCAGAACAAAAACCCCGTAAAGCAGCAAGCGGTGACCTTTACTGACATGCCAGGATATACTGTCAATTATACTTATGAAT
>DATGYU010000152.1:0-15272 GCA_035297625.1 Prolixibacteraceae bacterium
CTATTAAAGGATGGAAAGAAGTGGAATATGAGGTAGTACGCGACCGCTTCAACAACTGTATCACCGTTTGTAACATGGAGAACTTCGATCCGCTGGGTATTCATACCGGCGAGAGTATCGTGGTGGCTCCTTCACAGACACTTTCCAACTCAGAATACCATAAACTGCGTGCCCTGGCCATCAAGATCATCCGCCATATCGGCATCGTGGGCGAATGTAATGTGCAATATGCATTGGATCCTCACTCCGAAGATTACCGCGTGATTGAAGTGAATGCCCGTCTGTCACGTTCTTCAGCATTAGCGTCCAAAGCTACCGGTTATCCGCTGGCCTTCGTGGCAGCTAAACTGGGATTAGGCTACGGATTGCATCAATTGAATAACCAGGTGACCAAAGTGACTACCGCAGCCTTTGAACCCGCTTTGGATTACATCGTTTGCAAGATACCACGCTGGGACTTGAATAAATTTACTGGCGTATCCAAGAACCTTGGCAGTTCTATGAAATCGGTGGGCGAGATCATGGCCATCGGCCGTTCTTTTGAAGAGGCCATCCAGAAAGGTATCCGCATGGTGGGTATCGGCATGCACGGTTTTGTTGCCAACAAGGAAGAGATCACCATTGAGCAGATTGACGAAGAACTGGTACATCCTACCGACCGCAGAATCTTTGCCATCGCCGAAGCTTTCAATAAAGGCTATACGGTGGATGACATTTACGAAAAGACTAAGATAGACCGCTGGTTCCTGCAGAAACTGCAAAATATACATGTTACCAAACGCGATCTGGAAGAGGTAAATTCATTGCAATCGTTGCCTGATAGTTTACTTTACCATGCCAAAAAGCAAGGCTTCTCCGATTTCCAGGTAGCACGTCTGGTGCTGAAATCTCCTAATAAGGAAATCAACAACGATTTAATTAAGGTACGTGAATGGCGTAAGAGCAAGAATATCCTGCCTTTCGTCAAACAAATTGATACCTTGGCCGGAGAATATCCTGCACAGACCAATTATCTATACCTAACTTATAACGGCAGCGAGCACGATATTGAATTCCCAAGAGATGATAAATCGGTGATCGTACTGGGCTCAGGAGCCTACCGTATTGGTAGTTCCGTTGAGTTTGACTGGTGTTCGGTAAATGCCATCACCACCATCCACAAGGAAAATTACCGCTCTATCATGATCAACTATAACCCTGAAACGGTAAGTACTGATTACGATACCTGCGACAGGCTCTATTTTGATGAGCTTACTTTTGAAAGGGTGATGGACATTGTCGACCTTGAAGTACCCAAAGGAGTGGTGCTTTCGATGGGAGGACAGATTCCAAATAACCTGGCCATGAAGCTGCACCGTCAGCATGTGCCAATCTTGGGAACTTCTCCTTTGAATATCGATAGGGCAGAAGACCGCAAGAAGTTCTCCTCCCTGCTGGATACCCTCCATATCGATCAGCCGCGCTGGTCGGAGCTTACCAGCATTGATGACATCTATAACTTTGTCGATGAAGTAGGCTTTCCTGTGCTGATCCGTCCGTCTTATGTGCTCTCAGGTGCTGCCATGAACGTGGTATCCAACAAAGACCAGCTGGAACATTTCCTTAATCTTGCTGCCAATGTTTCAAAGGAACATCCTGTGGTAGTCTCTGAATTTATTGAACAAGCCAAGGAAATAGAGATTGATGCTGTGGCCAAAAACGGGGAAGTAGTAGCTTATGCCATCTCTGAGCATGTTGAGTTTGCCGGGGTGCATTCTGGGGATGCTACTATAGTTTTCCCTCCTCAGAAATTATATGTCGAAACCATTCGCCGTATCAAGAAAATAGCACGACAGATTGCGAAGGCACTGGAAATTACCGGTCCTTTCAATATGCAGCTGTTGGCCAAGGACAATGATATCAAAGTTATTGAATGTAACTTAAGGGCTTCACGCAGTTTTCCGTTCGTATCAAAGGTGATGAAATACAATCTGATCGAAATTGCCACACAGGTTATGCTGGATGCCCCTTATCGTAAGCCAGACAAATCACTCTTCGAACTGGACTATGTTGGAGTGAAAGCTCCACAGTTCTCCTTTGCCCGTCTGCTGAATGCCGACCCTGTATTGGGAGTGGATATGTCATCAACCGGAGAAGTGGGATGTATTGGTGAGACATATTATGAAGCTATTCTGAAATCGATGCTTTCGGTAGGTTATTCTATTCCAAAGAAAAATATCCTCATCTCCTCAGGTCCATCCAGGTCGAAGATCGAATTACTGACAAGTGCCAAACTGCTTTCAGAACGTGGATTCAACCTTTATGCCACCGGTGGAACGCAGAAGTTCCTTGCAGAAAACGGCATCGATTCAACACGCCTATATTGGCCCGACGAAACAGATAAGCACCCCAACACGCTGGAATACATCAAGGATAAGAAGATTGACCTTGTCATCAATATTCCTAAAGATCATACCAGCCGGGAAATCAGCAACGGGTACACCATTAGCCGAAGTGCCATTGACTACAGCATCCCGCTGATTACCAATGCACGTGTGGCAAGCGCGTTTATCTATGCCTTCTGCAAATATGAAATTGAGGATTTGTCCATCAAGAGCTGGGACGAATACAAAGACTAAAAATTGAGGTGTCTGAATAGGCTGGAAGCAAGGGAAGTAATCAGCGCTCAGTGATCTGAAATACTAGAACTGAAGCTGGGGGCCAATTGCTAAAAAGAAATTATTGTAGACAATCTCATCGCGATCAAACCATTGAGGTCATTCTGAATTAAGTTTCGGGATGACCTTTTTGTTTGCTTATTCAAAACTTTTCATTCGAATTCTTCCCTTTTGTTATTCTACGTGTCTTTCCCTATGAACCATAGATGTATATATTTTTATTAATAGCTAAACTAAATATAAAATTTTCTGTTTTTATTATTTAGCTACATTTTAAATTTCTCTACAACTCAATTGGATATATGATACAGGTTTCATGCCTGTAGAAATATGCATGTCAATTGTTTATTACTGTTTGATAAACAGTACTTTAGCGAATGCTATTGTTATCCTTCTCAATCCAGGTCCTTTCTTTAAGGATATTTCTACGAAGTATCTCTAAAACATTCTCAATCCCAAACATCTAAAAAGTTATTTGAATGAAAACAAAACTGACTTTTGTTATGCTCATGTTAATCATGAGTTTTATGGTATCTACCGCGCAAACAATGCCCAATAAAGGCAAGTCTTCAGATACTGAAGCTTTAGCTCAAAAACTTGTCAACCAATGTGCTCACATCAAGGAAGGTGAATTTGTCATGATAAGCGGAGGCGTTCGCGACCTTCAATTATTGGAAGATATTGCTGTAAACGTAAGAAAACTTGGCGCTTTCCCGCTTGTAAGCATTGAAAGTGACCGGATGACAAGACGTATGTATACCGAGGTTCCTGAAAAGTATGACAATCAGAAACCGGAGCCTACTTTAAAATTATTGGGTATTGTGGATGCTTTCATTAGTGTTGATTATAGCGATACCACCGGACTGCTTGCAGATATTCCTGTTGAACGAATGGTAAAAAGGGGAAAAGCTTTTGAACCTGTAAACGATCTGATCAGTAAGCGAAATATTAAAGGGGTCAATTTAGGAAACGGGCTCTATCCATCTGCCGTGAGCGCCAAACAATTTGGAATGTCACAAAAGGAATTGTCTGATCTGTTCTGGAAAGGTGTCAATGTTGATTATTCTGCTTTGGAGGCTACAGGCAAAGCCGTGCAAAAAGTACTATCGGAAGGAAAGGAAGTACAGATAACCAACCCCAATGGAACCGATCTAAAAATGCGCATTGAGAAACGACCGGTAGTTGTAAGCGATGGTGTTCTTTCGGATGAGGATCTGAAAAAAGGGTTTGCATCCTCCCAGGTTTACCTTCCGGCAGGTGAAGCTTTTTTGGCACCCGTAAAGGGAACTGCTGAAGGAAAAGTTGTTGTCGATCGGCAATTCTACCAGGGCAAAGAGATTACCGGGCTTACTTTAAATTTTAAAGCCGGTAAACTTACTTCCATGACTGCAAAATCAGGACTTGAACCGCTCAAAAAATTATACGATGCCGCAGAACCCGGTAAAGACGAATTCGCCTTTATCGATTTGGGCTTAAATCCTAATGTTCAGCTTAAGGCCGGGAGTAAAATGGTTGCATGGATGCCTGCCGGAATGGTAACCGTTGGCATTGGAAATAATATCTGGGCTGGTGGAGATAATAAAAATGCCTATTCGCTGGCTTCTTTTCTGCCGGGAAGCACTGTAAAAGTGGATGGTAAAGTATTGGTAGAAAATGGTGTTCTGAAAAAATGATGCCAGTACAATTTATTAATAGACTATGAAAATGGAGTCCAGCGACCATTCTAAAAACGGGGCAAATCCGAAAAGCCAAAAGAGTAGGAAATTTAAATTATCATACTATGAAAAAATATTTAATTAAAGCAACTTATACCCCGGAGGGAGCCAGGGGATTGATGCAGGAGGGTGGGGTTGGTCGTAGGAATGCAATTGGCAAAATGTTGGCAGATATGGGTGGTAAAATGGAAACATTTTATTTCGCGTTTGGTGAGGATGATGTGATTATTATTGTTGAACTTGCGGATGATATTTCTGCCGCTGCCGTTGGATTAAGGGTAAATGCAGCTGGATTAGTAAGAACTACAACAACAGTACTTATTACCCCCGAAGATATTGATGAAGCCAATAAAAAATCAGTGAGTTACCGGGCTCCAGGAGCCAAATAAACTGTTCTTCACTTTACCTGTGACAAGCGTTCTTCTCATCTGTTTTTATCAGTTGAGAAGAACGTTTTTTTATTGATCTTTTCGAGATCGATCCTACTTCAATTTATATGGTCCTTTATGTTGGAAACATAAATGTTGAAAACTTAAATTGATCGTTTTGGCCGATCACTTATGACTAAATGCGGACCTTTTAAATAGTTGATATGGAATCTAATATTATTAGAAAATTATTCATTAATTATAAGAATATTATTAGAAAATTATTCGTATATTGTTGAATGAACTTCGAACCACGTTCGAATCACCTTCGAACGAACATCGAACGAACCATAACTCGGATATTAAATTTAACAATCAAACATCATGGCAGAAATTAACGACATTTTTGGAAACAACATGAAAGGTAAAGTGGGTACTGTTACAACTTACCGTTTAAGGGGGAAAACGATTATGCGCAGTCTCCCGGTCAACAGGAGTAAAGAAAGAACGGAAAATCAGGAGCGAAATCAAAACAGGTTTAATGAAATCAGAAAGTTTTGCAGCCTGTTTAAGTCCATTGTCATTCCGCAAATATGGAATGGGGTGGCCATTACCTCCAGCGGTTATCATCTTTTTATGAAGACCAACAGTCCGGCTTTTGATAAGGACGGAATGCTTTCAGATCCTAAGAAAATCTTCTTGTCAAAGGGAAATCTGGACCTTCCGGGAGGGATGCAGGCTGAACGTAGTTCTGATTTAGCAAACACCATCCAGGTCAAATGGGATAAAGATGCTGTCTCCGGTGGATTGAAGCTTAGGGATCAACTGATGGTTATTAGTGCCGGGGAAGGTAAGTATTCGGATATTAAAGCTACCGGACTGAAAAGGGGAGACCTTGGCGGAAGCTTTGAATTGCCGGAACTGGCTTCAGCTGCAACGCATGTATACCTGTTTTTTGAGAGCGTAGATCAACGATATTATTCAGAAAGTGTTTGTTTTGAGATTTAATTTAAGTAGACTTTAATCGACAGATATGATCGCAGGAACACCCAAACCACCCTATTATGCGGTAATATTTTCTTCCATACGAACTGAAGGAGATCATGGATATGGTGAAATGGCAGATAAAATGATGGAACTGGCCAAACAACAGGATGGATTTTTGGGGGTTGAAAGTGCCAGGAATGATATTGGCATTACAGTATCCTATTGGCGCGATTTGCAGTCCATCAAAAAATGGAAAGAGCACAGTGAGCATAAAATTGCCCGTGAGAATGGCCGGAAAATCTGGTATGAAGCATTTAAAACCAGGATTGCAAAGGTGGAATCGGATTACGGGTTTAACAAGGCTATGGACTAATCAAATACATTTCAAAAGACTCAAAAAATGAATTAAAAGGGTAAATAATTGGTTTATTATAACAAACATTATAGCTTTGAAAAGGATTATATCCAGCATTAAACAATACTAACATACCTAATGATGAAAAAAACCATTTATTTTTTGCTGATAGGAGTATTCTTATGGAGCTGTTCGAAGGATGACTCATTAAGCAGTGCGGACAGAAATGTAATCACCGAGGACGAATCCATCCCCTTTGAAGAATTACTGATTCTGATCAATCTAAAGACAACAGATGACTCTTACCTGGTTGTAAAATCAATTGATTCTGTCAGTATTTACATCAATAATAACTATTGGACCAAAATAAATTCTCAGACATTGGATATTTCTAAGGTTGAGAAATCTGTTGTTGGCAATAAGTACGAAACCAGCGATAAGATTAACTACCTGGTTATTGCCAATCAGGATATTAAAGAGCCAGACTTCACTACTGCAGGAGATTTTGCTCAATATTTAAATGCGGGGTATGAGTTAAAACCCGGGGAATATGCCTGTTTGATAGAATCCTTTCAAGTGACATTTAATGATAATACCACCAAAACGTATTACCCTTTTGAATACAAAACTTTTAAGGTGGAGCAAAATTCCAGAAGCGCTTTTGTTGGTGAAATCGAATTAAAGATACAGTAAATGAAGACATTAAGATTAATAGTGGCCATTGTTATTGTTGTGTTTTTACAATCATGCCATGAACCGGGAAATATCAAGGTTCAGAATAACATTACCAAAGTAAAGATTGAGGATGTTAAATGGGGCGACAATTATCTAGCCTATGAATTACTTCCAGGTGAAACATCTGAAGAAACAACCATTCGAAGAGATGATGAATCGTTGCCTGCAAGTCATAAACTTTCTTTTAAAATGACTGCAAATGATAAAACCATCTATCTTGAAACAGAGGAAGAATATATACTGGAAGAAGAAGGTAGTTTATTTATAATATTGACTGATACCACTAAAGTAAAGAATCCAAATGAGTAATTTTTGCTCTGTAT
Source organism: Prolixibacteraceae bacterium (assembly GCA_035297625.1). Classification (GTDB taxonomy): domain Bacteria; phylum Bacteroidota; class Bacteroidia; order Bacteroidales; family Prolixibacteraceae; genus Aquipluma. Next base: position 7,141 of record DATGYU010000152.1, read on the forward strand.
ATCAAGAAAGGTAAAATTTTCAGATCGATATCAGGAAACAATAACTAAAAGAGTAAATCCCTTTTCTTGGAAACAATACTAACTTCCATTGCTGTTTTATTGCGAATCCTTTCCAACCCGCTGGGAAATGTTTATCAAAAGCAGTTGACAGCTAATGGGGTGCATCCGTTGATTGTTAATTTTATAACTTATGGCCTGTTGGCCTTTGCCTGCATTTTTATTGGCCTTATTATCGACTGGCCCCTATTGCCTTATCAATTCTGGCTATTTTCATTGTTAGGCGGAATGGCCGGCGCCCTTGGAAATGGGTTCCTGGTGAAAGCTTTACAAAAGGGAGACCTTTCCATACTTGGCCCCGTTAATTCCTATAAGTCGGTAGTAGGCCTTGTTTTTGGCATTTTTCTGTTAGGTGAAATACCCAATGTATGGGGTATTTTAGGTATGATCCTCATTATTTATGGAAGTTATTTTGTGCTGGATACAATGGAGGAAGGTTTCTCATGGGAACTTCTTAAAAGAAAAGAAATACAATATCGTATCTGGGCAATGATACTGACAGCTATTGAGGCTGTTTTTATAAAGAAAATCATCCTGGCCTCATCAACAACTATTGCCTTTATCAGTTGGTGCTGTTTTGGAGCATTATTCTCTTTAATTCTGCTAATGGCAAATCGAAGTCAGTTGGGTAAAGAAACATTTACGGGCAAGCATTTTGATTATCAGCGGTATTTGCTTCTGATCATTTGCATTGGAACCATGCAGTATACCACTAACTATGCCTTTGAGCATATGCCGGTAGGATATGCCTTATCGCTTTTTCAACTGTCCATTATTATCAGCGTACTGCTTGGACATAAAATCTTCAAGGAACAGGATATTCGGAAAAAACTCATTGGTTCGGTTATCATGATTATTGGATCAGTTTTGGTTATTTTGTTGAAAGACTAATAAAACAGACTTCTAATCGCTGATATTTACTAATAGAACGTTTTCGTGAAAAAGAGAATAATGATTAGAATAAGATATTTCTGATAAGAGCGTTTAATTTTATATATTTGTTTCAAATGATTGTAGGATGACAACAGTTGAGTTAAAAAAGATATTAATGCATCAGATTGCAGGGATAAATGATAAATCGTTTCTGGAAGCAATTAAAACTATAATAGAGACTAAATCAGAAACCACGATATATAAAACAACTCCTGAACAGCGGAAAAGGATTAAGGAAGGTAGAGCTCAAATCGAAAAAGGAGAATTCTTTACCAACGAACAAGTTGAAAAGGAGATAGATCAATGGTTAAACGAAAAATAATAGGATCTTCCAGAGCTTAGAGTGATTTATTAAATATTCTTCGTTTCTATATTAAGCGAAATAGAACCAAAACATATAGTATTAAGCTTAATACCTCCCTACGCACTGCTATAAAGTTATTAGAAACTCATCCGGAACTTGGGATAAATGTTGATATAAAAGGTATAAGAAATTTAGTTCATGGAGATTTTAATGTATTCTATGAAATAAAAGAGAAAACCATTGAAATCATTATCATTTGGCATAGCAGCCAAGATCCCGAAAAACTTGATATAAAACATTAAAACAACTGTACCAATAAAGTAAATTCATACATAATATTAAAATAACATTCTTTTTCATATAAATAAATATTGTATTCCTATCTTTATAAAACCAATTTAAAAGAAACAGAATTCAACAATCATTCGAACTATGAAACAGATTGAAAAGCTTTCGGAAAATACCAATTACACTGCCGTAGAAATGGGCAGTCTAAACGATTTAAAGGAATATTCATTAATTCATCCTGTAAGTAAAAAGGTAATAGAAGGCAAAGTGTTTTTAAAGGAACCTACCAAAGCTACCGCGACAGAAATATCATTCAATGCGCTGCCTGCGCAATCAGAACAGCCTTATTTTCATATTCACCGGAAGAATGAAGAAACCTATATCATTTTAAGTGGTTATGGCTTTTTCCAGGTAGATGATGATTGCTTTAACATCAAGGAAGGATCGGTAATACGTGTGGCCCCTCAAGGTAAGCGCGGCATCCGGAATGAATCGAATGAAACTATGATTTATATGGTCATCCAGGCAAAAGAGAACTCCCTGGAAGAATATACCACCGGTGACGGGGAAAGGCTGCCTGTGGAGCCTAAATGGAGATAAAGATGAAAAGATATTGATAGTCTCACTCAAAGTGAGACTATCAATATCCTACGCCTAAACCTATCTGATCATGAAAATATGTCCCAATTGCAAAGAAGAAGTAGATGACAATTTTGAAATCTGCTGGAATTGCCAATATGACTTTAAAGGTGGAGAAGTGTTAAAGGAAAGCAGTATCGGAATCATTTGTCCTGCATGTAATGCTGAAATTGATTCCCATTATAGATATTGCCCTTACTGCAAATATGATCTTAAAGCGGTTTCAGAAATAGATCAGCATGGAATTCCCGGGCCCGTACAGCAAATTGATTGTCTGAAGTGCAAAACTCCAATGTCGTTTGGCGGGAACATGCGATTTCATGAAGGAACCAGGATTGGGGCTTTGGGTAATCTTTTTGAGCTTTTTACCAACAGGGAATCCTTTGACCTGTATTTCTGTCCAAAGTGTGGAAAGGTTGAATTTTTCCTGCCTGAGATACCAGGATAGTTTTACTGATAGTCTCACTCTAAGTGAGACTATCAGTAAAACTTTAAGTGAGACTATCAGTATATCAGCGCATCCCATAACACTTCTATCGGATGTATTACTTTTCTGCCTGTACCTTCTTCAATATGGTGGCGGCAGGAGGTGCCAGGAGCTGTAATGATTTCTTCTGATGAGGCTTTCCGTACAGCAGGGAACACATCCAATTCGCCAATTTGCATACTCAGTTTGTAGTGCTCTTTCTCGTAGCCAAAAGAACCTGCCATACCGCAGCAACCGCTTTTTATCTCTTCTACCTTATAGTTGACAGGCAATTCAAGCATCTGCCGGGTGGGTAGGGTAGAGGCTACCGATTTTTGCTGACAATGGCCATGAAGTCTAATTAGACGCTCTTCACTGTTAAACTGTTCCTTTTTGATATTCCCCTTTGCCACTTCACGCATGATAAACTCTTCAAACATCACGGCATTCTTGCCCAGCAGCTTTGCCGATTGCTGAAGGGAGATATCTACAAGATCAGGATACTCATCCCTGAAAGTGAGAATGGTGGAAGGTTCTAAGCCAATTATCGGAACCTCTTCAGAAATGATCTCAGACAAACGGGATACATTAAAATTAGCGATCTGCTTAGCTTTACGCACCAGCCCTTTGGAAAGGTAAGTGCGGCCACTTTCCTTAAGTTTTGGAATGACTACCCCATAGCCTAGTTTATTCAAAAGCAGGATGGCTTTTATGCCAATATGACTTTCATTGAAGTTGGTAAACTCATCGGCAAACAGGTATACTTTACGGGCATATTTGCCATCTTTAGGTTGATGTTGATCCCATTGTTGCAGCGTTTTTTCTGACAAGCCCGGAATGCTTCTTTCAGGGGCAAATCCAATGGCTTTTTTGAAAGTGGCAGATTGAGTAATCCAATTGGTAAAAGGCCTAAAAATCATCCCTAAACGATTAATTTGAGGCAAATAAGCAATCAAACGTGAGCGCAAAGGTATACCGTGCTTGTCGTAGTGCTGTTGAAGGAATTCGGCTTTAAACTTAGCCATATCTACATTGGATGGGCATTCCGATTTGCAGGCTTTGCACATGATGCAAAGATCGAGTACCTGAAGCACGCCTTTTTCATCAATTCCACCCTGTAAGTTAGGCCGGGTAAGGAATTCCCGCAGTGCATTGGCCCGTGCACGGGTGGTCTTGTCCTCATCACCGGTAGCCATGAAAGTGGGGCACATGGTCCCCCCGATACGATTACTTTTACGGCAATCGGCTGATCCGTTGCACATCTCCACAGAGCGCAGTAAATCGCCATGCGGGGCATAATCAAAAATCGTATTGCCCTTATAGGCCGGCTGGCCCATCAACAGACGCAGATCTTTGGTAATTGGCGGCGTATCAACAATCTTTCCCGGATTCATGATATTCTGTGGGTCCCAGGTATATTTAAGCTGACGGATCAATTCATAGTTATGCTGTCCAAGCATAAAGGGGATAAATTCTCCGCGTAAACGGCCATCGCCATGTTCACCGCTTAAGGAACCTCGGAATCTTTTTACCAGTGCAGCCACCTGGGTTGCCAGAGAATGATATACTTTCACATCTTCCGGATCTTTTAAATTGAGCAACGGCCTCAGGTGAATCTCCCCGGTAGCAATATGGGCGTAAAAAACGCAGTTAAGGCCATAAGATGATAAAATCTTTTTGAATTCATGGATATACTCGGGCAGGTAGTCAGGGGCGACAGCCGTATCCTCGATGACCGTTACACTACGTTTATCGCCCGGAATGTTTGAGAGTAATCCTAAACCGGCCTTTCGCAATTCCCATATCTTCTTAATGCTTTCTTTATCGGTAAACAATGGGAAATGGTACCCGTAACCATGCTTTAGCAGATCCTCCTCCAGCGCTTTTGCTTTTTCTATTATTTCATACTCAACATCAGAAGAGAATTCAATGGTTAGGATGGCTGCCGGATTTCCTTTAATAAAGAATCTGTTTTTACGTTGATCAATGTTCTCAGCCGTACAGTTCAATATGATGGAGTCCGTTAATTCTATGGCATCCGGTAGATGCCTAAGGGCCACTATGTTACCATGTATGGCATCTTCCAATGAGTTGAAATGGGCGCAAACCAACCCTTGGTACTTAGGAGGAAGAGGAATCAGATTAAGCCTTATTTTATAGATGAAAACCAATGTACCCTCTGACCCTGCCAGTAGTTTGCAGAAATTGAAGGGTTTTCCATTTGAAGTAAAAGGATCCGTTTCGAGCAATATATCCAAGGCGTAGCCATTATTGCGGCGCGTGACTTTCGGATCAGGGTATTCTTTGCGGATTTGCTCCTGATTGAATGGTTCGCTCAGTGTTTCCTGTATATTTTTATAAATTTTAGTTTCCAGAAGCTCAGGATTACCATCGCATTTGGCTATAAATTCCTCAGTGCTGAGGGCTTTAAAAGTTATGTCAGAACCATCAGACAGTATGCCTTGTACTTCAAGTACATGTTCACGGGCACTTCCATAAATTAATGAATGCAGGCCACAGGAATTATTGCCAAGCATACCGCCAATGCAGCAACGGTTAGCCGTTGAAGTTTCAGGAGCAAACTGCAGTCCATGTTTGGCAAGCAATTGGTTAAGCTCGGCAAGTACCACACCGGGTTCTACTTCTATCCAGCGCTCGGCAATATTTAATTCGCCGATTTTATTCATGTATTTTGAGATGTCGGCCACAATACCTGCGCCTACTACTTGTCCGGCTAATGAAGTACCACCGGCTCTGGGGATCACCGATGTTTTATTTTCCCTGGCAAATAGAATGATTTTGCGAAGATCCTCCTTGTTTTTGGGCCGTGTGACCGCATAGGGTAATTCACGATAAGAAGAAGCATCGGTAGCATAGATTACCTTTTGTACCTGATCTGTAAATACATCGCCTTCCAGGGATTGCTTTAACGAATAAAAGGGATCGGTTGGTTTCATCTGAAATGTTTGTTCAAAAATAAGCAAATTAGCAATTCGAAGAACCGCTCAAATTGATTGCCTGATAGTGTATAAAAGAAAATCGGTGAACATTGTTCATATGAGATTTGTCAGTTCAGGCAATAATATTTCAAAACTTAAGGTACACCTCAGTATAAATTCAGTACTTTTGAATCGAATTTTTTACTTCAAAGTTTAAACCTTTAATCAGCGATGGAAATCTTAAAACGTGTCTATCAAAACTCTCAAAAATACCAGAAGAAGATAGTATTACCTGAAGGATCTGAACCCAGAACCCTTCGTGCAGTGGAGATAATATTGAATCAAAAGCTTGCTCAAATTATTTTGTTGGGCAATCCAGATGAAATCAATCATACGGCTTCTGATATTGGTGTAAATATTGAAGGGGCCACCATAGTAGACCCTAAAACAGATCCTCGAAGAGAAGTGTATGCTGAAATAATGGTGGGTATTCGCAAAAGTAAAGGCTTAACACGTGAGGCTGCCCTTGATCTGCTGAATGACCCGTTATATTTCGCGCCTTTAATGATAAAGAATGGCGATGCCGACGGGGAACTGGCCGGAGCCATTAATGCCACAGGAGATGTATTGCGCCCGGCTTTCCAGTATGTGAAAACATTACCGGGAGTGAGTGTTGTATCGGGTGCTTTTTTGATGTTTGTGAATGATCCCCATTTTGGCCATGATGGCATCCTTGTTTTTGCCGATTGTGCCGTTTTGCCTGACCCTGATGAACGTCAGTTAGCCGAAATAGCTGTAACAACAGCAAAGACTGCCAAATCGGTGGTAGGGATGGATCCAAGGGTTGCCATGTTGAGCTTTTCCACTATGGGTAGCGCACAACACCCAATGGTCGACAAGGTAGTGAATGCTACCCGTATTGCAAGGGAAATGGATCCTGAGTTAAAGATCGACGGCGAGATGCAATTGGATGCCGCTCTAATCCCGGAAGTTGGACGTTTAAAAGCACCAAACAGTGAAGTGGCAGGACGAGCCAACATTCTTGTTTTCCCAAGCCTTGAGGCTGCCAATATTGGCTATAAGCTGGTTCAGCGTCTTGGAAAAGCGGAAGCAGTTGGCCCGATATTGCAGGGAATGGCAGCTCCTATCAATGATCTTTCAAGAGGCTGCTCGGTAAGTGATATTGTAAACATGGTAGCCATTACATCCAATCAGGCGGCTGCTCTTTTTGATTAATAAGAAACGAGCCATGAGCAAATCTTCCTCACACAGCAGGATGATTATAGGCGAGTTCCATGTGGCAATTAAAAAACAATTATTAACACATGAAAAATAATAAAAATGCCAGGTGAAATTATTTATGAACCAATAGAAGAATTTGGTTTAAGTAAAAAGGATAGAAGCAAGACGCTTTTTTCCAAAATTGGCGTAGTAGGTTGTGGATTAGTAGGCCAGAACATAGCACGTGTAGCCAGTTTTTATGGAATAGAGGTAGTCTTTATTGAAATTAGTGAAGAGAAAATACAGGAAGCCTACAAAAATATAGAAAAGCTGCTGGATGAACGAATCGAACATTGGGGGATCACCCAGGGAGAAAAACGCGCTAGCCTTTCAAGAATTAAAGGAAGCCTGGATTATCAGGACCTCAAAGGTTGTGATTTTGTCATCGAAGCGATCAGAGCAGTTGATAGGGGCGGTAAAATAAAAGAGAGAAAGGAAATATTTCACAAAGTGGAAGCTGTCGTGGATAAGGATTGCATTATTGCAACTAATTCAACTACCATTGTCATCACTGAATTATCTTCCGATCTTGTCTATCGTGACCGCTGTGTGAGTCTTCACTTCTTTGTGAATTCGCAGGAGGCTCGTATTGTTGAGGTGGTGAAGGGATTGTATACTACCGATGAATCCTATCAGAAAGTATGTAAATTCGTTACGCTTATCAATCGAAAGATCGTTCCTGTTCAGGAATCGGCAGGGCTTGTGAGTGTTCGTATGTATGTTGTTGCCCTCAACGAAGCCTGTGAAATATTGATGGAAGGTATTTCAACAGTTGATGATATCGATCAGACCATGAAAATAGGCCTTGGTATGCGCCTTGGCGTTTTTGAGATAGCCGATAAGATGGGACTTGATAAAATCATCCGGTGGATGGATAATATCTACAACGAATTTGGGGATATCCGCTATAAGCCGAATCCTTATTTGCGTAAGTTGGTGCGTGGCAAACATTTAGGCCTTGAAACCGGTCATGGGTTCTATCAATATGACGAGAACAGGAAAAAAATAATAGAAACCAAATCAGGTTGTTAATCCTTAAGTTGGTTGTAAATATAAAATGAAATAGAATGAAGATTCTGGTTTTAAATTGCGGCAGCAGTTCCATCAAATATCAGCTTTTCACCATGACCAACAAGGAGGTCATTGCCAAAGGGGGCATTGAAAAATTGGGTATGAAAGGCAGCTTCCTGAAGCATGTGCGTCAGGATGGACAGGTGGTAATTTT
>DATGYU010000153.1:0-9791 GCA_035297625.1 Prolixibacteraceae bacterium
ATGTTTGATGATGCCACCTGTAGTGATAAATCATCTTCTGCTTAAGAATTAAATTGATGGTAAAATAATAACCTTATTTAATCAAATTTGGTATTTAAATACTACTTATATACTATTGAAATACTAAAATGAAGGTTTTAGTATTTCAATAGTATATAAGTAGTATTTAATATCAATATCTGGTCCAACTGGATTTACTATTTGTTGGAAGGATTTTATTATTTCAAGGTGTCTGTTTGGATTACCTGAAATCCGCTGGCTTTCAGGCTAAATCGCCAGCCGTCCCTTGTAGACAGAACCTGCTGGAATAACATTAAGCTATCTTCAAATTATAAGCCTTGATTCGCATTATTTTTTACTCGATATTTCTTAATTAATTATTTCAAATTTCCTTAATTGGCCTGTGGCTTTTTCACCTTCAGCACTTCTTCAATAGCTCTTTCGAACGTTGATTTGGGCAATGCCCCCATGGCCATTTGCGGCTGCCCATCAACAGGAACAAACAACAGGGAAGGAATGCTTTGGATTCCAAACATGGCCGAAAGTTCCTGCTCTGCTTCTGTGTCTACTTTATAAATGACCAACTGATCACCATACTCTTTTTGGAGCTCTTCCAGTAATGGTGCTACCATTTTACAAGGGCCGCACCAGTCGGCATAAAAATCAATCATACATGGAGTGGTTCCTTCAAACTTCCATTCATTATTGTGTTCAAAGTTGAAAACCTTTTCTTTAAAAGTCTCTTTTGTTAAGTGTTCTAGCATAATATAAAATTTTAAATACAAATATATAGATTTCTCCATATGTGTGGATCAATTGTCATGCCATAAAATTAAAAATACAGATTGTCAGCCCTAAAGGATTTAATTGTAATTTTGTCATACTTAAAAACAACATGTCATTATACGATTTAGTTTATTGATCCTGCGCAATTATTAAATGAAGAAACATCTCCGGCATCCCATTTTTTCAATCATATCAGCTTTAGCAGACGAATTAAACCAGGAAACCTACGTCATCGGCGGTTTTGTAAGAGACCTTATTTTAAATCGTCCCTCTCCCGACATCGACGTAGTTACCATTGGCAGCGGTATCCAACTGGCCGAAATGGTGGCTAAAAAGCTTGGCCCTTCCATACATGTCAGTGTTTTTAAGAACTTCGGCACGGCCATGCTTAAATACCAAAATCTTGAGATAGAGTTTGTTGGCGCCCGCAAAGAGTCGTATCATGAGAATTCGCGCAAGCCGGTTGTAGAAGACGGAACTCTTGAAGAGGATCAGAACAGACGAGATTTCACCATCAACGCCCTTGCCATTTGCCTTAACAGCAACCGCTTCGGAGAGTTAATTGATCCGTTTGGAGGCATACAGGATATCAAGGATAAGATTATCCGCACCCCTTTAGAGCCGGGCATTACCTTTTCTGATGATCCCTTACGCATGATGCGTGCTATCAGGTTTGCCACCCAGCTAGGTTTTACCATCGAGGAAAAAACACTGGAGGCCATATCGCTCAACAAAAAGCGCATTCATATTATCTCCAGGGAAAGAATCGCCGAGGAGCTGAATAAAATTATCCTTGCCAGTAAACCTTCCGTGGGCTTCAAACTGCTGGATAAGACAGGATTGCTGGAGATTATTTTCCCCGAGCTGCACCGCATGAAAGGACGTGAGGAAGTAAATGGTATCGGGCACAAGGATAATTTTCTCCACACCCTGGAGGTGCTTGACAGGCTTTCTCCAAATACCAGCAGCCTGTGGCTCCGGTGGGCTGCACTTCTTCACGATATTGCAAAGCCTGCCACCAAGCGCTTTTCTCCTCAATTTGGATGGACCTTCTATTCCCATAACTTTATCGGTGCCAAAATGATTCCCGATATCTTTAAACGGATGAAGCTACCCATGAACGAGAAGATGAAATATGTGCAGAAGATCGTTGAACTGCATATGCGCCCCATAGTGCTTTCTGAGGAAGAAGTAACCGATTCGGCCGTCCGCAGACTGCTTTTTGAAGCAGGCGATGATATCGATGATCTGATGACACTTTGCGAAGCCGACATCACCTCAAAGAACCAGGAGAAGGTTAAAAGGTTTTATGCCAATTTCCAGTTGGTAAGGCAAAAGCTGAAAGATCTGGAAGCGAAGGACCATATCCGCAATTTCCAGCCCCCCGTCTCCGGTGAAACGATCATGGAGGTGTTTGGGCTTACCCCCTGCCGCGAAGTCGGACTGATCAAAACAGCTATTAAGGATGCCATTTTGGACGGGGTAATCCCCAATGAACATGATCCGGCCTATCAGTTTATGCTTGACAAAGGAAAAGAGCTGGGATTAACGCCGGTGATTCACTAATTAACGCAAGTTGCCAGCACTATAAAGCCTGACAGTTAAGAGCTGCTGGCAGCCAGCGACTGGCAAGAAATGCCTCGATCAGCGTTCGCATAAGATAATAGCAGCATGTTTTTGCCAGAAGCCAGTTGCCAATAGGCAGCAACTTAAATTAATTGCTCATGCTGCATTTCAGAAGGATAGGCAGATGATCAGAGAAGCCTTCCTGATGTTTAAAACCCACATAGGTGCGTTTAGGCTTTACTCCACCGTACTTTACATCTGCCTCCAAAAGGAAAGGGGCGCTAAAGATTTCAGCGCTTATTAAGTTCAAGCCTATGGCGTTTTCCATCAGGTAGTCTGACACGATCCATTGATCGAATACCTGCCAGGTGTATAGACTTTTTATGGTTTGAACAGGTTGGGTCATCCAGGATACTGACAAATTGACCATTTCCCCTTTCACTTCCGGATGGTTGATCCTGACAGCTTTTAACACCCCGCTTAGACTTTCATCCTCGGGGGTATCGTTGAAATCGCCCATGCAGATGATCTTAGCCCTGGGGTATTTTACAAACATTTCACGTATTGACCTACCCAACACTTCGGCTGCCAGCTTGCGGTAATGCATGGTTTCCATCACCCCGCCATACCTTGAGGGCCAGTGATTGACAAATACATGAAGGGTATCCCAGTTATTCAAAACTCCGCTCACCTGAAGGATGTCTCTTGATGAAAAGGATATGGTAGAAGTATCTTTAAGGGTGATGGTTTTGTAATCAAAAGGCTTGAACAACTCAGGCCTGTAAATTAGCGCGACATCTATGCCGCGCGGATCAGGCGAGTCTTTATGGATAATCTTATAGCGGTATTTGGAAAGAGGCGTTTGACTGGTTAATTTCTCCAGTACCTCGCGGTCTTCTATTTCACACAAGCCCACAAAAGCAGGTGCCTCCCACTCTCCTGCTGCCAGGATCACTTTGGCAATACGGTTGGCTTTCCTGTACAGCCGCCCATTGTTCCACCGCCGCATTCCTTCAGGCGTAAATTCATCATCCAGCTTCAGGGAGTCATTGGCAGTATCATACAAGTTTTCGGTATTGTAGAACATGAAAGTATATTCTTCCACTAGTTTAGTCTGCTGGGAATAGGCATATCCGATAAAACCCAACAGCAAGACAGCCACTGATATGATGGATTTCATTTAAATAAATTGACTATGGCGAAGGATAGTAACTACAAATACAATGATCCTTAATTGAAAGACCATTACTGAAAACATTCCCTATTTTGGCTTTTTCTCCTGACGTTCCAGGGCACCCAGATCGGGAGCTTTATCATTCAGACGATCCCTTCCTTTCAAATCCAGGGGCACCAGCCGGCCAATACTCAGTTTGCCTGCATCCTTTAATGGACTTAAGGTATCAATCTCAAAGTTGTATTTGGTATAGGGATCAACAAAAAGCCTGTCGTTGACTTTTCCCCTTAGAATATTGACAAAATGTTCTGCATTAGTAGTTTTAAAGGTATCGCTCACCTGCAGATAACAGTTGTCAAACTTGTAGTTAAAGGAAGCTTCCGGCCTTCTACCCACCAGTAGTTCATTGCCATCAAACACATTTCCAGTGATCACGCAATTGCCAAAATTGGCCTTTGCCAGATCACCCACATATACCTGGTCAGCCTTTACACTGACAAAATTCTGTATCAGCACAGAGGGCGTGGAGCGTGCCTTGGCTTTTGATGTATATCCACCCCAGTAATTGGCAATGGTGCTGTGGGTAAATTCATAGCTTCCCCCCACCAGTAAGGCCACTCCCAGTGAGCCGCAATTGGTGATCAGGCAGTTTTCGGCCGAAATATCACTTTTCAAGGCAAAGATACCAGCAAAGGCCATGTTCTGAATCTTTGTATTTTTAAGCTTAACCGAAGCAAAACCTTCATCCTCAATATTACCAACCTGAAGACCTATGTTGGCATTCTTTATTTCAACATTGGAAAACTCATTGTTCTTGCTCCCCGAATACAGGAGGATCTGGCTCCACTGATCAGGAATATTGGCATAGACATCCTCCAGCCGGTCCCCCTGAAAAACAATGGGATTCTCTACCGTCCCGTTGGCAATGATCCGCCCTTTGGCATATAAACCGGCATCCTTGTGAAAATAAATCTTAGTGCCCGGTTCTATTGTTAAAGTGGCATTACTGTCCACATACGCATAATCGTAAACCAGGTAAGGTTTCTCGTTGGTCCAGGTGGCTGTTTGAAGTCTGCGCTTTTTGATCAGGTTAAAATCCTGCCCCCAGGCAACCAGGTCCACATCCTGTTGGTTCATATTGGTAAGAAAAACTATGGAATCCTTAACTACCAGGGGAAGGTTCTGTCCATTGGGATCGACTGTCACTTCCACGAAAATATAAATACTGTCCTTGGGTGCGATTTCAAGATCGTGAACTTCATTGGCAGATACACCATTGACATTGAGCCTGAAGTTAGAAGTCTCGCCTTTGGCAAGTTTTATAGTTGAGACAAGCAGTTTCTGATCGTACGGGTTATAAATCTTTAAGTGCTCTGTGGTAGAACCGATACTGGTAAATACAGTATCGAACATGACCGTATCTGTTGAAAAGCCAAGCCTCACATCCGCAGAAGTAATATATTTATCATCCTCACAGGAAAATAAATACCCCACAGAGATTAGGATAGTTAATATATAGAGCAGTTTTTTCAAGTTAATGGCTTCTAAATGAACGATCTTATTTCTTACACTTTCCCATACAAAAGTACTAAATGATTTTCACAATTTTTAACATTAAGACCAGTATATATAGAAAACTATATTTTAACAATTATATTGTTTAAAACATTAAAAATAATGACAGAATTTTCCTCTTGCATCCCATTGGATATTAAGCAGATAGAACAGAAGTCTAATTTATCTAATAAGTATTAAATAATCAACAACTTAAGCTGCACAATATTTGTTAATCCGGTTGGTTAAGAATTTCAAAATATCTATTCTTTTTTATCTTTACAACCGAAGAAAGATTGGTATGAAGAGATTTATAGTTATACTGCTCCTGCTGATTTTAGTATCAGTAGTTAGCTCTGCACAACAGAACCCGCCGTTTATCAATAACACAAGTGATCCTTGGGTCGATTCCCTGATGAATAAACTGACCATCGACCAGAAGATTGGACAGCTGTTCATGATTCAGGCCTACTCAAATTTAAAGAATACCCATACTGAGGAATTGATAAAACTTATCAATCATTTTCAAGTAGGCGGGGTGATCTTTATGCAAGGTGGACCCGTTGCCCAGGCAAAAATAAGCAATGCCCTTCAAAAGGCCTCCAATGTGCCTCTGTTGGTAGCTATTGATGGGGAAACAGGCTTGGGCTTCCGGTTGGATTCCACTATCAGCTACCCGGTGCAAATGGCATTGGGGGCCATCACCAACGATTCCCTCATTTATCAGATGGGCTATGAAATTGGGCAGCAGTGCCGCATGCTGGGCATCCATATGAACATGGCTCCCGTGAGTGATATCAACACCACCGGAGATAACCCGATTATTAATTATCGCTCTTTTGGAGAGGACAAAATCCAGGTAGCACGCAAATCATGGTTGTATGCCCGCGGCATGCAGGATGCCAAAGTTTTAGCCACTGCAAAGCATTTTCCAGGTCATGGTGATACTGAAACGGATTCGCACATCGGGCTGCCGATAATAAGGCAAAGCAAAAGCCAACTTGACTCCCTTGAACTGTATCCTTTTTCTTACCTGATCAAAAAAGGGATCGGTGCAGTGATGACAGGACACCTGAATGTGCCGGCCCTTGACAAGACGACTAAGATACCGGCCTCCCTGTCATCAAAAATTGTCAATGGAAAGCTAAAGAAAGAGCTTGGCTTTAAAGGACTGGTGATCACCGACGCCATGAATATGAAGGGAGTGGCCAACCAGTATACCTCGGCCCAATCGGTTGTAAAAGCGCTGAAAGCGGGCAATGATATGGTAGAAATTGTGCCTCGTCTGGATAAGGCAGTGGCCGCGGTATTGCTTTCTGTGGCCAGCGGAGAATTAACACTGCAGGAAATTGAAGAAAAATGCCGCAAGGTATTGCTTGTCAAACGTTGGCTTGGCCTCAACCAAAACAAACTGGTAAATACCAATAACCTGGTCGAAAAACTCAATAAAAACCAATATTTGCTTACCAAGCGCCTGCTACAGGAACAATCGATGACCGTATTGCGCAACCAGGAAAACATCCTTCCTCTGCAAAGGCTGGATACCTTGAAAATAGCCAGTCTTTCCATTGGCTGTGAACAGATAGCCCCTTTCCAAAAAATGCTGGACAATTACACCCAGGTTGATAACTTTTGTATTCCAAAAACTGCCTCAGATTCTGATATTGTCAACATGCTCGATCAGCTGAAGTCATACAACCTGATTGTGGTGGGTGTACACAATATGGGATTATATCCTTTCAAACGTTTTAAAGTTACGGACCAGCAAATCAGCATTATCGAAAGACTAAAAAGCCGCAAGACCATTACTTGTTTCTTTGGAAATCCCTACGCCCTGCCATATTTTCCAGCAATAAACAGTACCCAAAGTCTTATTGTCGCCTATCAGGATGACACGGATGCGCAGGAACTGGCCGCGGAACTAATATTTGGGGCTACCAACGCTTCGGGAAAGCTGCCGGTGAAAGTGAAAGACCTGTACCCCCTCCGTGCGGGTTTTGATGTTCAAAATATCAAAAGGCTGAAATACACCTTGCCCGAGGAAGTCAAAATCAGCTCAACTTTTCTTCAGCATAAAATAGATTCCATTGCCAACTATGGTATTGAACACAAAGCCTTTCCCGGTTGCCAGGTTTTAATTGCCAAAAACGGTAAAGTGATTATGGACAAATGCTATGGTTATTTTACCTATGACAACTTACATGCCGTGCAACCCAATGATTTGTATGACCTTGCCTCTGTTACCAAGATTACGGCTCCGCTGCCTGCTATCATGAAACTCTATGACGAAAAAGCCATTCAACTGGATGTTCCTTTTTCGGATTACTTCCCCGAATTGAGAAATAGCAACAAGAAGGATATTACCCTTACAGATATCCTGACGCACCAGGCAAGGTTCAGGAGTTTTTTGCCCGTATGGATGGAACCGGGTACTAACAACACCTTACGAAAAGATGTCTTTAGCAAACAGCCCGATGCTCAATTTCCGGTGCGCATCTCAAAAGACCTTTATGAAAAGAAAGATTTCAAGCAGCAGGTCATCCAGGATATTATCCAATCGCCGCTTCTTCCTCAAAAGGAATACGTCTATTCCGATCTTGGCTTTGGGCTTTTGCCCACGATGATAGAAAAACTAACAGGAAAGGACTTTCAGGATTACATGAACAAGGAATTTTACAAGCCCCTTGGGGCTGTCACTACAGGATACAAACCTATTGAGCGTTACCCGGTGGAACAGATTGCCCCAACGGAAGATGACGAAGTTTTCAGGAAGGAAGTCACCCAGGGCTATGTGCATGATGAGCTGGCTGCGGTACTTGGCGGTGTTTCGGGCAATGCCGGCCTGTTCAGCTCGGCCAACGACCTGGCAAAAGTGATGCAGATGTACTTGCAGATGGGCTATTACGGGGGCAAACAATACATCTCTTCAGCCACCGTCCATGAATTTACCAAGGCGCCAGCATCCGCTTTAAACAACCGCAGGGCCTTGGGCTTCGACCGTCCCGACCCGGGAGTAAGGGGCATTAAGAATAAATTCCCGGCCCCGGATGCCAGTCCTTCAAGTTATGGCCATACCGGATTTACTGGAATCTTTACCTGGGCTGATCCAGAAAACCAGTTGTTGTTTATTTTCCTGTCCAACAGGGTTTATCCGACAAGGAATAACTCGGCCATTTCTGATCTCAATATTCGCCCTGCCATGCACCAGGCAATCTATGATGCCATCAAAAAAGGAACACGCTAACCTTAATAATTGTTAATTATTTACCTGTTTTTTGACAGGGATAAAAGTCACTTTATTACTGAAAAGCTTATGAAACAAGAAGAAGTACTATAACCAAAATCTGTTAAATAGAAAAAATCTAACAACTATCCAAAACATATATTTAAAACTAAGCGTAATCCTATTGTTATTTCTATATTAATTTTAACTTTAACGTTCTAAAGGCGATAAGAAGATTAAAGTATACAACCATAAAAACTAATTGTCATGGAGAGAAAAATCACTTTTAACGAATTGCGTCACATCAAAGACAGTTTACCCGCCGGTTCAATACACCAGATCGCAAAGGAATTCAACCTTGAAGTTGAAACTGTAAGGAATTATTTTGGAGGTGCAAACTATGACAGAGGGAAATCCGTTGGCCTGCATATTGAACCGGGACCCGATGGTGGCGTTGTACTTTTAGACGACACAACCATTCTGGACAGAGCGCAGGAATTAATCAGTTCTCAACCAAATTAAATTTTATAATTGACTTTTCGATAGACTGCCCTATTGCTATAGGGCAGTTTTTTTATGACCTTTTAAGATTATGCGGATTAAAGCGGATTACGCGGATTTACATGCAATGAGTTTTTCATGCATTCAAATTCTTATTTTTGTTGTTCTACTAATCACCAATTTTAACCAATCCAAGATGAAAAAGATTTTACTTCTGTTAGCGGTGAGCATCGTAACAAGTTATGCCTACCCGCAAAAACCACTTTTCAATGGTAAAGACCTTAAGAACTGGGATATTCATCTGGGTACTCCTATCAA
Organism: Prolixibacteraceae bacterium; assembly: GCA_035297625.1. Lineage (GTDB taxonomy): Bacteria > Bacteroidota > Bacteroidia > Bacteroidales > Prolixibacteraceae > Aquipluma. The sequence goes on from DATGYU010000153.1 coordinate 9,123, forward strand.
AGGCTTTGAAGAACAGGCTAAAAAAGCTACCCCTGAATCCACTTATAAAGTGGTAGAAGTTGACGGCAAGAAAATGATCCACGTATCAGGAGATATTTTTGCTTCCCTTGCCACCAAAAAAGAATATGGCAACTACCACCTGCACCTTGAATTCAAATGGGGCGAAAAGGTGTATGGCCAGCGTAACAGTGGATTACTTTACCACAGCTATGGACCTTTTGGCGCTGCCTTTGGCACCTGGATGGCTACCATTGAACATCAGATGATGCATGGCAACCTTGGCGATACTTACCTGATGTCCGACACTTATTGCGAAACCAAGGTGATTAAATCAGGTGATGGCAAAAGTTATTTGTATGACCCGCAAGGACTACCACTGACTTTCAGTGAAAAAGACAATGGCCGTTCCATCAAAAAAGCGTATGATGCCGAAAAACCCTTGGGCGAATGGAATACTATCGATTTATACTGCTATGGGCAAACTTCTATCCATGTGGTCAACGGGCAGGCCGTGATGGTCAATACCAAATGCAGCAAGCTGGAGAACGGCAAAAGGGTACCCCTCACCAAAGGAAAGATACAGATACAATCAGAAGGCGGTGAATTTTATATCCGCAAGATGACCATTGAAAAGATCAAAGGACTGCCCGCTGATTTTTTGATGTAAGG
>DATGYU010000154.1:0-54326 GCA_035297625.1 Prolixibacteraceae bacterium
ACATTGGGCCCCACCAATACCAGCTCATATTCACCATTAGCGCCCACATGATCTCCCACCACACGCTCCGCATTGTGTGCATTAAAAATGAAATTCAACTCATATTCAGGGTGGAAATGCACCGGAAAGTCAAAGTTTCTCTTGACACGGTCGAAGACCAGCAGGCAGTCTTCTTGCGATAAAGGGGTAATTTCCCGTTGTATATTGCTAGTACTATTTTTCATTGAATGCAGATAATCTTATAGGCGAAGATAATAATGTTGCGCGACAGAAGGGAGAGAAGAGGAGAAAATGAGAAGATGAGAAGATGAGAAGGAGAAAGACTCTGATAGAGTAGAATGTAAATAGGCATTGGGTGCAACCCATGGTAAAAGAAAAAATATCCAATAACCAATAATCAATTAATTGGCATTTATGACCTCTTTTTTCTTGTTTAATGTTTTATAACTTAAGGTTGAACATACGAATTATTAATAAATGATGTTTCTTTTTAGTGCTGAAATACAACTTTTTACAATTATTTCAGTAATAATACTTGACTCAAAAAAATCATGTATGAAAAAACTGAACTTATATTCCGCTGTATTTCTGGCTTGCATGACCATAGCCGGATGTTCTGATAAAGATTCCCTTACTTCTGTAAACGAGGAAACTACCCTAAAAAGTGCTTCAGTTGCTGCCAAGTATATTGTTGTACTGAAAAACGATGCTACTATTGCTAACTCAGATTTTACCAGTCGTAATGCAAAAGTGAAAGAGAAAGCCCAGGGATTGTTAAAAAAGTATGCCATTACAGGTAAGGTAGAAGAGGTTTATGAAACCGCCTTGCAGGGCTTTACCGTTAAGATAGCTCCGGGGCAGGCTAAGAGGCTGGGTGAGGATGTCAATGTTATGTATGTTGAGGCTGATAAGGTTATTGCATTATCACCTATTGAGATGTATGGAAAACCGGCCCCTCAGCCTGTGGCTCAGAGTGTTCCATGGGGAATTACCCGTGTTAACGGGGGAGTAAGTGCTGTCGGTAAAACTGCCTGGATCATCGATACAGGTATTGATTTAAACCATCCTGATTTGACGGTGGATGTAAACAGATCCAGGACTTTCCTTGGGGCAAATACTACTCCTGATGATCAGAACGGACATGGCACTCATGTATCGGGAACCATTGCCGCTAAAGACAACGATATCGGGGTAGTAGGCGTAGCTGCCGGAGCCACTGTTGTAGCTGTTAGAGTGCTCGATCGCAGGGGAAGTGGCTTTACCTCAGGGGTGATTGCCGGGGTTAATTATGTAGCAGCAAATGGGGTAGCGGGCGATGTGGCCAATATGAGCCTTGGAGGAGGCGTTTCCACTTCGTTGGATGATGCTGTTTTGGGAGCCTCCAAATCCGTGAAATTTGCCCTGGCTGCAGGAAATGAGTCAGACAATGCCAATAATCATTCACCTGCCAGGGTGAACGGAAATAATATTTACACTGTTTCGGCAATGGATAAGAATGATAAGTTTGCTTATTTCTCCAATTACGGTAATCCTCCTGTTGACTATTGTGCTCCGGGTGTATCGATCTATTCTGCCTATAAGGATGGAGGATATGCCACTTTATCGGGTACCTCCATGGCTACCCCTCACGTAGCAGGCATTTTACTGCTGGGAGCCGTAAGATCTGACAGCTATGTTCAGGGCGATCCTGATAAAACACCGGATCCGATAGCTGAACATTAAGCCACTAAAGAATATTAAAAAAGGGGCTGTCTCACATTAGAGATAGCCCCTATTAGTTTCAAGTTTCAAGTTTCAAGAAACGGAAGGATTGAAGGACTGGCCACTGATCACTGACCATTGACCACTAATTCCTTTTTGCTACCCAATCGACAGCACAGCCGATATGTTCTTTTACTTTTGGATCCTGGAAAGCTTCAGGGGTATGACCAAAAACGGTATAGAATGAACGGCTGTTGCCTAATTCCTGGCACCAGATCAGGGGATGGTCACCCATTTTCCATTTGTCGTCTTTCATGGTTTCAGCATCCAGGGAAGTCTCATCCAGACGGGCCAGTACTTTTACCTTAGCACGTGGATTTTCCTTGAAAGTGTACCATTCATCCACAGTACGGTATGTTTGCATTCCTTTGAAAGGAGCCATGGATGGGTGGTCTGTATTTTCAAAAATCACAGTTCCTTCCTGACATTTAGGATGGGTTTTGAAAAACGCTCCGTTTAATTGGCCATACCATGCCCAGTCGTATTCACAGTCAGCAGAAGCATGTATACCTACAAATCCTTTGCCTGTGTTCATGAAAGCCTCAAAATTTTTCTGCTGTTGTTCGTTCAGCACATCCATGGTAGGATTTAAAAATACCACCACATCAAAAGTCTTCAGGAATTCGGGAGTGAATAAATCCGCATTTTCAGTAGCGGTAAGTACCCATTTTCTTTCCTGTGCAAGGTCGCTCATCATCTTCAAACCTGAGGCTATTGAGTTGTGTCTGAAGCCTGAAGTTTTGGAGAATACCAGTACATTGATTTTTTTGTCCTGAGCCATTCCTGAAAATACAAACATCAGGAGCAGACAAATAACGGTAAGTTTTTTCATGATTTATTGTTTTAGTTAATTGGTATGCAAGAATACGAAATTTAAGTTGAATAATGAAACTAAGAATAGCAAGGAGCTTGGGCAGGGAGAACGGAGAACGGAATAGGGATGAGAAATACCATGTCCGTCTTTTCAGTTACCCAAGTCCCCATAGTTACTGGCAAAGCCCTGAGAGCACAAATTGGAAAACGCAAAGTGCACAAATGGTAGCTCTACCAAATACAAAGATACTTAAGCTCTCTGGTACTTTCTTCTTAAATGTAATAAGCGAATGTTTCTATTTACTGATTTCCGTATTATTTGATTTAGCGGATTTCTCAGGAATGACTTGTGGCTCCCATCCCAATAGGAATAGTAAGACGAAAAACCCAAGGACATAAGCCACTGTTACATGCCACCCTGCCTTTATCCATTTGAACACGGATCTTGATTCATGGAACTTATTGGAAATAGCCACTCCGGCAGAGGAGCCGAACCAGATCATCGATCCGCCAAATCCAACAGCGTAGGCTAGCATTCCCCAGTCGTAACCATTTTGTTCGAGTGCAAGTTTGGTGAGAGGGATATTGTCAAAAACAGCAGAAATAAATCCCAGGGTGAAAGTGGTATGCCATGAAGCTACCGGTAATTCTTCCACAGGCATCAGAGAGGCACAGGTTACAAGAGAGAGTAGAAAGAGAGAACCGCCAATGGCATTTTTTGCTTCCGCCCAGTCTGTTTGCCTGATAAAGGCCCCGATGATAATGGCAATCCACACACCCAAAGCCGGGAAATCAAAAAATACATTGGTAAGAATGGTCATTATTAAAATGAAGCCCACAATGCCAACTCTTACCCAGTCGATGACCACATTGGAGCTTGCTTCTTTTTGGATGGGTTGATAATTATGCTGTTGGATGGAGGCGAAAATTGAGAAAAAAGCAAGGGCGGTAAAAGCGGCCACGTAGGCATGAAAAACGTTGAAAGGGGAGACTCCTTCAATCCACATCAGGGTAGTAGTGGTATCGCCAATGACGCTTCCCGAGCCTCCTGCATTACTTGCTGCTACAATTGCTGCTATATAGCCGATATGAACTTTGTGCTTAAAGACAACCAGTGCAATGGTTCCGCCTATTAATGCTGCCGCGATGTTATCCAAAAAGGAGGACAAAACGAATACTGAAATTAGAAGGACCAGAGGACCTTTCCAGTCGTCTGGTAACAGGTTAGGTACATATTCCGGAACTCTGGATTGTTCAAAATGCCTGGAAAGGATGGCAAAGCCGATCAGCAGTCCCAGCAGGTTTAACAGGGTACCCCATTCGCCTACTCTCATTTCCTTATGTATCACCTGATCGACAAAATTTACATGACCAAAGAGATGTTCACCAAGATCGAATCCAGGTATAAAAACGAATTTAAAGGTAAGGATGGCTGTAAGGCCGATAAGAGCCACCCATAAGGTATAACGGTGAAAAAGGGCCACTCCTAAAAGGGTTAGCGCAAACAGGATAAATTCTGGCCTTATGCCAAAGATCAAGGGAATTGCTTGGGCAAAAATCATAGTTTTATAAATTAAGTCAGTTAATATAAGAGTAAGGAACTAATCATTTATCAAAAAACAAAATTACAAAAACTTTGTTTGGTCACTCATATTTGAATTAGTAAGATAATTCTATGTTTATCTTAAATTATCTGATAATTTTGCCCTGGAGTTTAGGGATTGTAGCATAATTCATATTACTCTGCTCCCAAGGTTTCATTTATTATTCTTACATTTATTGTAATAAAATTCAGTATTCAATTATTAAAATGGATGAATGGATGAAGTTAATTTAATGAAGAATAAATAAAACCTGTTATTCAATAAAAATAAAATACAGAACATGAATAGAATACTAGTTACCGGGGGAGCCGGTTTTGTGGGATCTCACTTATGCGAAAGGCTCTTGGAAGAAGGAAATGAGGTGGTTTGCATGGATAATTATTTCACCGGTAAAAAGGAGAAAATTGTTCATCTGCTGCATCATCCTTATTTTGAGATAATCCGTCACGATGTCAGCATGCCTTATTATATTGAGGTGGATGAGATATATAACCTTGCCTGCCCGGCTTCACCCGTGCATTACCAGTATAATCCCATCAAGACCATTAAAACCTCGGTGATGGGGGCGATCAATATGCTGGGCCTCGCAAAAAGGACCCGGTCAAAGATTTTGCAGGCCTCTACCAGTGAAGTATATGGGGACCCCAACATCCATCCCCAGACGGAAGATTACTGGGGGAATGTTAATCCCATTGGAATAAGGTCTTGCTATGATGAGGGAAAACGTTGCGCGGAATCGCTGTTTGTCAACTATCACACCCAAAACAATGTGCGCATCAAAATAGTGCGCATATTCAATACCTATGGGCCTAAAATGGAGCCTAACGATGGAAGGGTGGTTTCCAACTTTATTGTGCAGGCACTTCAGAATAAGGATATTACCATCTTTGGCAACGGTACCCAAACCCGCTCTTTCCAGTATGTCGACGATCTGGTGGAAGGGATGGTAAGAATGATGAAAACGGATGATGATTTTATTGGGCCGGTAAATATTGGCAATCCCGGAGAATTTACAATGCTTGAACTGGCACAGAATGTCATTGAACTTACCGGTTCAAAATCTAAAATCGTATATTTGCCCCTGCCTTCCGATGACCCCACACAACGACAGCCGGATATCTCTCTTGCAAAGGAAAAATTGCAGGGCTGGGAACCAAAGATACCGTTACGCGAAGGGTTGCTTAAAACTATTGTCTATTTTGATGATCTTTTAACAGGAAAACTTAAAACGAAATAAACTATGAAGGGAATTATTCTGGCAGGTGGTTCAGGTACACGCCTCTATCCAATTACAAAAAGTATCTCCAAACAAATTATTCCGATCTATGATAAGCCCATGATCTATTATCCCTTATCAGTACTGATGCTGGCAGGGATACGGGAAATCCTGATTATCTCTACACCAAAAGATATCCACCTGTATCAGGATCTTTTGGATGATGGCAGTCAGATGGGCATTAAACTGGAATATGCCATTCAGCCTTCACCTGACGGATTGGCCCAGGCTTTTATCATCGGGGAAGAATTTATCGGGAATGACAGCGTGTGTATGGTGTTGGGCGACAATATCTTCTACGGTTATAACTTTACACCTATCCTGGAAGAAGCTGCTGAGCTTAAAGACGGTTCCATAGTTTTTGGTTATTACGTGAACGATCCTGAACGTTATGGGGTGGCCGAGTTTGATGAATCAGGCAAAGTGCTGTCGCTGGAAGAAAAACCTGCTCAGCCTAAGTCAAATTATGCCGTTACAGGTCTTTATTTCTACAGCAACGACGTGGTAGCAAAAGCCAAGGGGCTAAAACCTTCCCCGCGCGGAGAACTAGAAATTACAGATCTGAACCGCCTGTATCTGGAAGAAGGCCGTCTGAACATGAAACTGCTGGGCCGTGGATTTGCATGGCTGGATACCGGAACCCATGAGAGTTTAATGCAGGCTTCTACCTTTATTTCAACGATTGAACAACGCCAGGGCCTGAAAGTATCCTGTATTGAAGAGATCGCTTTTATCAAAAATTATATCGACAGGGATCAACTGCTGGCCTTGGCCGAACCCCTAAAGAAAAACCAGTACGGAGAATACCTGATAAAGCTTGCCAACAGGCAAATTCAATCATTTTAAACATTAATTATTGTTCTTAATTTATAATTCATAGTGAAGATAATTGAAACACCCATTCCAGGGCTTCTTATTATAGAACCGACGGTCTTTGCTGACCAAAGGGGCTATTTCCTGGAAAGTTATAATCAGCAAAAGCTTAGTGAAGCCGGAATCAACGGCAATTTTGTACAGGATAACGAATCCAAATCATCCAAAGGGGTTATTCGCGGATTGCATTACCAGCTTAATCCTTATGCCCAAACCAAATTGGTACGGGTGATCCAGGGCCGTGTATATGATGTGGCGGTCGATTGCAGAAAAGGATCTCCAACCTTTGGCCAATCCTACGGACTGGAACTCAGCGAAGAAAATAAACTGCAGTTTTATATCCCTAAAGGTTTTGCTCATGGCTTTTCCGTGTTAAGTGAAACGGCCGTTTTCTCCTATAAATGTGATGCTTTTTATAATCCTGCTGCTGAAAGAGGAATTATTTACAATGATCCTTCCCTGAATATCAACTGGGGAATAGAAGCCTCGCAATCCGTTATTTCAGGGAAAGATATGCTTCATCCATCATTTGCTGAAGCTGATATGAACTTTATTTATCAAGCCAATGACTAAGCTATTAATTACCGGCGCCAACGGGCAGCTTGGTTCTGAACTAAGAAAGATTGCCGGATTGTTTTCTGAACTTAGCTTTGTCTTTACCGATGTGAAAGAGCTGGATATCACTGATCCATTAGCGGTTGAAAAAATGCTTTCAGAAGAAAAGCCTGCATGGCTGATCAATTGTGCTGCTTATACAGCGGTCGATAAGGCAGAAACGGATAGTGAGACTGCTTGGCTGATCAATGCCGTGGCACCAGCTATTTTGGCAGAGAAGTCAAAAGCCGTGGGCTGTCGTTTCGTACAGGTGTCCACCGATTATGTCTTTGACGGTACCAATTATCGTCCCTATGTGGAAGAAGATGAGGTTTGCCCCACTTCGGTCTACGGGAATACCAAACTGGAAGGCGAGCTGATTAGTTTGGCCAATAACCCTGAAACGCTTGTCATACGTACTTCATGGCTGTACTCATCCTTTGGCGGAAACTTTGTAAAAAGCATGATCCGCCTGGGCAATGAACGCGATCAACTTAACGTTATTTTCGATCAGGTAGGAACACCAACCTACGCGGGTGATTTGGCAATGGCAATTCTGGAAATTATTCAAAAGACAGAAACCAAGGCAGTAAGCTTTGTACCGGGAATCTATCATTACTCCAATGAAGGGGTTTGCAGCTGGTACGACTTTGCCATTGCCATCCATCAGATTTATGGTGTTGATTGTAAAGTATCGGCCATCGAATCAAAAGATTACCCTTCACCGGTAGCACGCCCGCCTTACAGTGTTTTAAATAAATCAAAAATTAAAAGTATTTTTGGAACTCAGATACCATACTGGCGTTCGAGTTTAGAAAAATGTATTCTTGAAATAAAAAATCAACAATCATGACAGTAACCAACGATGTATTAAGTCAGGTAGTCGCCAAAGCTACCGAATGGTTAAATGACGTGTATGACGCTAATACCCGTGCCGAAGTGAAAAAGCTTCTGGAAGATAAAGATCCCACGGAACTCATTGATGCCTTTTACAAAGATCTGGAATTCGGAACGGGTGGCTTGCGCGGTGTGATGGGCGTAGGTACCAACCGGATGAATATCTATACTGTGGGAGCCGCTACCCAGGGGTTAAGCAATTACCTTAAAAAGGAATTTTCCAGCCTGCCATCCATCAAAGTGGCCATTGGACATGACTGCCGCAACAATAGTCGGTTGTATGCTGAGACCAGTGCTCAAATCTTTTCTGCCAATGGCATCGAAGTATTGCTATTTGATGATCTGCGTCCAACCCCGGAACTGTCATATGTGATCAGGGAATATGGATGCCAGAGCGGTATTATCCTGACAGCTTCTCACAATCCCAAGAAATACAATGGTTACAAGGCATACTGGAGTGATGGCTCTCAATTGGTGGCCCCCCATGATGAAAATGTGATTGCAGAAGTAGAAAAAGTAAAAGCCGAAGATATCAAGTTTAAAGGAAACGATAAGTTGATCACAATAATTGGCGAAGAAGCTGACCGTAAATTCATTGATATGGTAAAAACGGTCTCCATAGCTCCTGACCTGGTAAAGAAATATGCGGACCTGAAAATTGTTTACACTCCCATCCATGGCACAGGCGTTAAGCTGATTCCTATGGCCTTGAAAGCTTTTGGCTTCAACAATATTATTCATGTGCCCGAACAGGATGTGGTAAGCGGTGATTTTCCGACGGTGGTATCTCCAAACCCGGAAGAACCGGCTGCTATGAAAATGGCCATTGAAAAGGCCAAAGAGGTGAATGCCGATGTGGTAATGGCTTCCGATCCTGACGCCGACCGTATTGGGGTAGCTGTAAAAAACAACCATGGCGAATATATCATCGTCAATGGGAACCAGACAGCCATGCTGTTTATCTATTACATCATCACCAATATGAAGCAGAACCATCTGCTCAAGGGCAATGAATTTATCGTAAAGACCATTGTAACTACCGAGAAGATTGCCGAGATCGCCCGCAGAAACAACATCGACTATTACGACGTATATACGGGCTTTAAATTTATCGCTGAAACCATTCGTGAACAGGAAGGCAAAAAGAAATATATTGGCGGCGGTGAAGAAAGCTTTGGATTCATGCCTGCCGATTTTGTACGCGACAAGGATGCCGTTTCCTCTTGCGCCCTGATGGCTGAGATTACTGCCTGGGCCAAAGATCAGGGAAAGACATTGTTTGAACTGCTGCTGGATATTTATCTTGAATACGGGTATTCAAAAGAAAAGATGAAATATATCGTTCGTGAAGGAAAGTCAGGCGCTGAGGAAATTGAGCGGATGATGGTAAACTTCAGAACCAGTCCTCCCCGTCAGCTGGGCGGTTCCAACCTTATGTATGTGAAGGATTACGATACTTTGATCGAAAAGAACATTCTTACAGGTGAAGAAAAGCCGATCGATCAGAAAATAGCAATGAATGTGCTGCAGTTCTTTACGGAAGATGGCACCAAAATTTCTGTTCGTCCTTCGGGCACTGAACCAAAAATAAAGTTTTACTTTGAAGTGACCAGTGAATTAAAGAGCCGTGCCGATTTCGATGCTGTTGAAGCATGGGCCAATGAAAAGATCGATAACATCATGAAAGAGCTGGATCTTTAATGGGGCTTTTGGCTTCTGGTTGCTGGAAATGCTTTAATCAACGACAGAGTTTGACCATAGGGGACTGTTTTGACAGCCGCAAGTAGCCAACAGCCAGTAGCAAGTAACTTTAAATAATTGATATTTATAAATTTATAAACCAAAACCGATTAAAATGAAACGTGTATTATTATCAGTGGCAGGAGTGTTGGCTTGTGCTGCAATTTTTGCACAGGGAAGGACTGATTTTCCTATGAAACCTGAGATGACAGAAATCTGGGATCCTGAAGTCACTGTAGTTACTCCGGGAGCAACTGTAAGCGATGCCCCTTCAGATGCTATTGTCCTTTTCAATGGCAATAATCTGAGCGAAGAATGGGTCAGTGAACAAGGCGGTGCTCCGGCATGGAAAGTTGCTGATGGCGCTGTAACAGTTGCCAAAGGTACCGGAACAATTAAAACAAAACGTAATTTCAATGATTTCCAGTTACACATTGAATGGCGTTCACCTTCTGAAGTAGTGGGAGAAAGCCAGGGACGTGGCAACAGTGGTATCTTCCTGCAAGGCTTGTATGAACTCCAGGTGTTGGATAACTACAACAACAGGACTTATCGTAACGGTCAGGCCGGTAGTTTTTACAAACAGTACGCTCCGCTGGTAAACGTATGCAAAGCACCGGGTGTATGGCAGGTGTATGATGTAATTTACACCGCCCCAAGATTCAATGCCAACGGTACTTATTTTACTCCTCCAACAGTAACGGTACTGCATAACGGAGTATTGGTTCAGAATCATGTGGCCCTGCGCGGTCCAACAGAATATATCGGAATTCCTGAATACTTTGTTCAGCCTCACGGTGCTGGTCCAATTATCCTTCAGGACCATGGTAATCCTGTAAGCTATAGGAATATCTGGATCCGGGAATTATAGTAAAAAACACATAAAAGGTGCACTGAGAAAATGGGCGAGTGAGAGAATGAGAAAATGAGAACTTCCGAGAGTAAAATGATCTCCTTTTCTCAATTTCTCCTCTTCTCCTCTTCTCAGTGTTCCTTTCATTTTCCTGCCCTTTGCTTTCAAATTAACTATCTCATAACCTTCCCTAACCGAATGTCATTTAAAACCAGGCTCTTAGTTTTCATCCTCCCTTTCATATTCTCTACCTCACTTGTTTTTGCACAGACATTTACCTCATCCAACCTGCCGCTGGTATTCATTAATACCAATGGACAAACCATTGTCGACGATCCTAAGATCCATGCCTCCATGGGCATTGTTTGGAATGGACCAGGAATACGCAATGGTGTTAAGGACCCAAGGAATGATTTTAATGGCAACATCTCCATTGAAATAAGAGGCTCTTCCTCTCAGCAGTTTCAAAAAAAAAGCTACGGATTTGAAATAAAAACCCTTGACTGGCTGGATATGGATGTTTCCCTGTTGGGGATGCCCCAGGAAAACGACTGGATTTTATATGCCCCTTATACGGATAAAACTATGATCCGGGATGTACTTTCTTATACCCTTGATGCCTCTCTTGGTAATTATGCACCACGGTGCCGTTATGTCGAGTTGTTTGTAAATAACGTATATGAAGGGGTGTATGTGCTGATGGAAAAAATCAAGCGTAACAAGAACCGGGTAGATATTGCCAAACTGCTTACCACCGATATCTCAGGGGAGAACCTTACAGGCGGATATATCATCAAAATTGACAAGACTACCGGCAGCGGTGGAGATGGCTGGTCGTCCAGCTATCTAAATGTCAATAATTCAACTTATTACCAGTACGATTATCCCAAGTCAACAGTAATAACTCCTGAGCAGAAGTCTTACATCAAAAATTACGTAGATAACATGGAAACTGCCCTATATAGGGAGAAGTTTACAGGCATTGGAAGCTACCATGACTACTTGAATGACACGTCCTTTATCGACTTCATGATCATGAATGAATTGGCAAAGAATGTGGATGGTTATCGTTTGAGTTCTTATCTTTTCAAAGACAAAAACGGGCTGATAAATTGCGGGCCTATCTGGGATTTTAACCTCACCTATGGAAATGCGGATTATTACGATGGCTGGATGACTACCGGTTTTGAATACCAGAACAATTTAGGGGGCGATTACTGGCAGAATCCTTTTTGGTGGAATAAGCTGATGAAAGACCCGGCCTATGTGCTAAAACTCAAAAGACGCTGGTCATGGATACGCAAGCATGAATTTACCAGCCAGCATATCAACTTTGTGGCCGACAGTCTTACCAATCTCCTGGCAGAAGCCCAGGTACGCAATTATCAGCGATGGACTGGTGTAATCGGCAAATATATTTGGCCCAATTATTATGTGGGTCCAACCTATGTTTCTGAAGTTATCTGGATGAAAGACTGGATCACCCAACGCCTTGCATACCTGGATAAACAATGGTATTATGACTTCACCGGTAACGACAAATTGCTGGCCGATGCTCCGGCTAGTGTATATCCAAATCCTTTTGTGGATAAAGTAGAGGTTCGCTTGCCAAATACAACCATTGGCAATGCTGTAGCCGAACTTTATAATCAGAATGGCTCATTGGTCTGGAAAAAAAATACAGTGGTTCAAAATGGCTATTTGCCCCTTGAAATATCAGGCTGCCGTCCAGGAATGTATATTCTCCGTATCACCCAAAACGGAAATGCCCTTTTCAACGGTAAGATTGTAAAGGTGGAGTAGAGCTATTTATAACCACAAAGCGCAAAAGACGTTATGCGAAGATCCCAAAGCAAAATGATTTATATTGTCTTTCAATAGAGAGGTTATTTTTCTCTGTGTTCTTCGTGTAACTTCTTTGTGGGTTTTGTGGTTAAATATTTTACAACAATACCCCCTCCAAAAGGGTATTCCTTACTTTTTTCTTACTTCTCCTGTATGAAGCCCTTCTCAGAATGCTTCCTTTTTAATTTTAATTATCTTTGGCGCAAATAAAAAATACCCCATGCAGGAAAAAATTCTTATACTTGATTTTGGTTCACAGTACACTCAATTGATTGGCCGACGCGTAAGAGAACTCAATGTATATTGCGAAATCTATCCGTATAACCATTATCCCGCCATTGACGAAACGGTCAAGGGGGTAATATTGTCGGGAAGCCCTTTTTCTGTAAGGGACGACAATGCGCCAAAGCCTGATCTGTCGGTAATAAAAGGCAAAATGCCCCTGCTGGGTGTTTGCTATGGTGCCCAGTACCTGGCTCATTATTTTGGAGGAGAGGTACAACCTTCCAACTCCAGGGAATACGGCAGGGCCAACTTAGGCTATGTGGATGCCTCCAATCCTTTGTTTACCAACATTAGCGAACATACCCAGGTATGGATGTCGCACGGCGATACCATTGTCCATATTCCTGAAAATTACCAGATCATTGCCAGTACCGCCGATGTCGAAAAGGCTGCTTACCAGGTGGAAGGTGAACAAACTTACGGTATTCAATTTCACCCCGAAGTATATCATACTACCGAAGGGACACAATTGCTCCATAACTTCGTGGTAGGTATCTGCGGATGTAAACAAGACTGGACTCCTGATTCATTTATCGAAACAACCGTTCAGCAGCTAAAAGCGCAGCTGGGCGATGATAAAGTGGTGCTGGGACTGTCGGGTGGGGTGGACTCATCGGTAGCCGGTATGCTTTTAAACCGTGCCATTGGCAAAAACCTGACCTGTATCTTCGTGGATAACGGGCTGTTGCGCAAAGACGAATTCCAGCAGGTACTGGACTCTTATCAACATATGGGACTCAATGTGGTTGGCGTTGATGCCCGACAAAAGTTCTGGGATGACCTGGCTGGTGTGACTGACCCGGAGAAAAAACGTAAGATCATAGGCCGCGACTTCATCGAAGTGTTCGATGTGGAAGCGCACAAGATAAAAGAAGTCAAATGGCTGGCCCAGGGAACAATCTATCCCGATGTGATTGAATCTGTTTCAGTAAACGGCCCCTCGGCTACCATCAAATCACATCACAATGTGGGTGGTCTTCCTGAGAAGATGAACCTTAAGGTGGTTGAACCCTTGAAACTATTGTTCAAGGATGAAGTGCGCAGGGTAGGCAAGGCCATGAATATGAAGCCTGAACTGCTGGGTCGTCATCCTTTCCCCGGACCTGGACTGGGAATTCGTATCCTGAGTGATATCACCCCAGAAAAAGTACGCATCCTTCAGGAAGCGGATGCCATCTTTATCAACGGCCTTAGAGAATGGGGATTGTACGATAAGGTTTGGCAGGCTGGAGCTATGCTGTTGCCTGTTCAGTCGGTAGGCGTGATGGGTGATGAACGTACCTATGAGAATGTGGTAGCCCTTAGAGCTGTTGCCTCCACCGATGGAATGACTGCTGATTGGGTGCACCTTCCCTATGAGTTTTTGGCCAAAATGTCCAACGAAATCATCAATAAAGTACGGGGCATCAACCGAATAGTGTATGATATCAGCTCCAAACCACCGGCAACTATTGAGTGGGAATAAGAAGCAATGGACAGTGTTCAGTGATCAGTAAAAAAATACCAGAGGTCAGTCCTTCAATCCTTCAATCCTTGAGTATACCGGAACCTGGAATTTTGAACTTTAATCTTTAAACTGTAGATATCCTAAAAGCCCATTAATCATCAAATAGATGGTTAGTGGGCTTTTTGCATTAAAACACTGGGCAAGAAGGATCAATCAGAAATGCTGTGAATAAAATAAATAAGTAATATCGAATATGAAATAACAAATGTAAAAGTATGGCCTGGCCCTGAGATACTTTATTATTCCATATTCCTTGTTTCTTTATTGATTTATTCCCCCTTGATCCGTCATGAATCCTCAATTGTAGAAAATCACAATGCATATGGCAGAATACCACTAGTTATAAGAAAATTATTAGAATATTATTGGAAAGTTATTAGAAGGTCATTCGAATTTTTTCGAATCATCTTCGAACCACCTTCGAACGATCTTCGAATGATCTTCTAATGATTAGCAAATGGGTCAAGAGATCGCAGGTACATTCTCAAGGATGTTTAAAGCATTTCGGAAGGGATTTTTAGGAAGGTGCTGTAAACGATAGTCACCTGTTTAGTGTCTTTCTGCACAGGCATAAAAAAAGCCATCAGCTCATGGAACAGAGCTAATGGCTTTATCTATAAATAGAGGTTATTCTTTAAAAATCAGAATAATCGGTTGGGTGAAGCAATAAAATATCGGCATGCGAAACGGTATTTTCATATTCCTTCAGAGACGACATTTTCTTCCATTCAGGATGTCCGCCGAAAGCTTTCCAATGGGCATCATGCGAAGGCATGTCGGCAAAAGTGGTCAGGTACATCAGGTTGGGCATCTTACTTCCAGAGATAACTTCAGCAAAAAATACGGGGTTAAATTCCAGGTCATTGAACAGTTTTACCTCGCCGGCTTCGTTGAACATCTTCACTTTCTGACGGTAAAGATAATCGGTTGGGCCTTCATAGCTTCTTAATTCATAAATGCGCTGTGATGGGGCGGTAGTGAAATTGGGAACCTTGAAATTGGCTGCTTCCGAAAATGCTTTCAACAAAATCGATTCCTTGCGTACATATGGCTTTTGATCAAAAGGGGCTTTCAAAAAGTCAGTGCCTTTATCCAGTAACACTTTGTCGTTTTCAAGCTCGTCCTGAACTTTGGCAAAATGGTCCAATGATTTGAAAGCCATCCAGACATACACGCGTTTTCCCGCGGTAGTATCACTTTCTACAGGTTTGAACACTCCCACCTTTTGGATTCCTGCACGGTGCAGTGCCGGCAGATAAGCGTTTTTCAGATAATTGTCCAGCTTTTCTTCCTGGGCTTTGCCATTAAGGCGATACACCTGTATCTGGTAATAATCGCGCGAGGCAGCAAGGGTGGAAAATGAAAACGATAGGGCAATAAAAGCGATCATCAGAATTGAGCGGATCAGATTTTTTTTGTCATTCATAATTTGTTGGTTTTATTGGTTTTTGATATTAGACAAAGGTAGCAATAAATGGTGTTATTGTTATTTAATAAATGGAGCCTTTTTGGGAGAAGCGAGGATGAGCACTCAGACAAAAAAGGACTTCTGGCTTCTTGCGGCTGGCAAGAAATGCTTCGATCGGATGCAAGGTGACATGCTGGCAGCCTGTTTTGCCAGAAGCCAGAAGCCAACGGCCATACGCTGGCATTACTTATCATCCTGAAATCGGCACCTTCAAAATTCAGCTATTCTTTTGCCCTGACAGGAATCCAGATCTCCTCTTCGGAATTGGGGTCGTTGTTGCTGTACTTAGCTCCCAAAAGCTCAAAATGAGGCCTGTTATCAAGCTTGTAGTCCGAGGCAGGCAGCCAGTTTTGAAATATATACTGAAAAGTTTGAGACCCTGTAGAAGGGCCTCCAATATGGGTAAAAACAGCATACAATCCCGAGGGTAATGTAAATGGTTCGAAACCTTCGGGCAGTTGATCAAAAGAGGATACTTCCACGGCCGCCCATTTCTCAAACGTTGCGGCAGGGTTAAAACTTTCGAAATAGGAGGGGTCGTAAAGCTGCATGGAGTAAAGGTCGGTACCAATTACATTGGCAATTTCCTTTCGCTTTTGCATAAAGCTTTGCCATAGGAGGCCGGTGGTATTATTGGCAAGCGACATGGTAAGGTGTTTGCCTGCTAGCTTTTTCCCTGTCAGTGGTTCTATCCTTGGTTTCATTCTTAGGATGCTCTTGTTGATTTTGTTTATTGGGGGTTGACTGTTAGAAAATTACTTACAATGGGCTCGGCTGTGGCCAGGTCGATTTCTTCAATATAAAGATCCACATCCGATGGAACCCCTCCTGCAAAACCGGCAATAACACCTGATTGAAAATCATTTCTGATCATACTCATAACCCCCGATTGCTCCAGTTCATCTTTCAGCAATAATGCTGTAACTTCTGACCCAGAATAGATCCTGATTAATTTGCCTTCGTCCATTGTGTAAGTTTTTGGTTTTAGACTATTCAATAAATATAACAATTTTATCTTGTTCTGTCGTTGTTAATTGTAAATTAATCCGTTTTACTTTCAGTGAATAATGCCGATGGATAGAAATACTGTAAAGCAAATGAGCTTACGGAAATTGAACGATTACACTTTTCCAGATGGTAATATATTGAATGCCCTTATGAGGGAATCACGATTTTGCCTTTATGAAGCAACCTGTTGTTGCCGGATAACTTATAAATGTATACCCCTGCACTAAATTCATTGGTATGAAGCGTAGTCTGGGAAGACTGAATGGA
Source organism: Prolixibacteraceae bacterium (assembly GCA_035297625.1). Classification (GTDB taxonomy): domain Bacteria; phylum Bacteroidota; class Bacteroidia; order Bacteroidales; family Prolixibacteraceae; genus Aquipluma. Next base: position 16,792 of record DATGYU010000154.1, read on the forward strand.
AGCTTCTTTTACTATTTCACCATAAATATTCATTAGGGTGAATTTTAAATCAAGTTTCAGGTAGTCTTTTGAAATCAAAACCGTTAGCTTTTGGCGAACCGGATCGACATGTACTTTAATCTGCTGAGTCGTTTCATTGACAGATGTACTGTCGGGAGTATTCCAGCAACCAGTTAGCGGGTCGGCTTTTGAGGCCTCACAGGCGTAAGGCAGTCCATACATCTCCTCGATGGTGCGCAGGATATTGATGTGGTTGATTTTTTGGGAATAATTACCCGGTCTGACCATTTCTCCGGCAAGTAGGGTAGCCACATGGTTATCCTGGGACTTATCATCTTCATCAAAAGTGAGAACAAACAGGCTGTTGTGGGTTTTAGCCCATTCTACATAGCTTTTTAGATGAGAATTAATCCATTGGTCGCCCTGTAAAATGCTTCCGTCATGCATGTTGTTTTGGTTATTTGGAACGACAAAACAAACGGTGGGCAGTAGGGCGAAATTTTCAGGAAATGAAGTAAAGGGTTGAATAACCGAAGGGGGAAGTTGGTTTACCCCGTTGCCCATCCAGTAAACTGCCGGGTTATGCCTTCTAACATAGAGTCCTGCAGTTTCGCCATCATAACCCGCTTGGGGCAGATCTTCGGCATAGGAAATGAAAGATTTCCCGGCATCAAGCAGTTGCCTTCCCAAATTTTCAGAGGTATAAGGAATTGTTTTGGGTGATGTGTCATCGATTATTCCTTGGTTGCAGCCTGAAAAAAAACTGACATAATTGGGTTGACTGGGATAGGCAAGCCCGTAGGATTGTGTGAATAATGCAGTATTTGAGCTTATTATCAGGGTATTGATAGTCGGGGCTTCTTTTGATCCAATAATTTGATTATAAGAATGATTCTCCATGATGAGAACTACAATGTGATCCGGCGCCGGAATGACAGGCTGGGAAAAGGAATGGAGAGAGACGCAAATTAAAAGAATCCATAAAAGCCAGGTCATAAAGGTATGTTTTCTGATTTATGTTATCTCTTTACGTGAGGATGGGCTGGTGGTTGCTAATAATGGTTTAAAATTACCGGCTTTTGAAATTTTGCATTCGGCAAAGTGTCGCAATAAGCGGAATAGCATTGGTGAAATAAGGCATTTTAAAATTGTAAAGTCTTTAATTTGGCTGAGCCAAAAATTGTTCGAGTACCTCCATGAAAAGCTGTGGCTGTTCGGCATGAAGCCAATGCCCTGCATCAGGAATCACTTTTATGAGGGCATCCGGATATATTTGTTTAATAGATGCGTAGTCGGCGCCCTGTATGTATTTTGAATTTTCACCCTTGATAAACAGGACCGGGTAATTAAAAATAGGCCTGCGATCCTCAAACCATCTCTCATTCACCCCGCTGATGATTTCATCGAGGTTTTCATACAATACCTTAATATTGATGCGCCATTCAAACTGATGGTTTTCTTTTTTGCGGTGTACATTTTTCAAAAGGAACTGAACAATGGAAAAGTTGTCAATGCGCTCTGACAGGTAATTTTCTATATCTTTTCTTGTTTCCATTCTGCTGAAGTCCAGTTCCAGCATGGCCTCCATGATACTTTTATGAAGGTAATACTGGCTTTCGTCGTTTAGTTGGAAATAATCCTTGGGGGCAATATCCACTATTACCAGTTTTTCTATTCTTTCAGGGTAATCGGCAGCAAAGGCCATGGCAGTTTTTCCTCCCATGCTATGGCCTATCAAAATAGCTTTTTGGATATGGTGCTGATTAAAAAAATCGGCAAGATCTTCTTTCAGCGTTTCATAGCTGTGATCATCCGAGTTGGGAGATCGGCCATGATTGCGCTGGTCAATCATGTAAACCTTGTAATGGGCACTTAGTTTTTTGCCTACCGTCAGCCAGTTATCCGATGATCCATATAATCCGTGTACAATTACAACAGGAAATCCTTCTCCTTCTTCTCTGAAAAAAAGGTTCATGGTTGTTTATTTCAGGCAGGAGAGATATTCCTGAATAGTATTTTTCAATCCCAGGTAAAGTGCATCGGCAATCAGCGCATGGCCAATGGATACTTCATCCAGGTAAGGCACATGGTCATTAAAAAAGCTTAAGTTTTTAAGGTTTAAATCATGGCCTGCATTAATGCCAAGGCCGAGCTGATGGGCCAGCATGGCACATTCTTTGAATGGGGCAACTGCTTTCAAAGGGTCCGACGGGTATTGTTTGGCATAAGATTCGGTATACAGTTCAATGCGGTCGGTACCTGTTTCTTTGGCCCCTTTAACCATCACGGGGTCAGGGTCGACAAAGATGGAAGTTCTGATTTTTGCAGCCTTGAAACGGGCAATAACCTCTTTAAGGAACTCCAGATGGGTAATGGTATCCCAACCATGATCGGAGGTGAGCTGACTGTCGGCATCGGGCACAAGAGTTACCTGATGAGCTTTGACATCAATCACCATTTGGATGAAATTTTCGTTGGGATAGCCTTCAATGTTTAACTCTGTGTTAATATACGGTTTTATATCAAAAACATCCTGACGCCGAATATGGCGTTCATCCGGTCTTGGATGGACGGTAATCCCCTGGGCGCCAAATTTTTGACAATTGATGGCTACTTCTAAAACATTTGGAGTATTTCCTCCCCTTGAATTCCTTAATGTTGCTATTTTGTTTATATTTACACTAAGTGTGGTCATAATATCATTTTTATGGGTGCAAGTTACAATTTTAGATTTGATTAAAGGAAGTTGGTAGTTACAATTAAAAGAAATTGATAACTTGAACCGGAATAATGAATGGAAAAAGGGCTGCTGTTCCCGATTACTTGGGATCAGAAGCTAATAGCGAGGAACTTGAATTATTTGAACAGAAAACATTAAACTAATGATAGCACAAAACCTTCTTTCAGAAGTTGTCCCTCCTTTAAGGCTGACAGACACAGGCCAAAAAGCCCTTAACTGGATGGAAGTGTTCAGGATATCCCATTTGCCCATTGTGGATGGCAAAAGATTGGTGGCATTGGTATCTGATAAAATTATCTATGATTTGAATATCATCGACAAGCCTTTGGGCGAATATACCAGTCATATGCTTTCTCCCCATGTTCGCACCAACCAGCATATTTATGAGGTCTTTTCCTCCATTTCTCTGCTAAAGCTAAGTGCGGTGCCGGTACTGAATCTCTATGATGAATACGTGGGCGTAATTACTGTTTTTGACCTTGTGCAGAAATTCTCTGACCTTGTGGCCGTAAAGGAACCCGGGGGGATAATTGTACTGGAACTCAATTCAATCGATTATTCATTGCCACAGATTGCCCAGATTGTGGAAGGCAATGATGCCAAGATCCTTAGCTTTTACATTCATCAACTGCCGGATTCCATGGTGATGAACGTAACCCTTAAAACAAATGTGGTGGATTTGTCCGCAATAATTCAGACCTTTGTTCGCTACGATTACAACATCAAAGCGGTTTATATGGATGAATCCAATGTGAAGGATATGTACGATGATCGTTTTGATCAGTTGATGAAATTTATGAATATTTGATGTTTTTACCCTGTAATTGGCAGTTACCAGAAGCCAGTGTTTGAATATCGAGAGTAAAAAATAAAAAAGAGCGACTGGGGGCTGGCTGCAGGCAAGAAAGTTTCGGTCAAAGAAAAAGCTGGACGAAAGCAGCATGTTTTGCCGGAAGCCAATAGCCAACAACTTAAACAGACAAATAAGAGGAAATATAAATTCGATCATTATCACATGAAAATTGCACTTTACGGACTTACTGTAAATCCGGATTTTAGAGAACAACTGGCCAGGCTTTTGGAACTTTTAAAGGAGAAACAGTTTGAGAATTTCGTTTACAAACCATTTTTGGAATACATACAAAATGATTGCGGGTTATTTCCCGAAATCGCAGGAGTATTTGATAATACCGAAGAATTGCCCGATGATGTAGCTTTCATTTTTAGTGTGGGAGGCGATGGTACTTTGTTGAAATCGTTCATGATGGCCCAAAGAAGTTCGATTCCTTTGGTAGGTATTAACTCCGGCAGGCTGGGCTTTTTATCAGATATCGCCCGTGAGGAAATAGAAAAAGCGCTGGATGATATCCTGGCCGGAAATATTATCATTGATGAGCGCACCGTGCTGGAATTGGAAATTATTAATGAAGAACGCTCGGAATTTCATTATGCCTTGAATGAAATTACCGTAACCAAGCTGGATTCTTCCTCCATGATCAGTATCCATACTTATATTAACGATGAATTTTTAAATACCTACCGGGCCGATGGTTTGATCGTGGCGACTCCTACAGGCTCAACAGCCTATTCGCTAAGTGTTGGAGGACCCATTATTACTCCTGATTCTCATAATTTTGTGATTAGTCCTATTGCACCCCATCACCTGACGGTAAGGCCTATTGTGGTGCCCGATCATCATTTAATTACCCTATCGGTAGAAGGAAGGGGATTGCATTTTCTGATTTCGGTAGATTCACAATCGGAGCCCACGTACTTTTCTGTTTTGTTAAAGATACGTAAGGCACCCTTTAATGTGAAGACTATCAGGTTGAAAGAGCATAGTTTCTTTTCAACCTTAAGAAATAAACTGATGTGGGGAGCGGATAAAAGAAATTAAAATTCCTTGTATGCTTAACAATTTTTAACCTCTATTTGGGTTTTATAATATGCACCAAGCATGTATATATCAGAATTGTATTACTTTTGTAGCTGTTGAAAGGTGTTATGTTCAGAATATAAATGCTAGTGCCTGAATATTTTACAGAGTTAAAACCCTTTCAAATTGGAATTCAATGAAGCAATTATTATTCGTTTTTTTAATAGTTTTTGTAGGTATTAAGGCGCAGGGGCAACCTAGTCTTGATATTGGCTTTTTTGGAGGAGCAGGCACTTATTTCGGAGACATGACCAAGATCGAGTTATCTAAATCAATAAATCCGGCATATGCAGCATTTGTAAGATATAACTTTAATCCGCGTTACGGAATACGCTTTAATGTGTTGAACGGGAATATCGGAGCACAGGGGGAATTTAATACTCAATATATTAATAATAATCCGTTGTTGACCAACTACTGGGATTTTAAGAAAAATGTTTTGGACATCTCGCTTCAGTTTGAGTTCAACTTTTATAAATATATTGTAGGAGACAAGGAAACTCCATATTCTCCGTATATATTTGGGGGCTTAGGGATGCAGACTTATTCGTATGCCAATCCGCTGGTTTCGGGAGGTAATAATTCAGAAATAAGTCCTACCATACCTTTTGGGTTAGGCTTTAAGTTTAACCTGAGCAAGCGTATTGGTTTAGGCCTGGAAGGCGGGTTAAGAAAAACCTTCTCTGATAAACTGGACAACCTGGATGATCCCTTAAGCCAAATGCCGAATGTGACAACAACTTATACGGACCGCTACCACAATAATGACTGGACTGCCTATGCAGGGATTCACCTGGTGTATAAGTTGATGTACGGATATAAGCAATGGATATTAAGAACGCCCAAGGAAAAGATTCTTGACTGGGGTATTGAAAATAATCCCAATAACAGGTAAAAACCATAATAAAGGATTTCGCCGGCCAAGACAGGAAAGCGAATGTTCGATGAATGAATATATGAATAGAATGTTTAAAGACAAGCTGATAAAAGAAAAGATTCCAAGTCATGTGGCCATTATCATGGATGGAAATGGAAGGTGGGCTGCCCAGTTTGGCAATGAACGCTCCTTTGGCCATGAACATGGGGTGGAGGCCGTTCGTTCAGTAGTAGAGGGTGCTGGTGAAATTGGAATTGGCTTTCTTACTCTTTATGCATTTTCAACCGAGAACTGGGCTCGTCCCAAAGAAGAAGTAGATGCCCTGATGGGACTATTGGTTCATGCCATATCCGAGGAGACTGACGAACTGAAAAAGAACAATGTGCGTTTACGGGTAATTGGCGATGTGAAAAGCCTTCCCACGCATGTCCAGGAGAAATTGACATGGTCGATCAATAAACTGGATGAATGTACTGGTTTAACTCTTGTTCTGGCATTGAGCTACAGCTCCAAATGGGAGATTGTAGAGGCGGTAAAACGCATTGCAGAAAAAGTAAAGAGCGGAGAACTGGAACCTTCGGCCATTGACTATGATCTCATGAACTGTTACCTGAATACTTCTGAAATGCCCGATCCTGAGTTGCTTATAAGAACCAGTGGTGAATGCAGGATCAGTAATTTCCTGTTGTGGCAGATTGCTTATACCGAATTATATTTTACGCCTAAATTGTGGCCCGATTTTAGGAAGGAAGATTTATTTGAGGCTATTTACGATTTTCAGAATCGTGAAAGAAGATTTGGAAAAACGAGTCAACAATCAGTAAAGCTAATTCAATAACGAATAGAATGCAAAGATTAAAACTGTTTCTAGTATTGCTGTTAATCAGTGTCAAAGTATTTTCTCAGGAAGCCGACAGCACCAATTTCTCGATAGACTATTCCGCTACTGCCAAGCAATATACTATAGCAGGTATAGATGTTCAGGGAATTCGTTATCTGGATACTCAGGTACTTCTGCAAATATCGGGACTTAATGTTGGCGATCAGATTGATGTCCCCGGGGAGGCAATTACTAATTCGATCAAGAAACTCTGGAACCATGGACTGTTCTCGGATGTGAAAATAACTGCAGACAAGATTGTGGGAGATAAAATATGGTTGACAATCATTCTTCAGGAACGCCCCCGGTTGGCGGAGGTAAACTTTAACGGGGTCTCCAAGTCAGAAAAAGACGATATTACTGAAAAAGTATTGTTGCTTAAAGGCAGCCAGGTAACTGACAACCAGATTCTGACGGCCACTAAAACAATAAAGGGTATTTTTCTGGCCAAAGGGTTCTTAAACACGGAAGTAAATATTATTCAGCGCGATGATACTACCCAGGCCAACAGTGTGATCCTGGACATTAATGTGGATAAAAAGGAAAAGGTAAAAATCAAGGAGATCCATTATCACGGCAATGAAAGCCTTAGTTCAAGTGTACTCGACCGTTCGATGAAAAAGACAAAGGCCAAGAAGCTGAGAAACTTTTTCCATTCAAAGAAATTCCTTGGTGAAAAATATGCTGAAGACAAGATTAACCTGATCAAGAAATACAACGAGAAAGGATATCGCGATGCTACCATTGTGAGGGATTCCATCACCAAGCTTGACAATGACCGTATCCGACTGGATTTATGGATTGATGAAGGTCAAAAATACTATTTCGGGGATATCAAATGGGTAGGAAATACGATTTACCCCAGTGAATACCTTGCTGCCCGGCTGGGTATTAAAAAAGGAGATGTATTTGATCAGAAATTACTGGATAAACGCACCTCGGGCGATGAAGATGCTGTAAGCAGCGACTACCTGGATCATGGCTATTTGTTTTTCCAGATCAATCCTATGGAAACAAAGGTGGAATCGGATACCATTAATCTTGAAATGCGAATTTCAGAAGGCCGGCAGGCAACGATTGACAAGATATTAATAACAGGGAATACCAAAACCAATGAGCATGTAGCCCGTCGTGAAATACGTACTTTACCGGGCGACTTATTTAGCAAGGCAGAGATTATCCGTACCGTCAGGGAACTTTCACAGCTGGGCCATTTTGATCCTGAATCCATTGTGCCGGATGTAAAGCCTCACCAGGAAAATGGAACAGTGGATATCACTTATGAACTGGTAGAAAAAGCCAACGACCAGATCGAGCTTTCCGGAGGTTGGGGAGCCAACATGTTTGTCGGAACCATCGGTTTGAAGTTCTCCAATTTCTCGGTACGCAATATCTTCAATAAAGAAGCATGGAGACCATTGCCTACCGGCGACGGACAGTCATTAAGTCTAAGGGCCCAAACCAGTGGCAAGTTCTATAAATCCTATAGCCTTTCATTTACAGAGCCTTGGTTTGGTGGTAAAAAGCCTAATTCGTTTACCATTTCACTGTCGCACTCAAGGGTGAACTATTCGGCCAATAATTCCTACAGCAGTTATTACAATGATCCTTATTCCTCTTATGGAAGCGGATACGGTGGGTTCGGCAGCAGTTATGGTAATTATTACGGTAATAGTTATTATAATCCCTATAATTATTATGATCCTGGTAGTAACTATACCTATGATAATGCTTCCTCAGCAGATGATCAGATACAGGTTACGTCGCAAGTTGCCCTTGGATACGGGTATCGTTTGTCGTGGCCGGATGACTTTTTTACCATGTATCATGAATTGTCGTACCAGCATTATAAACTGCAGAACATGGCAGGATACTATTACTTCCTGAACGATGGTACCGGAAATGGAAATGGCGGATTTAACAATTTTAGCTTTAAGACCGCTTTTGGACGAAACTCTATGGATAATCCCTTGTATACCCGCAGTGGATCGAATATTACGCTTTCTTTACAGTTAACGCCTCCTTATTCATTGTGGAACGGTAAGCATTACAGTGATCCAAAGATGCCAAATGAAGAAAGGTACAAATGGATTGAATATCATAAATGGTTATTTAAAGGCGACTGGTTTTCACCCATTTCCAAAAACAGGAACCTGGTGTTGCACACAAAATTTGAATATGGATTCCTTGGCTATTACAATGCCAACCGTAAATCACCCTTTGAAGGGTTCCGCGTTGGGGGATCAGGTATGTCGGGTTACAACTTATACGGAAGCGACATTATTTCACTTCGCGGTTATAAAGATTATAGCTTAAGCACCGGGTATGGTTCAAACATCTATAACAAGCTGTCGATGGAAATGAGATACCCTGTGATTCTGAAACCTTCATCGACCATTTATGTACAAGGGTTTTTGGAAGCAGGTAATGCCTGGAATAATTACAGCGATTATAACCCATTCAAGCTTCATCGTTCGGCAGGAGCGGGGGTTCGTATCTTTTTACCAATGTTTGGTCTGATGGGTATTGACTGGGGGTATGGATTTGATAAGGTGCCAGGTCAGAGTGATGCAGCAGGCAGTCAGTTCCATTTCGTAATAGGACAACAATTCTAATAAATGTATATTTTGGTCTGGTATTTGCTAATAATCAGAACAAAAAGAAACAATTAAAAGTATATCGTCATGAGAAAACTGTTTATTATTACCGGGATCTTATTATTTGGAATATCATCAGCATTTGCACAAAAGTTTGCGTATGTTGATACAGGGTACATTCTTGATAACATTCCTTCCTATAAGGCCGCGCAGCAGCAGTTAGATCAGCTGTCAGCACAGTATCAAAAGGAATTGGAAACAATGCATGCCGAAGTAGAACAGATGTATAAAGATTTTCAATCTGAGAGCGTATTGCTATCGGATGAAATGAAGAAGAAACGGGAAGACGTCATTATTACCAAAGAGAAAGATTACAAAGAATTGCAGCGTAAATATTTTGGCAGGGATGGCGATTTGTTTAAAAAGCGCCAGGGCCTGATTAAGCCCATCCAGGATGATGTGTTCAATGCCATCCAGGAAATCTCGACGGAAGGCAGCTATGCTGTAATATTTGATAAAGCCAACGGGGTTACGTTAATATATACAAATCCTAAATTTGATCTTTCAGATCAGGTATTAGAGAAACTTGGTTATAAAAAATAATATTATAAATTTGTCGCAAAAAAATAACTAATTCAGTAAAGTATGAAAAGTTTGTTCAAAATTTTTGTTTTGGGAATACTGTTGTTGTCCGCAGGCTTTGCCCATGCCCAGGCACCCAAATTCGGTCATATTGATTTACAGGGCTTAATTGGTCAAATGCCCGAAAGAGCAGCTGCTGAAAAACAGTATTTAGCATTTCAAAAAGAATTGGAAGATGCATTGGGTGATATGCAAAAAGAATTACAATCAAAGTTTGTTGAGTATACTGCAAAGAAGGATTCGATGACAGAAACTGTTCGCAGAATGAAAGAGGAAGATATGAATGCAATGAACGAACGGGTTCAAAACTATCAGCAGACAGCTACTCAGCAACTTCAGGCCAAACAGGGAGAATTGTTAAAACCAGTATTTGACAAAGCTGACAAAGCCATCAAAGAAGTGGGAGCAGAAAAAGGCCTGATATATGTATTTGACATGAGTTCAAGAACGATCCTTTACAATTCAAAAGAAAGCCTTGACATTCTTCCTTTTGTTAAGACTAAATTAGGTATAAAATAATTTTACCTTCTAAAAGATCAAAAAAGCCATTCTATTTAGGATGGCTTTTTTAATTTTGTTAGAAATATCGAAGCATGGCGCATGGGCAGTAATCAGTGATCAGTAATCTTTTCATACAGTACAGTCCTTCAGTCCTTCAACCTTGCCGTTCTTGGAACATGAAATTTGGAACTTTAAACTCTATAAATGACCAGAGACTTTCAACCCATTGGTGTTTTTGATTCCGGCTATGGCGGATTGACCATTTTAAAGGAATTTCTTCACGATATGCCCGGGTATGACTTTATTTATCTTGGCGATAATGCAAGGGCTCCTTATGGCTCTCGCTCTTTTGAAGTAGTTTATGAATATACCCTGCAGGCAGTTACTAAATTGTTTGAGATGGGATGTCCCTTGGTGATTTTAGCATGTAATACGGCTTCTGCAAAAGCATTGCGCAGTATCCAGCAAAATGACCTTGCCGCATTGGGTGAAGAGCGTAGGGTGCTTGGCGTAATTCGTCCGGCAGTAGAATCCATTGGTCAGGTTACAAAGAACGGGCATGTGGGCATTCTGGGAACTGTAGGTACAGTATTGTCCAATTCCTATCCGATAGAACTCGAGAAATGGTCAGAAGGTAAAGTTGTAAAAACTACACAAGAAGCTTGTCCTATTTGGGTTCCTTTGGTCGAGAACAATGAAACAGACTCTCCTGGAGCAGACTATTTTGTGGCTAAAAATGTAAGCAATTTAATGGCTGCTGATCCTCAAATCGATGCTATTATACTTGGATGCACCCATTACCCTTTGTTGCTTAAAACGATTAAAAAATATGTTCCTGAAGGTGTTCAGCTATTGGAACAAGGCAAGGTAGTAAGTACCAGTTTAACTGATTATTTAAAGCGCCATCCCGAAATGGATGAGCGCTTAACAAAGTTTGGAACAGTGAAATACTATTCTACCGAAAACATAGAAGTATTCGAAAGAAATGCCACTACCTTTATTGGCAAAGAAATAAAGGGAGAAAAGATTCTTTTGAAATAAGAGCTTGTCTTCGACTTTAAAAAAAATAAGGAATAAGAAATAAGAAATAAGAAACACCATGAGAACGGTATCTCTTATTCCTTATTTCTTATTCCTTATTGGATATTTTCTTTTGTAATTTCTTACTGCGAATTCACGTAAACAGAAGCCAAATTCTTACCAAAGTTTGTTGGGATAAACTCCCTGATCTGTCAACTTTTTAATCTGCTGCATCACATAGGGTTTGTCTTCCTGGAAGGTAACCCCAAACCAGGGTGAGTCAGCCCTTATTACTTCTACTTTTGCCTGTCCGGTTTTAATCATTTCAAAAACCACTACCGGAATATAAAACTCAGCTTTGGGCAGATCAATATTGGCCTTCAGAAAATCAATAAACTGATTTTCAATGTTGGTAAATACTGATGGATGAAATCCCCAGAAGTTCATTGAACATACCTCATTCTCACTCAAAGTAGAAGTAGCATTGTTTTCTGCTTCACAAACAATGACATCTCCCTCCTGGCGAATCTTATGGGTTTCAACAATTTTGGTGAGATAATTATTCTCATCTGTCTGGCAGATGCCACGGGATACACCTCCAAATTCAGAAAGTGTCTTGCTAAGCTGATAGCCAATCATGGCATATTTATCTTCTTGAACCGATTGGGTAAGAAAATCGGCAACTACCTGGTAGGCTTCGGCTCCATAAAAATCATCGGCATTTATTGCGGCAAAAGGTTCATGGATCACATCCCTGGCCATTAAAATGGCATGTCCTGTTCCCCATGGCTTTTCACGGTTCTCAGGTAGTTCAAATCCCTGGGGCAGCTTGTTCAGCTCCTGGAAAACATACTCTATTTCAATCTTACCGGCAAGCTTGGATTCAAAACGTGCTTTAAAATCATCGGCAAAGCTTTCCCGGATGACAAATACAACTTTACCAAAACCGGCACGGATGGCATCGTATACCGAGTATTCAAGAATGGTTTCACCATTGGGTCCAACAGGTTCAATTTGCTTTAGCCCGCCATATCGGCTGCCCATTCCTGCTGCTAAAATTAAGAGGGTAGGTTTCATATGCTGATTGTTATTTTCAATATTTACAAAGCCTAAAAATACTCTTTTTATCCCGAAACTTAAAACCCTTCAGCTTATTAAATATAAGATGTATAATTTAATTAATACAAGTTGCCAGAATTCGAATACGTGCAAATTTGATAATTTGAGGTATAATTAAAAAAGACTACTGGCCGCTGGCAAGGCCTACTTGAGGGCACAAAATGCTTCGATCATTGACAAGGTAATTTGCCAGCCGCCTTTTAGCCAGTAGCCAAAAACTAGTCATTTGAATTATTTTGATGAAAATTGCCATAAATTATTGATTGATCGTAAATTTTGTATTTTTGCTTATATGCATTATTAAACCTTATTTAACAACTAAACTTTAACTTATGGATTTCAAAAAATTTATTGTCATTCCTGTATTCATTGCCTTTCTGGCATTCACCTTCATGTTTGTTGATATGTTTGTTAGCCCGTTGATGCCTATCGACGGTAATCATGGGTTCAGTTGGGTAACCTTCCAGGCATGGGCCATGTATTTTATGGCAGGCGGCACTGTTAAGGGAGGCATTAGAACTTTCCTGGGTTATGCGCTGGGAATATTGGCCGCCGTGTCAATCATTTATATGGTAAATGCTTTTGGAGCAGCCGGATCCTGGGCCTTGCCTTTGGCAGTTTTTGTGGCTGTAATCCCTATGTGTTCATTAGAAAGAGCACATTGGTCACTTGATTTTGTGCCTGCATTATTTATCTCTTCTGCTGTATTCTTTGCCTTTACCGGTTTATATCCTCAGGCAACTCAACCAGGGATAGCCATTACAATTTTATCTTATTGTGCCATTGGTATGATCTATGGAATTGTTACCGTTAGCGCAAGAGCCGCTTATGAGAAATTGGTAGTCAAATAAGTTAGATATTTTTTGCTATAGTGATCGCCCTTATTAGGTTTAATTAACCAGGTAAGGGCGATTTCTTTTTTATTTCATAGAGAGGGCGTTGCTAATGACATTAGAAACTTTACGGACTTTAAAACCTTCATGAGCCTTCGCACCATCTTGAAACTTAGAACTTGAAGCTTAGAACTTCTTTAAACAACTATAGCCCGATTCTCACCGGGCTTAGTTATATGAAATTATTTATTTACCTTAATTTCTTTGTGATTGACGACAATTAACATACCTGATTTAAGTTTGAACAAGGATAAAAAAGGTATTGGTATAATCAGCCACCAAAAAGATCAAATAAAACTCAAAAGAACGGATGAATAATTAGTAATTAGTATCAATCAATTAAACCCAAAGTATTTCAATATTTGCCTGTAACTATTGTTTAGATATTATCTTTCATTTTTCGTAGGATTGCCACCGCTTTTTCCTGGTAAAAACCCTTACCGTCTGCTATCTTTTTAAATTGCTGAATAGCTTTTTTCTCATCTTTTGACTGCAGATAACACAATCCGATGTACCATTCAGCTTGTTCCATGAAGAGATTATCTTTGTCAACAATAACTATTTCATATTCTTTGATAGCGTTATTATATTTGCCAAGTTCCTGAAACGAAACTGCTGAATAAAAGTGTCCCGCCACGTTATTTTGATCTTTTGAGAGCACTTGTTCCAATAAATTCAAAGCTGATTGATAATCCTCTTTATTATATTTTTGCAGTGCCTTGGCGAAATTCTCATCGGAAACTGCGCTGGAAGATCGCGATATGCCGGCTGTTTCATATTTCGTATAGTACTTTCGATAAATGTCGTCCTCTGAAGTATACCGGATGATGCCCGTGATTCCCAGCAGCAGTATTAAAGAAGCTGCTACCACAGATATGGCTGTTTTGCGGTGCCAGAACCTTACAGTTATCGATTGTTCCTTTTGTTTTTTATTATTATTTTCTTCTGCAATATCCTTGAGATTGTTTCTCAATTGCATAATGTCATTTTCCTGGATAGCCTGATCAATGCCTTTTATCAAATTGACCTCTGATAACAAATCCTTGTTGTGAATTAGCTCATCTTCAAATATAGTCAACTGAATTTCATTCAGTTCATTGTAGAGATAACCTTCAATTTCCTCTAATCCGGAGTTGAAAATAGATGCCGATTCTTTGATTTCACGAAGCGATGCCCGTAAATCCATCACATCCTTTTCTCCAATGGCAAAGTCGATCTCTTTATAAAATTGAATTTCGTTCTCAAGGTTTTTGTCAATCTTCAGATCTTCTTCCAGCCTGTTGGTTAGTTCCGTGTCCATGGTCCCATCCACATATTCCTGCAAATCATTGGAAGAGTAAGAATAAAGAGACACATTGGAGGCAATCTGTTTCAGATTAGCCCGTAGATCCAAAACATCATTTTCCGTAAGGGCATCCTGAATTTCTTCAAAAAGAGCATCATCTGCAGGTGTGAAACCTTCAATCTCTTTTTTATGGATATGATCCTGCTGTTCCTTGTAGAACTGATAAATATTTTCCTTTGCGGCAAGCAAATGCTGGTAAAGGTGAATTTTAGGGAAGGTGTGGTTAAAGTTGATGATATCATCAAACTTCATGTTCGCCTTCAGATTGTTTAACGAGCTTAAATTATCGGCTAATTCAAAACTGTATGCCTCAGACATAATAGGCTCTTTGTCAGTGTTTTGGGCCTTTTGATTATGCATGATTTTATTCAGATTGTCACGCAAACTGGCAATATCTTTTTCTTGAACAGCTTGTTCCACTTCCAGGTGAAATTTCAATTCAGCGGCCAAGCTTGGATTGGATGCTATTTCCTTTTCCAATTCTCTTGCCTCAGGTTCTGTCAACTCTTCGTTCAGATACCTGTTTATCAATGTAAAATTATCCGGTCTGCGTTCCATTGTAATGTAATTTAGTGTGTTAGATAGCCTGTGAAGCACACTTAAAATATAAATTAATATACATAATGTTACAGGAACAGTAACAACATGGTATTTCTACCAAAATTACAGTAACAAATAATGTATATGAAAAATGTAAAAAAGCAGTATATATTTACCGAAGCTTTTAACTATGGTAAAACATATGAATCATCTTCTTTTCCGCCTTTGATACAAGAAAGTTCTTCTACTGTTAATACATCGAATGTGAAGTTGTCAAAATTTGTTGTTTCGTTGTTGGCAAATAAAGTTTTCATTACTTTTGGTTTTAATTGATTAATACTAATTACTAATTATCCTTGTTCATTAGTTAATTCTGAAAAACGGCAAAAGGTTACCCTCAAAATTGAATTATTTTTAAAATATTTTTCATTTATTTTTTAAGGCTTTGAAAAACAATAGATTGTGGCGAGTGAAAAAAAAGCTTTTTTTTCTGATTTTTTTAGTTTCGATACTTTTTTCGCCTAAAGTTTATTCTCAAAAGTCTGATTCTTTTGTCCAGGATAGCTTAATGGCACTTAAAATTTATGCAAAAGGAGTCTCTGCAGGAAGGTTAGGAGACTATGAGGATGCGATTATAAATTTTAAGGAAGTTGAACGTCTGTACCAAAAGATTCACGGATTTAATAGCCCTAAATTATCTGGTCCCTTAAATAATATTGGAATCCAATATAAAAACCTTAAGAATTTGGATAAAGCTATTGAATACTATAAGAGGGCTGAAAAGTTATGGATTTCAAATTTTGGCGAAGAATATCCATTATTAGGTATTGTATATACTAATATCGGAAATATTTACAGATTAAAAGGAGATTTTAATAAAGCCTTGGAATATCAAGAAAATGCCTATCATATCTTACAAAAAGAACGTGTAAAGTACAACGATAATTTCCAGTCAGCAAAGTACAATATTGCAGAATTACAATTAAAACTGGGGCACAATGAAAAGGCCATTCAATTTGCACTGGACAATTTAAATTCAACTTTACCACGATTTAAGCCCAGCTTAAATGACTTAATTGCTACAGGATACCGCAATACAGGAAATTTTGATTTAGCAGATAAGTATTATCAGAATTCCATAAAGAGCTGGATTGAGTTGTATGGGGAAGGGAATGTTGAATTAATTGATGAATACCTGGAATATTCTTCTTTTTTGATTTCGCAAAAACAGTATGAAAAGGCTTTAAAATATTCCCAACAGGCGCAGTCGTTGGTGTTAAAATTCTATGGTGAAAAAAGTGCTGCCAACTCCCAGGTTCAGTCCAATTTTGGCGATTATTATTTTCTTAAAACCATTGAAGCCCAAAAGATGGATGATTTCCGCAAACAGAGAAAAGATAATCTTAACAAAGCCGTTCAATACTATCAGAAAGCCATCATTGCTTTGGTTGATTCTTTTAATACTCAGAATCCACTGGTAGATCCGCCGTTACGCAATATCATGTCTGAAATCCAGCTGCTGGATGTACTTAAAAAGAAAGCCAATGCCATGGAAAAGCTGGGCGATACTTATCTTTCGGAGTTTGATAATAAGAATGCTGAGAAATATTTTCAGGGCTGTTTAACTTCACTGACCAATGCCACCCGTTTAATCCACCGTCTTCGTATTGGTTTTGAAAATGAAGAAAGTAAATTGTTCCTGGCCGAAAACCAGGAATCTACCTTTCACGATGCCATCAAGATTTGCTATAAGTTATATCAGCAGAACAATCAGGCACAATATGCCAATTTAGCTTTCGAATTCTCGGAAAAGGGTAAATCAGCCAATTTGCTTGCTTCCGTTAGAGATGTCAAGGCCAAAGAGTTTGGCGGAATACCGGATTCGCTGCTCAAAAAGATTGAATATTTCAAGGTCAACATTGCCAATTATACTTCAAAACTTTTTGAACAGAATCATTCCGAAAAGCCTGATTCGCAACGCGTAAACTTGTATACTTCCAAGATATTCAAATTCAACAGGGAACATGATCAGTTAATCCAGTACTTCGAAAAAACATATCCTCAGTATTATTCATTTAAGTACGAGAATAAGATTGCAGACATACGGGAAGTTCAATCTAAATTGAGATTCCGCGAAGCACTGGTTGAATATGTAGTGGATCAGCCCTCTGAACAGAATGGGGGAAAGCTGTACCGCTTTGTTATTACAAAGAATGACATTGACTTTTCTGCCCAGGGCATTGACCAGGCATATGAAAAGGATATCGATTATCTCCATCAATTTTTGACAAGTTCCAATTACCTTTTTACAAAAAAGAAAGATTTTGCCCATTATTCTGCTGTTGCCTACAGCCTGTATCAAAAATTATTTCAACCTGTAGCAGGCCTGTTAAAAGGAAAGGATTTGACAATCGTCCCCGATGGGAAACTGGCCTATATTCCTTTTGATGCCTTGTTGTCTGAAATGCCGGATACGAGCATCATGAATTTTCGTAATTTAAAGTATCTGGTTCGCGATTATGCCATCAACTATAGTTATTCTTCAACCTTGCTTTTTGACTTCCAAAATCAATCAAAAAAGGGCTCTGAGAGCCTCATCGCTTTTTCGCCGGAATATAAAGAAGATGAAATCAGGTTAGATAAGGAAATTTCTAAAAGTTATGTTTTTTCTCCATTGCCCGGGGCGGCTGATGAAGTAAAGAATATTTCACAATCCATAAATACTACAGCCTTTGACGGATTTCTTGCCCAGGAGAATACTTTCAAAGAAAAGGCTTCGGAGTATGATATTTTGCATCTTGCCATGCATACCATCATCAACGATAGTTTGCCCATGCTGTCAAAACTTGTGTTTTCGAGTCCAGAGAAAAATTCAGGAGAAGATGGTTTCCTAAATACCTATGAGATTTATAATATGAAACTAAAAGCCCGCTTGGCAGTGTTGAGTGCCTGTGAAACCGGCTCCGGTAAGTTACAAAAAGGGGAAGGGGTGATGAGCCTGGCAAGAGGATTTATTTTTGCAGGTTGCCCATCCATCGTTATGACTCTTTGGCAGGTGGAGGATAAATCGGGTGCTGAAATCATGCGTAATTTCTATTCTTATCTGTCCAAAGGAAAACGCAAAGATGAAGCCTTACAGATGGCAAAGCTAAAACACCTGGAACTTTCTGATCCCTTGACTGCCCATCCGCATTACTGGCTGGGATATGTAAACATTGGAAATCCAGAACCATTATACAACAGTAAGGATATTTATTTTGTAGTAGTTCTGTTAGTTATTATCCTGCTGGTTTATCTTGACTGGCATTACAAAAGAAAAAAGCCTCGTAAAATACGAGGCTAATTCCTTTTTTTGTTGTGGTATGTAACTCTGTGTGGTTCTTCTAAATGATATTTACTCATGCTGTTGGTAATTTACGACTTGCATCTGTCAAAAACCGGCTGAGAATATCTTCCATTTAGGCTGAATGAAATATCTTTTTTACATCGGCCAGCCCTGAAAATTCTTTTTGCAAATGACTCTCGACAGCCGGGCTGCCCGTCTTACTGATACTGCCAACTTGCCTTAATTATTTATCACCGGTAAGAATATTCTTATATTCCAAATCTTGTTTGATACTTTTAATCAAATATTCTTTACAGCTATATTTCCTTTTTTTAGCGTAATGCTCGCTTTTAAATCCCATCATATCAGCAATTGTTTTTAACGGTACCTTGTCAAAATACAGTTGCAGAATCTTTTGGCAATCTTTTCCCAAAAGGGTAAAATGTTTCTGGTACAATTTGTAACGTTCATTCAAATCGATGGTTGCATCCAATCCATCGTCATAAATTTCATCATTATATTCATGGTTGTCTTTGATATTTTCCTTTTCAACTTTCCGTTTTTCCAATTCTTTTAACCAAAGTAAGCGGCAAATTGAGTAAAGATAGGTTTCGAAAGTACAATCCAGCGACAATGTGTTAGCCTTTAATTTACGGTATATAATTATGATAGCTTCCTGAAAAATATCATTTGCATCTTCTTCGTCACCTTTATTTTTTTTGACGAAGAAATTAATATTTGAATAGAAATTCTTGAAAATGAACTGTAAAACGATGGTGTCATTTCTAAGAATCCCATTTAAAAGCTCCACATTCGAATATTCAATCATTACAAAAAGCTTAATTTTTTGAATGGAAGATAGTTCCTTTGACAGTTCAAACCCTTCCATTTTTTGGGTTCTTAAAAGTGAGGAATTTTTATGGGATTAGCAAATAAATTTTTTTGCCGCTCTGTTACACCAGAAACAGATTATTCATTCCCTCTTTATTTTGACTTCATAAACAGGTGAAAAAATCATCCAATACCGATTCTATATCTTATTGGAATTTGTGTATTTCTCACCTGCTTCATATCCTCGTCATACCAAATTCATACCATTCTCAGTATTAATACAAATCATATTCGAATTAAATATGAGAATGGTATGAATTTGGTTAGAATTAGGTATGAAGCAAACAATACATGGCAAGGGTTTGTGGCAGAGGGGAATAGAGTTGGGAAAAAAGAAATATTAGTAGAAAATGGGAATATGGGGAGCGTGTGACACCACGAGTGTAAGAGGAGATAAAAAATGAGTGGAATGTGAATGGCTTTGGCCGAAGCCCTAAGGAATGCTGTGAAAATAAAAAAGGTAGGTTCAATAACCTACCTTTTCTCTCTTAAACTAACTAACCTAACTAAACCTAAACTTATGAAAAAAAATGTACTACAAATGTACGCCATTGATCTCAAAAATTCTTAAAATATTCGTTAAATGATGTTAAAGGTTTTGTGGCCAAAACGTTAATTAAATGTTACTGAGCCACAAACTTATAGGTGATGCTTCCCTTTTGAACCGACGGCGCTTTGTTATCAGCATTAAACAGCGTATTCTCAGCTGCCTGGACAGCATATTCGGCCAACAAGGGGTCTCCGTTTGCCCGGGCTGACTTTACTTCAGCTTTTATCACCCGTCCGGAGCGGTCAACCTGGATGTCGACCTTAATTTCTCCTCCACTTTTGGCCAGGTAAACCGGGATGGGTAGTCGAACATGATAGCGGTTTTCCAAATAGTAATGAATATTGCTTTTTCCAGAATAGACAACATTTTTTATAGAGTCACGGTTTTGTCCTTCAGTAGTTGCCTCAGGCATTTCGAATTTCTTTGTCTGAGGTATTTTTTTAGACAGCTGCTTGTTAACATCCGCTACCATTTTTTTTGCCTGTTCAATGTCCTTTTGGTAATCGGCATCAAAAAATTTGTCTTTTGACGATGTTTTATTTTTGTTGGGTGCATCATTTACCGCACTATTACTAATGTTTTGCTGATTTCCACTAGCTGGCTGACCGGAAGTCCTATTCAACTCTGCTTGTTTTTCCAGTTCCGGTTTAGGCAGTTCTTCCATCTTCTCCTCCACACTTAAATCAAGTAAGACAGACTCTTCCTGTTCCGTCTTAGTTTTAAAATTCAGCTGCGAAATCGAGAAAAAGGAAAACAACAGGATGTGAAATATCAGGGTTCCCATCAACCCGTATATATTCTTGCGGTATAGTTCTTTAATTTTTGACATGCAGGCGCAAATTTAATAAAATCATCTCGCGATACGTTTTAAAAGAAATAGAAAAAAGAAATGTGTAGGATTTATCAATTGTTGGTTAATTTTTAACGTTATAAATTATTCCGGTAGTATTTAAAATATTTCAATAATTTTAGAATTTAGAAATGACAAAAGTGTAAGTATGAAAATGGCATGGGTAATTTCTATTTTATTTTTTGCATTAAATGCTAATGCAATGGAATTATTTGTGCTTAAAAAAGACACCATTTCACCTGATTCCCTGAAGAAAAACACTGAAATATTCTATGACAGTCTGGCCGTTAAGGCCAACAGGCATAAGGTCACAAAATGGCTTTATGACTATATGATCAATACTACAAACGACTCCACCAATAAAGGAATCGTTTCCTACGATTATTATAATACCTATAAAAATAAAACCATTGGAACCATCACCATTAAATCGCTCGATATATTTGGACCTGATTTTGACGACACAACCAAAACAACTCACCTATGGATAGAAAAAACGGCCAATAAATTACATACAAATTCCAACTTGAATGTAATTCGCAAGAACGTATGGTTAAAGGAAGGCATGTCAATTGACCCCAATTTATTAATGGACAATGAAAGGTATTTGCGTAGCTTGCCCTATATAAAGGATGTTAGATTTGTTCTTCAGCCAAGAGCTGGCAATAAAAAGATTGTCGATATTCTTATCCTGACCAAAGATGTTTTTTCGCTGGGATTAACAGGATCGGTGTCCAATATTCACAATGGCCAAATCGGTGTTTTTGATAAGAACGTTTTAGGTATTGGCCATGAAGTAGGGGTAACTTTTTTTGGTCATTCCGTTAAAAAGCCTAATTTGGGTTTTGAAGCCTTTTATTCTTTAAATAACGTGAAAGGTAACTTTGTTGATTTCTCGGCAGGCTATGCCAATAACTTCATCAGGAATGAGTTTTTCTTTTCTTTTGAACGCGACTTTTTAAGACCACAGACTGTTTATGCCGGAGGTCTGACGGCTATAAAAAGTTACAGATCAAATTTCCTGATTTATAATCCTAATGTAAATACCCCCAATTCATTGAATTATGTATTACTCGATGGATGGTATGGGCGCCGGTTAAATGTAGCATTCAATCCCAACGATTCCCGGTTTCAGTTTACCGTGGCAGGGCGTGTCAGATACACTTCTTTTAAAAACCGGCCTGCTCCTGATAAGGAAAACCGGCAGTTTTTTGCAAATAGTACGCTTTATTTAGGCAGCGTCAGTTTTTCACAGCGGTCTTATGTCCGCGATTACCGTATTTACAGTTATGGCATTGTGGAAGATATTCCAAAGGGTTATTTGCATGAAATAGTGCTTGGCTATGATAATAACGAGTTCGGCGACCGGGGTTATGCCCATATCTTTTTGTCATCAGGAAATTTATTCAAGTACAAGCCTTATTATTTTTATACCGCATTAGGCTTGGGAAGTTTCTTCAGAACCACCGGTCTGGAACAGGGATTGTGCGATGTGAAAATCAATTTCATTTCTCCGTTATTCAAGTTATGGAGAGTACCAACCAGGCAGTTCATCCGGCTAAATTATTCTGTAGGCATCCAAAGGTTTGAGATTGAAGATCTGACGCTAAGAAATAATATCGGGATCAGGGGGTTTGGAAGCCGGATCACTACTGGCAAGCAACGCATTACTCTTAATGTTGAAAACGTATTTTTCTATAAAAAGGCCATACTGAATTTTCAAACTGCCTTGTTTTATTTCCTTGATGCCGGAATCGTAGGTCCTGCCAATAAGTCAATTTTTAATGAAGATTATTTTGCCGGGGTAGGGGTAGGGTTGAGAATAAGAAATGAAAACCTCATATTTAAAACCTTGCAGATCAGACTGTCATTGTATCCAAATCATCCCGCTGACGTCAATGCAATAGGTTTTATCCTCGATGAGGTTCCCAAATCCAGGTTCTATAGTTTTCAGCCCAGAGGACCCGAACCCCTTAAATTTGAATAAATATAAAAAAGGATAGAAACGTTGATCTTACGGATTGAGCGGATTAAAACGGATAAAACATTTCAAATTACCATCCGCTTTTATCCGCTCAATCCGTAAGATCTGCGTTCCTATCCTTTTATCTTCTATAGATTATCAATAAAATAATTGCTCACTTTTTCCATCAGGTGCACCCGGTCAATTCCCCTGACATTGTGTTCATGGGTTGGGTAGACAAAGAAATCGACCGGTTTGCCCAGATCAATACATTTTTTCAGAAATTGGATGCTGTGCTGCATAACAACGGTCTGATCCTGAACCCCATGTATAAGCATCAGTTTTCCCTTCAGATTCTGCACGTAATTGAGCATATTGGAATTCTTATATCCTTCCGGATTTTCCTGTGGGGTATCCATATATCTTTCGCCATACATTATTTCATACATACTCCAGTCGACCACAGGGCCACCGGCTACACCTACTTTAAAAGTTTCAGGATGTTTAAGCATCAGGTTGAGGGTCATGAATCCTCCAAAGCTCCATCCGTGTACCCCAATCCTTTGTGCATCTACATAAGGCAAAGATTTTAAATATTCAACGCCTTTCATCTGGTCGGCAGTTTCCACCACTCCAAGCTGACGATGGGTAACATTTTCAAAAGCTTTGCCTCTGTTGGCTGAGCCACGGTTGTCAACTGTAAATGCAATATATCCCTTTGAAGCCATGTAATATTCCCACCATCTGACATCATTGAGCCAGGTTTTGTTGACCAGCTGGGCATGCGGGCCTCCATAGACGTAGACAATTACCGGGTATTTTTTGGAAGGATCAAAGTTATTGGGCTTAATCATCCGACAATTCAAATCAGTCACCCCGTCATCGGCCTTGATGGTAAATACCGTGTTTTCTCCCAGCTGATAATCTTTCAGGGTATTTGGGGCAACAGCAATTGTTTTGACAAGCACTCCTTTGGCCGAAATAATGTCAATTTGTCCGGGAACGTCTGTACTGGTCCATCGGTCGATAATATTTGATTTATCGGGCGATAATACCCCTATATGCGTGCCTGCCTGTTTGGTCAACCGGTCAGTTTTACCTGACTGGAGATTGATCTTGTAAAGGTTTCTTTCCAGGGAACTTTCTTTGGTGGATTCAAAATACATGTTTTTCTCCGCTGCATCAAATCCGAGTATCTCTGTCACTTCCCAGTTACCTTTTGTAATCTGATTGACATTGCCATCTTTCATCTGGTAAGAATACACATGATTAAACCCGTCTCTGTTGCTCTGGAAATAAAACTTTTCAGGGTTATTGCCTACAAAAAGGATGGGATGCAATGGTTCTACATATTTAGGATCTTTTTCTTCAATTAGGGTCTTTACCAGATTCCCCGTAGCGACATCGTACTGATTCAAATGCATATCGTTTTGTTCACGATTCAGTTCAGCGATGAAAATTGTTTTCTCATCAGGGCTCCAGCTAATATTGGTAAGATAATGATCTTTTGGTTCGCCTGTTTTCATGTAAACCGTTTGTTTGGTGGTCACATTGTAAATTCCAAGCGTTACCTGGTGGCTGGTCATTCCTGCCATTGGATATTTAATGTTTTTCAGTTCCGCTTCCCTTGCCATATAGTCAACCAGGGGGTAATCGCCAACCATGGTTTCATCCATATGATAAAATGCCAGCATATTTCCCTTGGGTGACCAGAAAGTTCCTTTTTCAATGGCAAATTCATTGCGGTGTACTGCAGCCCCGTTAATAATATGGGCCGTGGTATCTTTTGTAATTTGCTCCTTTCCTGATGTTGTGGCAATAAACAGGTTGTTTTTTATCGTATAAGCCAGCACCGGGCGATTAATATCAAAATCAAGGTTTTCCGCTTCTTCGGGATAGGCAATCCGGGTTACTTTTGATGGATTTTTTAGATCCAAAACCAGTACTTCACTTGAAGCCTTAAACCAAATTGTGGATTCATTTATAAAAGTAAAAACAGGAAAAACTGCTACTTCTTTTATTTCGTTATCCTTTAACCGGGCATTGAGGTCTGTCAAGGAAAGCAAAAGGCTGGAATCATTATTCTGAATGTTATAACGCATCAGATTTTTATTCCTTATCATCACATAATGCTGGCTATCCTGCCATTTGACCTGTGAAGGAACTGTTGGCCTTAAATAGCTTCCCGCTCCCATGACAGCATCTTTCAGGCTCATTTGTTTCTGAGCGCCGGCATAAAAAGTGACCACAAACAGGGTCAATAGAATCAGTAATTTTTTCATGTTGTTTGTATGTGCTGTTAACTAAATAAACTCATTATATCTTCTTGCGAAATAGTGTTAATAGGAATGTTTGTGCTTATAAATTTATCAGCCAAAGCTGATTTTTTAGACTTGAGTGCCTGTATCTTTTCTTCAATGGAACCTTCTGTAATAAACCGGTAAACGATTACTTTTTTATCCTGTCCTATCCTGTGGGCACGGCTGATGGCTTGATTTTCAGCGGCGGGATTCCACCAGGGGTCAATAATAAATACATAGTCGGCAGAAGTCAGATTTAATCCAACGCCACCGGCCTTTAATGAAATCAAAAAGATGTGATTATTCGGGTCCTCCTGGAACTTCTTGATCACTTCCTGCCGGTCGGTTGTCTTGCCCGTCAGCAAGGAATACTTCCAGTTCTTGGATTCAATCTTATTTTGAAGCAACTCCAGGTGCTTTACAAAGGACGAAAATATCAGAACCTTATGCTTCTCGGCAACCAGGTTTTTTAAACAACTATAGATCTCATTGAACTTTCCCGATTCCGCCTCTGAAAGTTGATTAACCATTGAAGGATGGTTAGCAAGTTGTCTGAGTTTTGTCAACCCTTGTAAAACCACCAGCGCTGACTTACGGATTCCGTTGGTCTCGATATTTTTTAAAATGGCATTTCTGACAGCCGACTTCTCACTCTCATAAATTTCGTGCTGTTCCTCGGTCATATCACAATACCTTACCTGCTCGGTAAGCGTTGGCAAATCCTTTTCCACCTCCTCTTTGGTACGCCTTAAAATAAAAGGGCGGATCAGTTTTTGCAGTTTCTTCTGCTGCTCTTCATCATTTTTCTTTTCAATGGGAGTGATAAATTCCCTTTTAAAATAAGGCAGACTGCCCAGCAACCCGGGATTTAGAAAGTTAAACTGAGACCATAAGTCTGACAGAGAGTTCTCAATTGGCGTTCCTGTAATGACCAGCTTGTGTTTTGAACGGAGGTCAAGGATACTTTTATAGGTCTTTGACGACGAATTCTTAATATTTTGACTTTCATCCAAAATAAGATAAAAGAATTCATGAGCGCTTAGCCTTTCATGATCATTGCGTAAAGTTCCGTAGGTAGTCAGTATAATATCATAATAGCCGACTAAAGATTCCAAATGATTGGTTTTGTTGCGAAGCGCCCCCAGGTGTTTGTAAACTTTCAGTGAAGGTGCAAACTTATGAATTTCCTTTTCCCAGTTGTGAACCAACGAGGTAGGCAACACTATTAATGAAGCAGGCTGAGCTACTTCTTCAATTTCATTGCTGTCAAAAAGGGATAGCTGATCGTCCATATCTATTCTGGGCAATAAGGGCGCTACGGCTTTCTTTTTTATTTTGAGCAGGAGGGTGATGGTTTGGACCGTCTTTCCCAACCCCATGTCATCGGCAAGACAGCCTCCCAGCTGGTTTTCGTATAATTGATACATCCATGAATAGCCTTCCGACTGATAATTGCGAAGCTTGGCCTTTAAGCCTTTGGGCATTTCAACAGGAAGAACATCTTTTGATTGGATCTGTTCCAGCTTTTTAAAATAATTGCGCTCCGGGCCTACAGCATTGTCCTTAAGAAGCTGAAAGTGATGTTTCTTTAATTTTATCACATTGCCATTCAGCTTTGCAAATGGAAAGATTTCTTTATAGGAAGTAAACCATTCAAGGGGTAAAATGGCAATTTCTCCTGAAGGAAGTTCAAATTCACGGATATTATTCAGTATGTTTTTGCGAAGGCGGATAAAGGGTATCTGGCAATCACCAAATTTCACCATTGCATGGATATCGAACCAGTCTTCGTTGCTTTGAATTTTGATATCCAGGATTTGAGAACCGGTAAAATATTTCTTGTTGAGCTTATTTTGCTGAATGATATATCCCCGCGATTGTAGTTCTTCATGATTTTTGCTTAACCATTGAATGCTATGATAATAATTATCCGATTCAGCGTTTTCCAGTTCTTTCGGATACCAGTACCCGTTTTTATATTTCAACCCGAGATTTTTAAGAAAAGTCACCTGTTCTTCTTCCCAGCCGCTGTTTCTGATGAACTTATGAAACAGGTAGTTGTCTTTTTCTTTATGCAGACTGACAAAAACCTTGGAAACGGAATCGGCAAGGTATTGGCTGGTGTCATATTTAAACTTTACCAAAATTGCCGGTCTTAATGCCAGGTCCTGTTCGAGCGATAAGATGGTTTTGCGCGGCGGGTTACTTTCAATAATATCAAAACCTGTCGACTTGACCTCAAAATCGCGGATGGTATTCATGATAAAGGTCTCGTAGTATTTGTCTTCCGTCTGCCGGGGAATGGTAACCGCCTCTTTGGTAAGAAAGGGCACAAGCTTTTTACCCGAAAGGTGAGTGAATACATATACCTGGTTTAAATAGACAAAACTACAGGGCTGGGTGCATATCATTTTAATGTTTCGATGCAGCAGCCCAATTGTTTTTCCTTCATGACTGATTTTAAGGTGATATTTGGTACCCGTTTCTGTCCGGTTAAAATAAAAGGTGCAATCAGAAAATGTGCTATTTACTTTTATTTCATCTTCATCATACAAATGGGCATATTTTGAATGTTTCAGGTAGAGTCTGGTCTGGCCTTTCATCAGCAAGACAATGCACCGGTAAATATATTTGTCGATATAGGGGCTGATATGATTCTGGAAAAGATCTTTGTCCATGTTCTGGAAAAAGCTTTGCTGATCTGTCTTTTTCTTAGAGAACTTTTTCACCAGCATCTCATCACTATAATTCTCGATCAGCTTGAGCAATTCAAGTTCGTGATCCTTCAAAACGACTTCACCGCTTTTTACATCACGCAGCTTAACTGTTTTCTTTACAGTGTAATACAAATCCTCTTTTTCAATCAGTAAAGGCACCAGAATGTACCCTATCGACCGATGTTCAGCAAATCCAATGATAAACTCCTGTGCCAATTTTCGCTATTCAATTGATTTGTAATTCTATTTGCATTTATTTTTTATTCCTGACTTTGACAGAAACAAAACTTTAAAGATAGGTCATTCCTAAATGCGCAGAATGATTTTTTGCAGGAAGAACGAATTTTTTTCTGAAGGTATCGTATTAGGCAAGGTTCTAATTCTTGTGAAATAGGTTTTCTACGAAATAAAACCAAGTTTAAAAAATAAGAAATATCGAATAAGGAATAAGGAATGTAAAAGTGCGACTCTTTCTTTCATGTGTTTAAATTTTAATAACACATAGGCACATAGGGCACATAGGATAAAATTTATCCTATGTGCCCTATGTGCCTATGTGTTTACTTTTTATTTGGCTATAGTTGCTATAATCATCCTCCTGTGTGTCAAAAAGCAATTTGCATGGAGGTTTCTTATTCCTTATTTCTTGTTTCTTATTTTTTTTAGAGTATTACCTTGTAAATACCCACTCGTTTTCTTTTGACAGGCTATTGTTGAAGAAATAACCGCCAATATCAAAAGCCTTGATTTCTTCAGGATCTGTAATTTGGTTCTCAATGATAAAGCGGCACATCAATCCACGGGCTTTCTTTGCAAATATTGAAATCATCTGGTACTGCCCATTTCTCGATTCTTTAAATGATGGAGTGATGATTCTTGTCTTTAATAATTTTTTGGTATCGATGGCACTGAAATATTCATGAGAAGCCAGGTTAATCAGTGTTTTGCGGCCATCATCAGCCAGGTCTTTTTTTAGCTGATGGGTAATTTTTGTTTTCCAAAACTCGTAAAGATCTTTCTTTTTGCCAATGCTAATAGGAATACCCATTTCCAGCCGGTAAGGCTGAATTAAATCCAGAGGTTTCAGTAAACCGTAAATCCCCGACAGGATACGAAGGTTTTGCTGGGCATATTCAAATTGGGGCGGTGTAAATGTGTCAGCTTTCATTTCCTGGTAGACATCACCGTTGAACATCAACAGCGCCTGCCATGAATTCTCAAGGGTAAAAGGGGCATGCCAAAGTTGAAAACGATGGGCATTCAATTCGGCCAGCTTGGGCGAAATATCCATCAAACTGGCCAGCTGATCAGGCTTTTTCTTTTTGAGCACAGACACTACTTTTTGAGCCTCCTCCATAAAAACAGGTTGGCTGTATTTCTCAAGCTGAATAGGAGAACGGGCATGAAGGGTCTTTGCTGGTGAAATTACAATGATCATCTCTCTGGTATTTTTCATTTCAAAGAAACAAAAATAGAAAAAGGAACTTGATTTGTTCGCGAAATATTGTCGCTCTAAAGGGACCTGTCGCGATGATATAATCCTTATTCTTGAATCATGCTAAGGATTCACTTGTAAAAAGAAAATCATTAGAAAATCATTAGAAGATTCTTAGAAGTTTATTCATATTTATTCGAGCGAACTTCGAATCACCTTCGAATCACCTTCGAACGAACTTCGAATCACAAGTGAAAGTTATACATATATTTTTAGTTTATTTTTAGGGTTTTAACTGAAAATGCTGATTTTTGATTTACCTATTGATTGAAGCGATAAATTATTGGATGGCAATTCTCCATTTCTTTCAGTCGGGCAGGAAACAAAAATTCCTGTATAACCACCATTAAGCTGTGTTCATACAGGAATTATCGGGAATTTTTAAAAAGAAATATAGTTTCTTAGAAACAAGTCACTTATTTTACAATCAGATGATTGGAGATATTTTCCGCATTTTTTGTCCGTACGATATATGACCCGCTATGATAGTTACTGAAATCTATTTCCATTTTTAAGGTGCCAGGCAGGTAGGTCTGAGAAGTAATCACCCTTCCGGAAAGGTCAATAATGGAAATTTCCGTTTTGCCGGCTGAATTGCCACCCTCAATAAATAACCTGTCTTTCACTGGATTTGGATAGACGCGCATTTCTACCTGTTCAGGATTGATGATGGTAGTTGGGAAATCGCCAACATTGGTAATTTCCAGCCAGTTCATGTTAAACTGTCCACGATTGGTAAATACGCGAAGTTTGTGTTTGCCGGCAGTGAGTGATACAGTGGTTTTTAATGTTTTCCAGCTTTGCCAACCCCCGGAACTTGGGATCTGCAGGGCCTGAAGCTTTACATTGTTTTCGCGCAGTTCAAGATTGGTACTTGCATTGGAAGCCAATCTAAAATAAACGTTATAATCCTTGGTTTCGGGTACCTGAATGTTGTATTCCATCCAGTCGTTAGCATCAATCCAACCCACATTGGCAATGCCGGTAACATCAGAAGTGCCCTGGATGGAAATGCCTGACATTAAAGAGTAGTTTTCCGCTTCCAGGCGTGCCGGAACAGGTGCATAATAGGAAGTGTCGTGTATGGGATTAAAATTCACATATAGCTGGCCTAATTCGGTAAGCTGACCGGCTGTGCTTTTCAGCAGATCGAGGTATGGATAGCTTTGCAAACGGTTGCGATTGAACCAGGAATACCTAAAAATGCAGGTATCCCCTTCAAGATAGTCAATGGCTCCCATCATGTAATCTTTCTGCATGGTAAGGGTAATATTTTGCTGGTCCCAGCAGGCAAATTCAGTCAGCCAGATCGGTTTTTTGTATTTTTTATACCGTTGGATGTCATTGCTTAATGAGCCTGCATAACACATGTAGTTGTGAACGGCTATGTAGTCAACCTGACAGGTAGGGCAGGCGGCAAAAAAAGCATCCAGGTATTTGATTGGATCAGAATAAGTCACTCCATCTTCGGTAACAGGCTTATCGGCATAGTTTACTGCGGGAGCCACAATTTTTAGTCCGAAGTCTTTAGCAATCTTTTCCAGTTTAGGCCATGCTGCAGCAGCTTGTTTGGGGGTCATATTGGCCTGTGTGGTGAAGTTTGGCTCATTGAAACCCAGTATAAATTTGGCTTCGGGATGGTTGGCATAAAAAGCACGCAATCCTGTTTCGCTGTAATTGGCATTCCAGGTCATGGGAACAAAGTCCATCCCATAGTTTTGGTATACCAAGGCTACTTCACTTTCAGGTCGGGTACTCCAATTGTACCACCAGGATATGTTTTTTGACAATGCTTTAAAGTCGGATTCAGTATTATAACCAAAAGCAATACCTCGTTTTTTACTCTTGATCTGAGAGAAAGCAGAGGTGGAAATAAATATTATACTTAAAAGTAGCAGTAACTTTCCTTTGAATGAAAGGATGCGCCGTTTGCTTATTGCAGATTCCTTTTTTAGCATTAATCTTATTTGGACTTTATGAAACGACAGTAATGCTTCTCTGATTGATTCTCCAATGAAAACAGATAGGCTCCTTCTGCCAGTGAGGAAATGTCGATCTGTTGAAGGTCACCGTTTAAATTATTTGTTGAATACTGCATCACGATTACTCCCTGGAAATTGATGATTTTTACTTTGTAGTTGCCTGTCATGCCAGCAGTGTTATAAAATAACTGACTGTTTGCCGGGTTAGGGTACACTTCCAGCTTTTGAGATCCCTCCAGGTTGGTAATTCCTGTAATAAGGGATACTTTAAACCAGTTGATGTTGAATTCGGTTTTTTTAATATACAGGCGCAGGGTATGAGTCCCTTTTTCAAGTTTCCCGGATACGGTAACAGTTTGCCAGGTCTGCCAGCCCCCGGTATTGGGAACTGTAACTGTTTGCACGATGACAGGAGTGGCTGGATTATCAACTATTCTCACTTCTATGGTACCACCGGACGTGGAAGCTAACCTGAAATCAAAAGCATACGTTCCATTGGAAGGCACATAAACAAGGTAATCCAAATAGTCGCCTACATTGGTATACCCCATATTCTTACCGGCCCCGGTATCTGTACAATCTTCTTCCGTTAAACCAAAATTAACCGCGTAATCCTCCGCCTGAATGGTTGCAGGAAGAGAAGTGTACACCGGACTATTGTTGAACACCTTTACGTTATCAAAAGTTGAGAAAGAAGCGCCTGTCTCTATTTTCAATGTACTACCTTGATAGGATAGGAGGATATTGTCCAAAGATCTGAGTTGCTGGCTAATTTTAATTATCAATCGATAGTGCGACTGCGGATCAAATTCAATGGTCTCAATAGCAGCAGCAGTTCCATTTACTGTCAGGTTAAATTCTGATGCTGAAGGCTTTGAGTTTACATCAAAGGGCAAGTTTGCATTCAGGTAGATTGTTTTACCCACAAGGTCTGTGGCGGAGTTTAATATTACCGGCTGGATGTTTTTCAGTTCCTGTGGATCAGAAAACTTGAGGTAATTGATATTAAAGCCTGCCTTGTCGATATACAGTTTTATCTGGTGCCTTCCTTTTTGAAGAATCACATTGTTAAGGGTTAGTGTTTTCCAGGTAGCCCAGCCTCCTGT
This sequence comes from Prolixibacteraceae bacterium, assembly GCA_035297625.1. GTDB lineage: Bacteria > Bacteroidota > Bacteroidia > Bacteroidales > Prolixibacteraceae > Aquipluma. Next base: position 49,061 of record DATGYU010000154.1, read on the forward strand.
AGAGGGGAGAGAAGCAATAGGAGTAATATCAATTCCATCCATCTCCAGATGAAACCTTCCCGCAGACCCTGAAGCGGCATAGCGTAAATCGAATTGGTAGAGGGCGCTGCTGTCAATATCAACTGTGTAAAGCATCCATTCCCTGTCGCTGGTCCAGCCAACGTTGTAGCCATTGGTGAGCGGGACATCCTTACAGGCTTCAATATCTACCGCATCATTTCGATAGGCATAGCCCGAATTCCAAGAAGTAGTTTCTTTTGTTGAAACATGAAAATCAGCGCTGTCCACATCAAAGTAAGCCCTGTTGTTGGCACCAAGGTCATAATCGGTGGCATAAATAGTTCCCGGAACCGAATGATTCACAAAAGGCTTGGGTGATTTATCGCCCTGTGCCTGGCGAAACATGGCATCCAGCACATCACGATGAATGATGCAATTGGAAAGTTTCAGCTTTTCTGCTTGTTCCAATAAGTAGGTTTTTGCAGTCTCAACCGAGGGTTTGGTACCGCCATTGTTCCAGTAATTGAGCAAAGCCTGGTATCCTGTCGTTTTAGGAATTGTAACGGTGCCGGTAACAGAAGCTATCTTTTTATAGGGCCACCATGCCCAGCCAATCTTATTCTTCTCAAAAAGAGCAATTGCACTGGTAAACCAGGGGTTGGAATTCTCACCTGCCTCCCCAAGCCAGATGGGCACATTGTACTGACTGCGCATGGTCAAATAGCCCTGGATAGAAGCCTGGTCATTGTAACTCCAGTATTTGTGAAAACTATAGGCCATGTTAGTGTCCCACGGGGGAGTTAAACCCGTAAAGTCATTGGCAAACCAGTTTCCTTCAATGAAAAGGATATGATTTTTATCCACTGAACGGATTGCAGTGGTTAGTTCGGAATAAAGAGTTCGCAACAAATTGGTGCCGCTAAAGGTCCAGTTGGTTTCATTCAAAAGGTCATATCCGCCAATCCATTTTTCATTGGCATAATGCTCTGCCAGTTTTTTCCATAAGGCTACCGTTTTTCTTCTGTTCTCAACACTTTCCCAAAGAGATGGTTTAGAATTGTCGTAATCAGCGATGGCAGCATCCTTACCTTGTCCGCCAGGAGCAGCATGCAGATCCAAAATCAGGTACATGTGGTTGGCCTCACACCATTTGAGCAAACTGTCCACCAGTTCAAATCCTTTGGGGAGCCAGGTATCTTGTCCAACAACAGGTTCCTGTTCTATGGGTAAGGTGAAAAGATTGTAATGCATGGGAAGCCTAACAGCATTAAACCCCCAGGCGGCCATGGAATCCAGATCTTGTTTCTGGCAATAGTTGGTAAGCCATGCATTGTAAAAAGCATCCAAACCCTCTTTGCCTGCTACCTGTTCAATTTTAGCTTTCAGTTCATGCTGGGTATTGCCAAATTTTGTACTTTCCATCATATAGCCTTCCTGAAGCATCCATCCCCCCAGGCCCATGCTGCGAATGATAAATTCTTTACCATCCCCGTCAACAATATACCTTCCCTGTTGGTGAAGGTATTGGGCCGATACCATTTGAGTAAGTAATAAGGCCAGAAAAGTTATCTTAATAGTTAGTTTCATAGTATTACAATCATTCAGGAATTCTTGTTCGTTTTTATGGGCTAAAGTTAGCAAAATCCTTTGGTGAAAATTGAATTAAGTAATGGGAAAAGAATAATGTCTTAATTAAAAGAAAACGTAGAAATAGGAACGCGGATTGAGCGGATAAAAGCGGATAATAACCTATAAATATGCCTCATTTATCCTCTTTAAATCTATTTTTTTTGATCCATTTAAATCCGCTGGATCCGCTAAATCCGCGTTCCTATTCTTTTGTTTCAATATGACATTATATTATTACATTTACTTAGGATGATCAGAATTTATTTTACAGCACCGGCATTTGTCCTTGAAATAGTGCCAGGGTTATTCAAAATTATTTGAAACTGTGGCACTGATGGATAATTGGGTGCCGTAATTCTGAGTTGTTCAAATGTAGTTTTGGCATTGTCAAAATTGTTTAGTGCCATCTCAACCATAATCAATGAACTCAAGAATGAAGGATCGAATTTAAATTCTGAATAGGCTCTCTTTAAATACTGCTCAGATTTATCGAACGCCTTGATTTTATAGTAATACTCACCCAACAGGTTGCTTACAACGGGTGAGTCTTTTATTTCAAGGGCTTCAAGCAATACGCCTATGGCCTTAGTAAAATCATTTGCTCCCGCATATTTTTGAGCCTGTTCCACCTGGCTTTTTACCTGAACCGGAATATAATCCTTTAAAGTATTGGTTCGGGGGGGTACGCTTAATGGCCTGTTTGGATAATTCTGTCTGAAATAAGCGGCAATTTCCTTACCGTCGTTGACACGGTTCAGGTAAGTCAGTGCCTGGTAAATTTTAAACAGCGTTTTTTCCTTTTCCTCTTTGTTGGCTTTGCCCTGGGCTTTTTGGAAATGAACAATGGCTCTTTCAAAATCATTCTTGATCATGCATATTTCTCCGGCACGAAAATGGGCATAAAAGTTTTCTTCCTCCTCTGTCGAGCGTTCGAAAAAGCGCAATGCCTCGGGAAGATCATTCATTTTAAGCAAACAATCGGCTGTTTTTCTAAAATATAAACCTCTGTATGGATTGATCATTGCCAGACTATTATACTCTTTCCACGCATTGAAATAATCGCCGCGGCTCCAGAACTTTTCGGCCATGATTTCGTGAGCAGCCATCAGGGAAATATTTTGTTTGGCCATCACGTTAAAGGCCAGGGAGTCTTCCAAACCCTTAGGCTGATATATTTGCCTGTAATCGATATAATTTTTGCTTTCATCTCTGAAAGGCCAATGGTATTTCAAATTGGTGATTCTGTGATACCCAATTAAGGTGTCCAGCCTGGAATATCCGTAATCCTTCATGAAACTTTTAAAGCTTTTGATATTATCCTCATTGCTGTTTTTTGCAATTACCTTAGATTGAACGATGGCATTGTAAAAAGACTCTGATAAAAGGAAATACCCCGCAATATTAGGATGTACATGCTCAGTAAGCAGGTTGTTTCCAACGATTCCATCGGGCGAATTTTGGTTGAAAAGATCATAGGTGGGAACAAAGTGAGCCTGGTATTTATCGGCCAGTTTTTTAATGATGGCATTAATGTCGGAAGAGGCCCTAAAGCGAATACAGTCATAATCCCTGGCCAGCAGGTAATTTTCTTTAGCTTTTTGAAGGTTGCTCTGGCGCTCAAAATCTTTGGCAGCATTGTAATATTCGTCGGCACCCTTTAATTCACCCGAAGCAATTGACTTGAATGGTTTTTGATCTTTTAAATTACTGACCATATCGCTGAAGAATACCGGTATGTTTTTCTTTTTTGCCAAGTCGAGCAGCTCACTCATGTTCTGCTCATAATTATTCAGCCCTTCCTTATATGATTTGCTTCCATAAACAATATCGACATCCTTTACCATGCGCGACATGAGTGTTCCGCGTTTTTGATTTGATGAGCTAAAAATGGAAGTGACGTGTCCCATTGTATTAACTACGAGCTGATAAACCCGATAATTCATCAGGGTAAGATGCATTTTTATTAATGCATAACTGTGAAAATAAGCTTCATTGGAACCTACTCCAAAAGCTCCGTAAAATTCATTATGGCCGGCATAAATAAGAATGGCATCAGGTTTTTGTTCTATGATCTGGGGCATAAAATCGGCCAGCGTAAAACTGTTAATGGCCGTAATGGCAGTATTTACCATCTCTATCTTTTTGCCAGGGTAGGCTTCGCGAAGACGTTCACTTAATATTCTGGTGAACATGATGTTACTATCGTAAGGGAATCCCACCACAGAGGAGCTTCCCATCACAAAAACCCGAAATACACCTTCCGGCTTCTTTTTTAAGAAGCGATCCTTGGCAGGGGGAGTATATTCCATCTTCTGAAAATATTTCTTGCCTATTTCAGGATTTACCACATAATAGTTTTCAAAAACTTTATCGGGATGGGTTATAAACAGGGAATGATTGTCGCCATAACCTGTAATCCGCAATATTACTTCCAGCAGGATTAAAAACAAAAATGGAAGCAGGATAGATATAATGCTGAAAATTCTTTTTCTGCTTTCAGACATTTGCTGTTTTGGTTGCGCTTTCTTAACTTCTTTCTTTACTTTCATAGTAAGCGAAAATAATAACAATGAATAGGATAGGCTAAATGGTTAGCTAACCGGTTTTTATTTATTTTGAAGAGTTGAAAATAAATAAAAACCTCTATAAAACAATACGCTTTGATGTTTTGAACCCCTTACACTTAATTTACAACTCCTTCCAATTTTGCATTGTCTGTGAAAACGGCTTCGTTGAGGTATTTTATTACAACAAGTATTTGGGAAATGATAATTTTAATGTTCCAATACTTCAATGTTTACTGTTATAAAAACCATATGCCGAATTTCACCAAATGGTCAGTTTTGGTTTGCTAGGATTTGGTGTATTTTGAGATTTTTAGATCTTCCAAACATTCCAGCATATTAATCAAGTAGAAACTTGTAATTCTTTGCAAATTCATCTTTAAGATGATCCAACTGACTTTTTTCAAATAAATGATTGTTCAATACCAGGTAATCAATTTCTGAGTTCATGAAACAGCGAAATGCATCAAAAGGAGTACATACAATCGGTTCGCCACGAACATTGAAGCTGGTGTTGATAATAATTCCATAGCCGGTGAGCTTTTTAAACTCATTGATCACTTTCCAGAAACGCTCATTGGTAGTTTTACTCACTGTTTGAACTCTTGCCGAATAATCGATATGGGTGATGGCCGGTATGTCTGAACGCAAAAAATATAAGCGGTTGAATAAATTTCCATTGTGATAGTCATCCGGCAGTTGAAAACATCTTTCTTTAACAACCGGCATTACCAGTAACATATAGGGTGATTTTACATGATACTGGCAGTATTGACTGATATCTTCTTCCAATACGGCAGGGGCAAAAGGGCGAAAGCTTTCCCGGTATTTAATCTTTAAATTCATCTTTTTCTGCATCTCGGGATTACGGGCATCGCCAATAATACTGCGATTTCCCAGGGCCCTGGGGCCAAATTCCATTCGCCCCTGAAACCACCCGATTACTTTTCCTTCATCAATCAGTGCCGCGGTATGGGCCGCTAAAGCGTCAATATCTTCAAAATGACGATGTGGAATGTCAAAGCGATGAATAAGTCTGCTGATATCCTCATCCGGGTAAGAAGGGCCTAAAT
>DATGYU010000155.1:0-15199 GCA_035297625.1 Prolixibacteraceae bacterium
AGACCATAATCTATTAAAAGTATACTGCTTTTACTGGTTGCCGTTGTTATGGTTCTTTCGATGAGTTCCTGCGGTACGACAAGTCACTTTCAGGCTTCGACTGTTGTTCCTGCCGCTGAAGGGGTTGTGAAGGTAAAAAAGGATAACAATAACAACTATAGAATTAGTATTACAATCAACAACCTGGCTGAACCCGGAAAGCTGCAGCAGCCACGCAATGTGTACGTGGTTTGGATGGAAGGAGGAGATAACCAAACAAAAAATATAGGGCTGATAAAAAGTTCCCACTCTATGTTTTCGAAAAGCTTAAAGGGTACGTTTGAGACTGTTTCCTCCATAAAGCCTAAGAAAATATTTATTTCAGCAGAAAATGATCCCGGCGTTCAATATCCGGATAACATGAATATCGTATTAACTACTAATTATATCAAGGACTAAAATAACCTTATAAAAAAGACCATAATCTATTAAAAGTAAATATTATGGTTTAAAATGGCTCAAACGAGTACATCGGGTTATTATTATGCTTATATTTGAAATAATTATGTAGGCAATGAATAAAAAATTATTTAATTAATTATTAATCAATACATAATGAAAAAGTTTCTTTTAATTGTTGCATTCGCATTGATCTCGGCACTGACATTTAGTCAAAATCCTTTCCCTAAAGGCAGAGACCAGTTAAATTTCGGAGTAGGTTTATCCGGATGGGGAGTTCCAGTGTATATTGGAATTGACCACGGAGTAGGAAAAGAATTCTCTATTGGAGGTGAATTTTCTTACAGGGATTACCGTGAGAACTGGAAGAATTATTATTACAATCACAATGTAATGGGTTTTTTGGGGAATGCCAATTATCATTTTAACAAAATTCTTGAACTTCCCGATGCCTGGGATATTTACGCAGGATTAAACCTTGGATTCTATGTATGGTCTTCACCCGATACATATATGGGTTCCCACAGTACAGGACTAAACCTGGGAGGCCAGGTAGGTGCACGTTATTACATTTCTCATAAAGTTGGATTAAACCTGGAATTTGGAGGTGGCAATGCTTTCTCGAATGGCAAATTTGGAGTGACAATCAGAATTTAAGCATAATTGCTCTCATAAGTATTAATTAAAAACCAAATCTATGAAAAAAGCTGTATTATGTCTTCTTATTGTGGCCTTTGCTATCATTGTGAATGCCCAGACCTCAGAAAAGAAATGGGGAATCGGAGTTGGTGCTGGAGCTTATAATCTTTTTGAAGATAAAAATAAAGACGTAGGCTTCATGCCGGAACTTTATCTGGGAAGGTATTTAAGCCCCCGCTTTGACCTCATGCTGCACGGCAATTTAGGACTCTGGAGACCATCCGTGGTCAGTGATGTTGATATAGCCAATGTGTTATTAAACCTGCGTTTCAAACTGTACAACGAAACCAGGAACTTCAGACCTTTCCTGTATGCCGGCCCAGGTATCCTGGCTGACAACAATGAAAGCAAGCTTAACTTTGATGCCGGTCTGGGCGCCAAGTATTACATAGCACCTGCCACTGCTTTATACGCTAAGGCAGGTTATATCAGTGCCATTAAAACGGCTGCGCACACCGACAACTTTTTCCAGGCAACAGCTGGTATAGAATTTGACTTTGGAAAATCCAAAGACTCTGACGGTGACGGGGTATCCGATAAAAAGGATAAATGCCCCAATACTCCTGCCGGGGTTGCAGTTGACGAAAAAGGATGCCCAAAAGACTCGGATGGTGACGGGGTGGCCGACAATATAGACGACTGTCCAACGGTGGCCGGATTAACTTCTTTGAAAGGATGTCCTGATAAAGACAAGGACGGCATTGCCGACAAGGATGATGCCTGCCCGGATGTAGCCGGGTTGAAGGCGTTAAAAGGTTGCCCTGATTCGGATGGTGACGGGGTGGCAGATAAAGATGACAAATGCCCTGATACCAAAAAAGGGATGAAAGTGGATGCTTCCGGCTGTCCTGCTGACCAGGATAAAGATGGTGTTCCTGATTCGGAAGATGACTGTCCAACAGTGGCTGGTACCAAAGCAAATCGAGGATGTCCTGAAAAACAGGCTGAAGTTGCCCCTGTTGAGACTAAAACAGTAAAGATTGAACCTGTTTATTTCGACTATGATAAATCCTCTTATAAAGGGGGAGAAAAAGCTAAAGTAGACAAGATCATTTCATTGCTGAAACAGAATAAAGATTACAAGGTAAAAATCATTGGTTACACCGACAATAAAGGAACCGATGAATACAATATGGATCTTTCAAAAAAACGAATTAATACAATCGCAAATGCTTTGACAGCAGGTGGAATCAATAAAGACCGAATTTCTATGGAACCAAGAGGAAAAGCCAATCCGGCTTCGAGCAATGATACCGAAGAAGGAAGAGCTTTGAACCGTAGAATTGAAGTTGAAGTTGTTAAATAAAAAAAGGATGAAAGCTCATTTTTAAAGTTGTAATGACTGATCTTAGCATAAAGCTTTTAAAATAACTTTTAATCAAACTGAAAAAGGTCCCGATACTAATGTGTCGGGACCTTTTGTTTTGTTTAGCATGAAGCAGAGAAAAGTGGGGATCAAGGGGAAATGTTGGGGAATTAAATCAATAAAGAAAAAATCAGGAATAAGAAATAAGAAATAAGGAATAAGGAAGTATCACAAGGCCAGGCCATACTTTTACATTTGTTATTTCTTATTTGATATTCCTTATTTATTTTATCCACAGCATTTCTGATTGGTCCAAAAATGGTCAGTAATTCAGTAATTGATGCTAAGGTTAGTCCTTCACCCCTACTGTCCTTCACTCCTGGAAACTTGAAACTTGAACTTGGAATCCATAGAATCTTTAAACGTAAAACTTTGAACTTGAACAACTCTGTCCTTTCCTCCATCATCCCATGGTATTTGACATTGCTAAAAATATATAGGACTGTAAGGCATTGATTATATGGAATCGTGTAACTTATTTTTAAAATTTTGTAACAATATAAAATGGCTTAACGATTACTTTTAAATATTCATTTAATATTCATATAAAACGTATCAACATGAGAACAAAACTATTTTTTGTACTATTAATGGTTTTTGCATTAAGTGCTCCAACCACTTTTGCTGCTAAAGCAAAAAAACTGCCAAGCGCTGATAGGATTGAAAACAAATTATCAGAAGAAGAAGTAGCCCGTATGACAAAACGTGTAGAAGAAATACGTGATATGGATAAATCTGATCTTACAGTTACAGAAAAGCGTGAATTAAGAAAGGAATTAAAAACCACCAAGGAAAATTTACGCAATAACGGAGGATATATCTATATCAGTGTTGCCACTGTTGCATTGATAGTGCTTTTAGTACTTCTTCTGGCTTAATGCTTACTATTAAATAACCTCAGGAAACAGGAGTGCAACAATGATGCACTCCTTTATTTCATTGTTTTATTTAGACATTACCACATTTTGTCCGGAAAGACAATGCGTAATAACTATTCCTTTCTATTTCCATGGAATTATAAGCATGTTACGTCAAAATAGGTTTATAAAAGGAAACATTTTGGGTGTCCATAAGTATAATCAAAAGCTAGAAGCACCTTTGACAACTATAACTATGGCTAAAATATAAACGATGAAACCGCTAACGAAATTAACGTATATATCCCTAATATTTCTGCTCAGTAATTCCTGTGCAGTACAACAACAGCAGCCGCAATATACCCAGGACCAGGAAGTAGGTTTTCAGGTATTTTACGATGAATTAAGCCCCTATGGTAATTGGGTGGATTATTCCAATTATGGATACATCTGGATTCCGGATGTACGCCGTGAATTTGCACCTTATTCTACCAACGGGCATTGGGTGATGACGGATTACGGGTGGACCTGGGTGTCTGATTACCGATGGGGATGGGCTCCCTTTCATTATGGCCGCTGGGACTATGATGATTACTATGGCTGGTTTTGGGTGCCCGGTAATGAATGGGGCCCTGCATGGGTTACCTGGAGAGGCGGTAACGGATATTATGGCTGGGCACCTATGAGGCCCGGCATGAATATCAACAGCAGCTACAATGATGAATACCGTGATATTAACCGCTGGCATTTTGTACGTGACCGGGATTTTGGCAGAAACGATCTTGACAGATACTATGTCAATAGGGGGAATTATACCACAATTATCAATAACTCAACCGTCATCAATAACACAACGGTAGACCGCAGACGAAACACCACCTATGTTGCCGGTCCTCCGGAAGAGAATGTACAAAGAGCAACCGGCAGGAATATTAACAGGTTAAGGATCCAGGATAATCAAAGGCCCGGGGAAAAGCTGGGAAACAACGAACTAAAGATTTACAGGCCACAAGTGGAAAGAACTGCGGACAGGCGTACAGCTCCTTCGAAGGTTACTGATATCCGTAACATAAAGCCTGTAAGAGAACGAGGTTCCGGCAATTCAAGAAATGACATTACGCCTATAGAAAATACAGGAGAACAGCGTCAGACAGACCAGATTCCGCAAAGAGAAAGACGACGTATCATTAAGCAGCCAGTTGACCAGCCGCCAACAGAAAAGAGCACCCAGATTCCGCAGAACCGTACTATGAGCCCGGAAATGACCCCCGCTCAGAAAGATCAAAATGAACGCAGAAGAACGGAAAGGAAGCGGATACAGGAAGCGGAAAGGCAAAACAGGCAGCTGGAACAAAACAGACCGGGGGTGTCTCAACAATCGACTGCACAACCACCTGTTTCGGAACAAAAAGAAATTCAGCAAGAACAACAGATTAGGCAGGACAGGACCAAAGAGGTACAGTTACAAAAACAGCAGCAGCAACAAATACAGCAGCAGCAAAAGCAGGTTGAAAGACAACAGCAACAATTGGAAAGACAGCAACAAATGCAACGCCGCCGAATGGAAAGACAGCAAACAAGAGAGCAACAACAAATTGAAAAAAGCCAGCCTATACCCTCTACGCAGCCTGCTCAACAGCAAAATGAACAGGAACAAAAAGAAGCAACCCCATCGGGAAGCAGAAGGAGATAAAGCCAAAGAGGTTGAATGGCTGATTACATAACGTAAGTTCCCGGAATCAGAAAGCCTTGTAACTTAACCATTGATAGCTATGGGCAAAAGGGAGGTTGGCAATAATTACCTTAATATCAGTGCCAATGTAAAATTATAGCCGCATTGTTTTGCCAAATGCCGGACATCAATGGCCAGAAATATGAATTACTTATTTAGACTGCAAATGATAAATGGTAAACTTGCTCTGAATACAGAATTACTGAATATTCTCAGGAATAGATCAGAATTAATACTTCCCAATGAAGCATAACGGATCCGGAAATTTCAAGACAATAATTTTAAAGAAGATCATACCTTCTATTTTTTGCATATTTTATAACTCTGCCGGGGCATTAGCTTCCTCTTTTGGTTACTTTCAGCAGCAAGTTAATTATACCATTCAAGTTACCCTTGATGATAAAAAGCATGAATTGAATGCATTTGAAACAATCAGGTATATCAATCATTCAAATGACACCCTGCGGCTTTTATATTTTCATCTGTGGCCCAATGCCTATTCGTCAAATCATACGGCTCTGGCCCGTCAGCTATTACAAACCAAGGGAAAGGAAAGGCTATTTAAAGACCCGCTCTTAAAGGGAAGCATAGACTCGCTGGACTTCAGGGTTGACAGCAAAAAGGTTAACTGGCAATTGCTTTCAGGCCAGCCGGATATCTGTACCCTTTCGCTTAATGATCCCCTAATGCCCGGGGACAGTATTCAGATCACCACCCCCTTTCGGGTCAAGATACCACTGGGTGTCACTTCCCGCCTTGGCCATATCGGCCAGTCGTACCAGATATCGCAATGGTATCCCAAGCCTGCTGTTTATGATGAAAATGGATGGCACCCGATGCCTTATCTTGATCAGGGAGAATTCTATTCGGAATTTGGTAATTATGATGTCAGTATTACCCTGCCTTCCAACTATATTACAGGGGCTACGGGAAATCTGCACAATGAGTCTGAAATTGATAAACTCACCATTTTGGCAGCCGATACTTCATGGGAAAGTTCCCATGGAGAAAGAAACACCACCTTTCCTCCCTCCTCATTAACCATGAAAACCTTACGGTATACAGAACAAAAGGTTCATGATTTCGCCTGGTTTGCCGATAAACGGTTTCATGTTCTGAAAGGAAAAGTAATCCTTCCCCGCTCAGGCCGGGAAATCACAACCTGGGCCATGTTTACCGATCAGGAGTCAGACTTTTGGAAACATTCGATCAGCTATATAAACAGTGCCATAAGCTCCCTCTCAGAACTGACAGGTGAGTATCCTTACAATAATTACACTGCTGTTCAAAGTGCGCTGAATGCCGGTGTCGGCATGGAATACCCTGGAATTACAGTCATCGGGCTGGTAGAAAATGCTTATTCGCTGGACGAGGTAATTACCCATGAAATTATTCACTCATGGTTTTACAGTGCTTTAGGTTCAAATGAAAGACGCTATCCTTATTTGGATGAAGGAATAACCAGCGCTTATACTTCCCGATATCTGCGGCAACACTATCCCTACAAGAAGCTGTGGGAAGTATACCTTGAAAAAAGAAAGCTGGCAAAGCTTTTTCACATTGAAGATATGCCGCTGGAGCGGATGGAGGAACTGGAATGGTTATTGCCTGCAAGAAATAACCAGGAACAGCCTATCAATTTGCCTGCCACTGATTTTACCTTCAGCAACTATGGGATCATGATCTACAATAAGGCGGCCCGTGGATTTGAGTATTTAAGAAATTATCTAGGGGACTCTGTTTTTGACCGCTCTATGCAGCATTATTACGAGCAATGGAAATACAGGCATCCTCAACCCGAAGACCTTCAGAACGCCTTTGAAACATCCACATCAAAAGACTTGACATGGTTTTTTAATGATTTTCTTGGAACAACCCGGCGGATGGATTATAAGATTGTAAGATTATCGAAGCATAATCTGCTGGTAAAAAACAAAGGTCAGCTGAATTCACCAATTGTCATAGCCGGTATGAAGGGTGATTCAATCCTATTTGAGAAATGGCAGGATGGTTTTACCGGCCAAAAATGGATTGAACTTCCTCCGGGAGATTATTCTGAGATAAAGATTGATCCCCGACATATCACCCCGGAATTGTTCAGGCTGAATAATAATTACCGTATAAATAAGCCTTTCCCCAAAGCTGACCCTATTAATGCCCGCTTTTTATTCACTCTTGATGATCCTGAAAGGCGGACTCTTTTATATGTTCCTGTATTTAACTGGAACAAGGAAAATGGGTTTATGGCAGGTGTTCTTGTGCATAATGGCTTTATGGTTCCAAAGCCTATTGAGTATCTGATCATGCCATTTTATACTTTTAAAGACCACGGGGCAGTAGGATATAGTCGTATTGCATGGAATATCATCCCATATAACCAAATAATAAGGCTAGCAACCCTATCCGTTGAAGGAGAAAAATTTGGTGCGCCCGGCAATCAGGATTATTACAAAGTAAAGACTGGAATTGAGATTTATTTCAGGAAAGAAAACATGAATAATCCTTATCGGCATAAGGTAATGGGTTACTATACCTCAGCATCCGATTTAGCTGACATTGAACTGATGCAAAAAGCGGGTATGAATCACTACTTACAGTTGGGCTATCAATTTGATAAAACTTCGCTTATCAACCCCTATACCGGGTTGGCTTTTATAGAGATGAATTCATCCTATCAAAAACTATCGTTTGAATTAAATTACAGATACAGTTACTACCGTAAAAGGCAAGGGTTGGATATCAGGCTTTTTGGCGGAACCATGCTTAAAGAACCAGTAGAAACCGGATTTTATTCATTTGCTCCTGGTGGGAGAAGTGGTAGCGTGATGTATCTTTATGAAGGCACTTACCCTGATCGTTTTGCCACACCTTCCTCCTCCTTCTGGTCCAGGCAGATGACCCTCTCTGAAGGCGGGCTGGTTTCCCCGGTAAATACCATTCTAGGCTACAGCAACTGGCTTGTTTCAGCCAATATCTCAAGCAACCTCCCTGGGGTAGCAGGAAACATTGGTATCAAGCCATTTCTTAATCTGTTACTTAACGACAGGGGAACAAAAACTATTCATTCCTCTGCTTTTTTCTGGGAAGCAGGGTTAAAGGCAGGCATATGGAACCTTTTTGAAATACATGTGCCTGTGTTGGTCTCTAAAAATATTGATGATATTACCGTATCTTTTAAGGACCGCATTCGCTTTATTTTTCAATTAAATTCATTCAATCAGGTAAAGCTCAGGCAAAAGATGGTTAATTAACTCAAGTTGCTAGTTATTGGCAACTGGCTGCTGGCAAAAAAATCCCAGATATTTTACCCAACTGCTGTTCAAAGCATTTTCTTGCTAGCAGGCCAGAAGCCAGCAGCCTAATTTGCTAGCCCTACAAAATGCTGAATTAGTGTAACATATAATAGAAATTGTGTAAAGGTTTTCAGCTTATTATAATTGAATTTTGTAGGAATACCACCTTTATCATTCAATAAAAATTAAAAGGCCATGACAGTAACCTCTGATACCAATACTCCTATTGGGCCGACGAAAAAAATATTAATTGCCCTTGATTACGCACGTTCTGCAACAGAGGTGGCTGATATAGGCTATTCGATTGCAAAATCCATGAATGGCCAGGTAATTCTGTTGCATGTGATGGAGGATGCCTCCTATTATTCTACACCGGGCTATGTACCCATTGTGGGGTTCAGTAATTTCAGCCATACCGATTTCCTTCAAATGATTGATGTGGAAGGTATCAAAAAGGCAGGAGATCATTTTATGGACAAGATGAAACATCACCTGGGCGATGAATCCATTCAAACGATTATCGAGGAAGGGGATGTTGCGGATATGGTGATAAAAACTGCCCTTAAGGTAAATGCCGATATTATAATCATAGGCTCACGCAGCCGTAACTGGCTGGAAAAAGTGTTTATTGGAAGTACCGCTGTAAAAGTACTGGACCACAGCCCGGTTCCCCTACTGGTTATACCTGTAAAAGATGATAACAATTCAAAATAAATTAATCCAGCTATTATGCATATCCTTGAACAACTCAGGAAATACTCAAAGATTGTAGCCGATTCCGGAGATTTTGAATCCATCAGGAGATTTAAAACCCTGGATTCAACAACCAACCCATCGTTGATATTAGCTGCTGCACAGGATCAAAAATATGCCCATTTGATTGATGATGCACTGGCTTATGCAAAGCGCAGGTTAACAGACAGACCCAAATTGATAAGCCTTGCGGTGGAAAAACTCTTTATCAATTTTGGCATGGAAATCTTAAAGATCATTCCGGGCAGGGTCTCCACAGAAGTTGATGCAAGGATGTCGTTCGACAATGAAGGAACTGTTAAGAAAGCGCGCGAAGTGATCGCCATGTATAAAGAGGCTGGCATTGACCGGGAAAGAATACTGGTAAAGATTGCCTCAACATGGGAAGGCATCAAAGCCGCGGAAACCCTTACCAAGGAAGGCATCCATTGCAATCTGACCCTAATGTTCTCCATGGCACAGGCCCTGGCCTGCGCCGAAGCCAAGGTGCAGCTTGTTTCTCCTTTCGTTGGAAGGATATTGGACTGGCATACCAAGAATTATCCCGATCAGAAGTTTACTCCCGATTCAGAACCGGGCGTACAACTGGTAAGGGATATCTATAATTATTACAAGAAATTTGACCACAAAACCGAGATCATGGCCGCGAGTTTCAGAAATACAGGAGAGATAATAGCTCTTGCTGGATGCGATTTATTGACCATTTCGCCCACTCTGCTCAATGATCTTGAAAGAAATGAAGGAACCCTTGACAGAAAACTAACTCCCGAAAAAGCTTATGAAACTGACATTAAAAAGACTGTTATGGACCAAAAGAAGTTTCGTTGGCTGATGAATGAGGATATTATGGCTTCAGAGAAACTAGCAGAAGGAATAAAAAAATTTAATGAAGATGTAGCTAAACTCGAAAGCCTTCTTTTGCGCAGGTACGTTGCCAAATATGAAACACTATGAGCGAAACTTTATCTTCCGAAGAGTTAAAAAATATGGATGCTTACTGGAGAGCAGCCAATTATTTATCCGCCGCCCAAATCTATCTTTACGACAATCCTCTCTTAAAAGAGCCGTTAAAGCTGTCGCATATAAAGCCGGTATTGTTGGGCCATTGGGGTACAGTTCCCGGTCAGAATTTTATTTACGCGCACCTTAACCGGGTCATACAAAAATATGACCTTAACATGATTTATATTTCTGGTCCAGGCCACGGTGGCCCGGCACTGGTCAGCAACACCTACCTGGAAGGAACTTACAGTGAAATTTATCCTCACATAAGCCGTGATGAAGCAGGATTAAAGAAGCTATTTACCCAGTTTTCCTTTCCCGGTGGCATACCCAGCCATGTTTCACCCGAATGCCCCGGATCCATCCATGAGGGAGGCGAACTGGGCTATTCGCTAAGCCATGCCTTTGGAGCTGTTTTTGACAACCCTTCGTTAATTGCCGCCTGCATAATTGGAGACGGTGAAGCGGAAACAGGCCCACTTGCCACATCCTGGCATTCCAATAAGTTTCTCAACCCTCTTACGGATGGAGCGGTACTTCCGATTCTTCATCTCAATGGGTATAAAATCGCTAGCCCTACTTTATTTGCAAGGATCACAAAGGTAGAACTGGAACAGTTTATGCTGGGCAATGGATGGACTCCTTATTATGTGGAAGGTGACCATCCCCAAATAATGCACCAGCAGATGGCTGAAGTGTTGGATAAAGTAATAGAACATATAAAAGACATTCAGAATACTGCACGTTCAGATAAAGATTATTTACGGCCCCGCTGGCCCATGATTGTTCTTCGCTCTCCCAAGGGCTGGACTGGTCCTAAAATGGTCGATGGACATCAAATAGAAGATACTTTTCGCTCACATCAGGTGCCCATAGTAGTCAATGAAAACCATCCGGAGCATCTTGGCTTACTGGAAGAATGGCTCAAAAGTTATAAACCACAGGAGCTTTTTGATGACAATGGCAGGCTAAGGCCTGAACTTGCAGCCCTGGCTCCAAAAGGGAAACGCAGAATGGGAGCAAATCCACATGCCAACGGGGGACTTTTGCTGAAAGACCTTATATTGCCTGACTTCCGCCAATATGCGGTCGATGTGAGCGCTCCCGGGGCTATAGAAGCTGCTGACACCAATGTGCTGGGTGGGTTTCTGCGGGATGTTATTTCCCTCAACGAAGAACAGCGCAATTTCAGGATCTTTGGTCCCGACGAAACGCTCTCCAATCGCTTAAATGCTGTCTTTGAGGTAACTGACAGACAATGGGAAGCCGATACTCTAAGTAACGATGAATTTCTTGCTCCTGAAGGACGGGTAATGGAAATGCTCAGTGAACATCAGTGTGAGGGCTGGCTGGAAGGATATCTGCTCACAGGCCGTCATGGCATGTTCAACAGTTATGAGGCATTTATTCATATTGTCGATTCCATGTTTAACCAGCATGCCAAGTGGCTAAAAGTGACTTCCGAACTACCCTGGAGAAAGAAAATCGCTTCACTTAATTACCTGTTAGCCTCCCACGTGTGGCAGCAGGCCCACAATGGGTTTACCCATCAGGACCCCGGTTTTATCGATCATGTGGTCAATAAAAAACCTGAAATAGTGAGGGTATATCTTCCGCCCGATGCCAACTGCCTGTTGTCAGTATGGGATCATTGCCTGAGAAGTAGGCACTATGTTAATGTTGTCATTGCCGGGAAGTACCTGGCCCCTCAATGGCTAACCATGGATCAGGCTGTTGATCATTGTACCAAAGGAATTGGCATATGGCCCTGGGCCAGTAATGATAAAGGACAGGAGCCTGATGTTGTAATGACCTGCTGCGGTGACGTGCCAACCCTTGAAACCCTTGCCGCGGTATCCATTCTTCGAAAGCAATTGCCTGAATTGAAAATTAGGGTCATCAATATTGTCGATCTAATGAAACTTCAACCCCATACTGAACATCCCCACGGGCTAACAGATGAAGACTTTGATGACTTATTTACCAAAGACAAGCCCATCGTCTTTGCTTTTCACGGTTACCCGTGGCTCATTCACAGAATGACCTACCGGCGCACCAACCATGAAAATATCCATGTACGCGGATACAAGGAAGAAGGTACGATCACCACCACCTTTGACATGGTGGTATTAAATGACCTTGACAGATTTCACCTTGTGCAGGATGTGATCAACCGTTTACCACAAACAGGCAGCAAAGGAGAACAAGTAAAGCAGTGGGCCAAGGAAAAACTTATCGAACACAAAAATTATATCCGCCAATATGGACAAGACATGCCTGAAATACAGAATTGGAAATGGGATGGTGAATGATATACAAATTACATGACAGAATACACATAAATTAATATGCAGACTGCCCATAAAAATCTGAAATTATGAAATACTACATCAGTAAACAATTAAATTCCTCATTCGAAACAGCAATCGAAAAGGTAAAAGAATCCTTAAAAACAGAAGGGTTCGGAGTATTGTGTGAGATCAACATACAGGAAAAGCTAAAAGAAAAGTTAGGAGTTGATTTTAGAAAATATACCATTTTAGGGGCATGTAATCCGGCATTTGCGCACAAGGCTTTGCTTAGTGAAGACAGAATTGGCACCATGCTTCCCTGCAACGTGATTGTCCAGGAACGCATGAAAAATGAGGTGGAGGTCTCTGCTGTTGATCCTTTGGCCTCGATGATGGCTGTCGAAAATAAAGAGCTTACCGATATTGCCGTCGAAGTCAAAGAAAAACTGGAAAGAGTGATCAATTTATTATGATCTGAATGGTTGGGCTAAATCAATTCGAAATATCCAGTTTGAATAGGAGTTTAAGTCGAGAAAACGACAGTATAAGAGATGCCAAAGCACAACGCATATTGATATGCGTGATAAATGTAACATATTTTCAAAAATGTGTAAAGGTTTTAAGGCTGAAGACTTTCATCTTTACAATCTAAATATTTATTAACTATTAAAATAAAACGTCATGGGAAATTTACTCTATGTCATTGCGGTCATTTTGATCATTATTTGGGCTTTAGGATTCTTTGCTTATAACGTTGGCAGTGTAATCCATATCCTTCTTGTAATTGCAATTGTAGCCATTCTTCTGCGTGTTATCAGAGGCGGGAGCGCGGTTTAGGCAATGATAATATAACCGGACTGGTATTCGGTTAATTTACTAAAAGAAAATATTCAGGAAGGAAAGGGGTTCTGCCCCTATCCTATTCTGATCAACCTGTTTTGAGCATTTATTTTACATACCTTAAAAATTTATTATGAAAGCAACAGGAACCGTTCTTCTCATAATTGGATTATTGTTGACAATTTTTACTGCGTTTAAATTTTTTACCAAAGAAAAAGTAGTAGATATCGGGAAGGTTGAAATAACTGCGGATAAAGGCCATAGTGTAAGTTGGTCACCGCTCATTGGAATTGGAGTGATGGCAATCGGCGGTATTGTTCTATATTCAGGATCAAAAAGATAAGATCTATCATGCTCCAATTGAATCCCTCAATTGGAGCATTTTATTTCTGTTCAGCAATTTTATTCTCCTGAATTACTTTCCCATAGTTATTAAGACATAAAATCTCATCCATTGCAGAATGCATTTTTTAAACCAGTGGGGAGGTTTTATGTTATTCTTGCATTTTTAAATCCAAATACAAGAAACGTGTATAGGTCTTTGACGAGGTATCTTCCTTGCTTCTACCCTCTCTCTTATTTTATCACTTTCTGTAACCTTTCTGTAACTTTTCTGTAACCTTCCTGTAACTGAGGTTACAGAAAAGTTACTGCTGAGTTACAGATGGGTTACTAATGCAGGGAAAAATGAGCCTGCAAATGAGCAGTTAACAAGGAACCAATACGCTTTCTTAGGATATAGTAATATTGATTCTTTGGAAATATTAGTAATACCAGACTATGCCCTGGATAAAATACATTTTAGCTGCTTAAGTTTAAATTGGACGCTTATTCACGGCCAATCGGGATTGGTTCATCCATTTGTTGCCTGACTTATTTTAACTGATCGGGAATGCTGGTTTTTTGAACCATATGACGATTGGTTTTTAAATGAAACTCAAAGCTATCCAGCTTTTTGGTCAGTTCCATTTCAGTATCCAGCAGGTAATTCAAAACCATTGAATGTTCTATATCATAAACCAGGTGCCCCTGGCCTTTTACAGTACCTTGGAACGAATTATCCATCAGTTTGGGATTAAGGGCGTATTGCTGCGAAATTTCGAAATCTGCAATGCTGTTTTTTATACTGATTAGTTTATACTTAGTAGTGACAATCATCTCAATTTCAGATCCCTCCATAGGAATAGATGACGGATTTTGAGTGATAAGTTCTTCACCTATTTTTAGCTTCTGCCCTGAAAAGGAAAGCTGGGAAAAAGATTTCTGCCACGATTCGAGCAAAACCATTTTTGATTGCTTGTCCATTCCATTGGCTGCAGCTACATCAAATACGGGGACACTATCCTTCATACATTTTCCATGAAAAGTGGCATTAACCGGCGCTGCCTTGGTTCCATTACTGGTAATTACTGAAACATATTCCACCTTAACCGGGAAAACGCTTTTTTCAGTTTCAAGCTTGCCGGTTTTGATAGTTGCCTTTGTTTCAGATTTCTTGTTGATAATAGTTGGATTATGGATGCCCCTGTTTTTAAGTTCACGTAATGATTTTTCTTTTCCTGAATAGGTAATTTGGGTTTGTATAGTCTGTTCCGAGGAATAATTATAATTGGTCTCGGGGTGATACAAAATTCTTAAAGAAAGGCTGTCCTGGGGAGGTTTTGCACAGGAAGCCAGCATCATAACCAATAAAATACCATAAAATAATCTCATCTGCTCTTTGTTGTTTTTCGTTTCGGCCCGCAAGTTACGCAGGAAATTTAAAAGGATGAAATAGAGCATAAATAACCATAGAATAAAACAATTTGTTATCAAACCAATAAACCTTGATACTTTAATAGTTATTTACCATAAAGACACTCCAATTTTCACCGCTGGCATATACAACATTTTGTAAGTCACAAACCTAAAGACTGGTAACTAAATAA
>DATGYU010000156.1:0-11520 GCA_035297625.1 Prolixibacteraceae bacterium
TTTGGCGCTCATCACCCAGTAAATTCTTGTTTTCTTATAGGAAGGAGCTTGATTGGAAAAAAAATCCCACGCTACGGGATGTTGCCTGAAAACTAATTCCAGTTCATCGGAAAGCTTATCGGGCTGATTTTCGTAGCTGTATATTTCTGAGCTGGCCTGCGTTCTGTTTTGATAGGCTGCTATGCCTGCAGGTTGCATTCTTCCCTGGGTGATAAGCTTTTCCACTTTATCAATATTTACACGACTCCAGTTGCTTTTGGAGCGTCTGGGCGTAAAACGGTTACAATAACTCTCCTCGTCAATCGATCGGCGCACGCCATCAATCCAGCCATAACATAGGGCTTCGTCTACTGAATCAGACCAGTTCATCGAAGGCTTGCCCGTTTTTACCTTGTAATAACCTACCAATACTTCGGTGGCAGACTGGTGATTCTCTTCCAGCCACTTTCTGAATTCAGCGGTATTGCGAAAGAAGATGGGGTTCATGTTATTGGATCAATTATTATTCCGGATATGCTCAGGCATCTTTTGTGTTTGGCTTATAAAATTAGGAATATTTTGAAAGAATCAGTCAATAAAAGCACTTTATGTATATGAAAGATCATTTTGTATATTGAACCATGAAAATTCACTCTTTACATTTGCTAAAATTGCAGGAATAATCCATTAAGGCAATAATTTTTACAGACAGGATTAAATGGCACAAACCAGATTTCAGCATTGATAATTAAAAAAACAGACAATTGCATTTTTAAGTAATAAGAACAAAATAATGTCGTAAAAAGAAATGCTGTTAGCAAGTGGAAAGGAGCAGTTTGTCAGTTGGCAGTGATCAGTGATCAGTCCTTCAGTCCTTCAATTTGCCAGCAGCCGTTTCAATAAGAAGCATAAGTACGACAGCAAATATTTATACAATACTTAAGTTCTGCCGGGTGATAGGTTTTCACCCGGCAGAACTTTTTTATGGATAGCGTAAGTAAAAGCTGTTAGGGGCAAATAATTATTTACGCAACTTATTGTAAGAATATTTAATAAACATGCTTACCACTATTAGTCCAAGGCCAGCCACCAAAAAGGGCATTGTCATGGAAACCAGCCGATCTGCTTTACCCAGGTTGGCAATCAGGAAGACAAACGAAACGATTAAAATCAAAACTCCCAAAAACAGTAATGTTTTGCTCAGGATGGAAGCTAAACGGCTGTGCCTCCTGTTTTGATTGGCCTGGTGTTTCAAAAATCCTTTTTCGAGCATAGGAATAGATTTTAAGGAATATAGATATAAATGTACATCAGAAAAACTAATTATGAAAATAATTGAGTCATTGATTGACCCTTAACCAGCAATTTCTAAAAAGAAAAAGCTGAAATAAGAGACTTTAATTCCTTTTGGGGGTTGACAATAGGCAGAAAAAGGCTAAAAAAACACAAAACCCAATCCATTAACTTTAAGGATAAACCATCTTTTACTTACAAATAGCAACTATAAATGGATAATTTATATCAATTTAAATATTTGATGAATTAAAGTTAGTTATTTTGAATATTTATACATTATTTTAAAGACCTAAAATTACTTTAAACTGATATGAGCAAATCGACTAACAAACAAGGATGGAAGATCACCTATGCCGCCCTTGGCATCAACCTGATTATGGGCGTATTGTATTCCTGGGGGGTGATTAAAAAAGCATTGGTAAGCGATTGGGGATGGACCAACACCGAGGCCGCATTGCCTTTCACGGTATCGGCAGCGGTATTTGCCTTTACCATGATTTTTGCCGGAAGGGCACAGGATAAATACGGGCCCCGGGGAGTGACCATCCTGGCAGGCATTATCCTGGGAGGCGGATTAATAGCCTCGGGTTTTGTAAAAGATCAGATGATGATGGTACTCACCTTTGGGGTGATTGGTTCCGTGGGGATCGGGTTGGGTTATTCGGCAGCTACCCCTTGTGCCATGAAGTGGTTTGAGCCTTCCCGCAAAGGATTGATAACCGGCATTGTAGTTTCCGGCGTAGGCCTCTCACCGGTATACATAACGCCCATCACGGCAAGTCTGCTGACCAGCTATGGCATCAGCACCACTTTTATCATATTAGGAGTCTTTGCAACTGTGGTAACCGTTCTTCTGGCAATGTTTCTAAAAAATCCTGTACAGCAGGCGCCCAAAACTGCGGTCAATCAACCCGTTTCAGCGGATACAGGCAACGATTTTACATGGGATAAGGTATTGAAAACACCGCAGTTTTATCTTTTGTGGATCATGTACCTGTTGGCAGCAACTGCCGGACTGATGCTCATTGCCCATCTGCCAAGCATTGCAGCGGTGCAGGCCGACTGGAAAACCGCAGGTTTTATGCTGGTGGTAATCCTTTCCCTATTCAATGCAGGGGGTCGTTTGGGAGCTGGTGTCTTGTCTGATGCCGTAGGCAGAACCCGGGCCATGATGATTGTTTTTATGGTTCAGGCAATCAATATGTTCTTATTCACTTTTTATACTTCCATACCCACGCTGATTATTGGATCTGCTGTTGCCGGACTGGCTTACGGGGCAGTCTTCTCACTGTTTCCCACGACCACGGCTGAATTCTTTGGCATGAAAAACATGGGAGTCAACTATGGAATGATCTTTACCGGATGGGGAGTTGCCGGGGTGATTGGACCAATACTTGGAGGCATGGTAGCCGATAAGACAGGTACTTATAGCAACGGGTATATCGTGGCCGGGGTATTTCTTTTGATCGCCACCTTAATGGTTGGTACTTTAAAAAGTCCGAAAGTAAGAAGGGTCGAAAAGACAGCACCTGAGCTTTCAGTTGCCGATTAAAATAACAGTAGCCTTTTCATAAGGCATTTTTCTTTAGATTAAACAGTAAATGCCGCAGCCTGGGAAGTTATTCCAGGCTGCTTTTATTTTGTAACCATTTCATAGTCACGCCAGGTATTCCTTTTTATGGAAATATTCAAACGGATAATTGTACCGTTATTGAATATTTATCTAATTGTATTTCTATATCTTTGCATAAAGACAGAATTCATGAAAGCAACAGAATTTAAATCAAAACCAGGCCATAGCCGGATTATAATTTTCAATAGGATACAAATACAGAAAGAACTGAAATCAATTAACCAAGGACTGAAGGATTTTAAAGAAGGGAGAACTCATTTGCATGAATCAGACTGAGAACTTTATGGATAATATTTATAAAATCACCAGGACAGATTAAGCGTTGAACAATCAAAAAATAGCTTTTCAAGAATAACCCTCCCATATTATGGATCAGCAGACCAACGAGCAACTGGAACTTGCATATAATTTCCTGCAGTATACCAATCAGAATATCTTTCTAACGGGCAAGGCAGGAACGGGCAAAACAACCTTTTTGCGCAATCTGAAAAAACAATCTCCCAAAAGGATGGTGGTGGTAGCCCCAACGGGAGTTGCAGCCATCAATGCCGGCGGGGTGACCATTCATTCCTTTTTCCAGTTATCCTTTGGTCCCCAGATTCCCATGCACCCTGACCAGATAAGACCCGTTACCGTTACTGACAATGGAAACGTCTCGGCCAGCATCAAACGCTTTAACCGTGAGAAGATCAACATTATCCGCAGCCTGGATTTACTGGTGATTGATGAAATCAGTATGGTAAGGGCCGACATTCTGGATGCCATTGATGAAGTGCTGCGAAGGTATAAAAACCGATACCGGCCTTTTGGAGGGGTGCAGCTACTGATGATCGGCGACTTGCAGCAGCTGGCTCCCATTGTGAGAGACGAGGATTGGAACATCCTGAAGCCCTATTACGAAACCTGCTATTTCTTTAGCAGCCAGGCCTTGAAAAGATCTAAATTTATTGGCATCGAGCTAAAGCATATCTTCCGTCAAAGTGACCAGCGATTTATCGACATTTTGAATAAAGTGCGGGAGAACAAAATGGATTTTGCCACATTGGAGGAACTCAACAAGCGATATATTCCAAATTTCAACCCGGAAGACAAAGAAGGGTACATTACCCTTACCACCCACAATTACCAGTCGCAGCAAATTAATGAGGAGAAGCTCAGTCAGCTAAAGACCCGGGTACATAAATTTACAGCAACAATAACCGGTGAATTTCCCGAGTACTCTTACCCCACTGACCCTGAACTGGAATTGAAAGTAGGGGCCCAGGTGATGTTTGTCAAAAATGACTTGTCGCCCGAGAAGCGTTTCTATAACGGGAAAATTGGAAAGATTATCAAAATTTCGGATGATGAGATCGAAGTAAGATGTCCGGGAGACCAGGAATCCATTGATGTTGAAAGGGTGGAATGGCAGAATGCCAAGTACACCCTTAATGAGAATACCCAGGAAATTGACGAGCAGGTGATCGGTACTTTTACACAGTATCCCTTAAAACTGGCATGGGCCATCACCATCCATAAGAGCCAGGGGCTAACCTTTGAAAAGGCCATCATTGATGCCCGTGCATCATTTGCCCACGGGCAGGTGTACGTAGCTCTTAGCAGATGTAAAACATTGGACGGACTGGTATTAAGTTCCACCATTGCCCCACACAGCGTTAAAAATGACACTACCGTTATCCAGTTTACCGATGAGGTGGAACGCAATCAGCCGGGACCCGTGGAGTTGGAAAAATCAAGAAAAGAATACGTCCAGCAACTGCTTACCGAGCTCTTTGACTTTAAACCCATGCTTTGGCAAATACAATATCTGCTGAAACTATGGGAAGAACATTCACCCCACATCCTTGGAACCTTAAAGGTGCAGTTAAGTGGCATCATTAGCCCCTTACAAAATGAGATCATTGAAGTGGGTACCAAATTCGATAATCAGTTACGCACCATGATCTTTGCCGGGGCAAAGGCAGAACAGGATGCCCAATTACAGGAAAGAATAAAAAAAGCATCTGAGTATTTTATCACGAAACTCGAGCAAGTGGTTGTACCCCCTTTCTCGGCAGCAACTTTAGAAACAGACAATAAGGCCATACGTAAAATCTTTAGTGAGGCAGCCGATAAACTGCAAAAGGAAATTCAAGTTAAACGGGCAAGCCTGGAGTTGTGCAAGCATGGTTTTAACTTAAAACCCTTTTTGGAGACCAAAGCAAAAGCTGCCATTGATAAACAGGAATTAAGTTCAAAGAAACCTACCCCTCCCACTACCTCCTTTAGCTTGCATCCTGATTTTTATATGAGGCTCAAGAAATGGCGCGAGGAAAAGGCCGATTACCTGGAGATGGAAGTAAGGCGTGTGTTGCCTCAAAATACCATGCTGGAAATCACGGAAGTGTTGCCTGTTTCAAGAGCCGAACTAAAATCGATCAAGGGAATGGGAGGAACCAGGCTACAGCAGTTTGGCAAAGAAATCCTGGAACTGGTAATTGCCTACAAGCGCGATAAAGGACTGGACATACCCGCCGGGGCAGAGGAAGAAGCTGCACTGGCAGCTTTGAGTTCTCCCGAGAACAGCTTCCAATTGTATAAAAAAGGAAAGAACATTGCAGAGATTGCCCGGGAGAGAAATATGGCCCCATCCACAATAGAAGGTCATCTTTCAGAATTTGTAGCTACAGGCGAAATCGCTTTGCATGAGCTGGTAGAAGAGCATAAGGCAAAAAAAATTATCAATTTTATCGAGACCAGCAAGGTAAGGGGTATCAATGATATCCGCTCTGCCATGGGAATGGAATACACCTATTCAGAAATAAGATTTGTTATTCGTCATTTGGAAGGAACACGACAGGCTTTGTAAAAGCTGTATTCCATTAAATAGTTGCCCAAAGGCCTTGAAGAACCATAATAACTTTATAGGCCATAAGGCCTGGGAGCTCAAACCTGGAACTTGAAATTTGAAACCTTAAACTCTTCTCTTACTGGTAGAAGTTAATGTTTTTTTTATCATCTTCGCTTGATATTACTTTAATTGCATTCATTTGTAATTTCAACAACCGATAACTAACTATAAACATGACTACTGACGACCAAAAACTCTACCATCGGCTATTTATTACTATCCTGAGAGTGGCCATTGGGTGGCACTTCCTGTTTGAAGGCATCTCTAAAATTGTACAAGGCAACTGGACTGCAGCCTCTTATTTGCAAAACACCTCAGGTTTCCTTTCCGGTTTTTACCATTGGATAGCAAGCTCACCCCTGCTGTTGGGCATTACAGATGTGCTAAACATGTATGGCCTTTTACTAATCGGCCTGGCCCTGTTTATTGGACTGTTTAGCCGCTATGCCGCACTGGCCGGCTCATTACTGCTTACCCTTTATTATTTTGCATACCCTCCTTTTGGCAACCCCATGATGAATGCCTCAGACGGGCATCTGTTTATGATCGACAAGATCTTTATTGAGGCGGCTGCTTTGCTGATCCTGTTCTTTCATCATGAACAGGGCTACAGCATCGATTCGCTGATGCAGATTTATAAAAAGAAAAAGACCGCCCCGGAAGTTCAGACAGAAAGTATTCCTTCAAGGCGTGAAGCATTAAAAAACCTGGCTACTTTGCCTGTACTTGGAGCCATGGGATGGGGTGCTGTAAGCAATTTCAAAACCTATGGCGTCGATGTAATGTCAGGGGCTACCATCCAAATCAAGCAAGCTTCACTAAATGAACTTAAAGGGGCACTTCCCAAAGGAAAGATTGGCAAACATGAACTGAGCCGTTTAATTGCAGGAGGCAACCTTATCGGGGGATGGGCTCATTCCAGGGACTTGATTTATGTGCCTGAACTTTTCAGGGCTTACAATACGGAGAAAAAAGTATATGAAACCCTCATGCTTGCCGAGCAGGCCGGTATCAATACCATCAACATTGGCTTTCCTTCCAATCCACTGCTTGCCAAATATAAAAAGATGACCGGAAGTAAAATCAAGATCATCTCTCAGGTAGCTCCCAAACTTGACAACAACGCCCTTTCGAAAGTAGGACCTCATACCGACAAGAAACTCTATTATGAATTTATCGATCAGGCCATTGACTTTGGAGTGGACATTATCCAGGTTCAGGGCAACTGGTGCGACTGGCTGGTACGCGACAACAAAATTGAAGTCATTCATGACATGCTGGAGCATATTCGTGCCCAGGGATACACTGCCGGACTGGCAGCCCATTCTGTGGAATCGCTCATTGCCTGCGCCGACCAGGGAATCATTCCTGATTACTACATGAAAACAATGCACCATGATCAATACTGGTCAGCTCACCCGCGCGAGAACCGTCATCCCTTTGAAGTGGACGGAACTGAATACCTGGATCACAACCGTTTCCACAACAACATGTTCTGTTTGTTTCCTGAACGCACTGTAGAATTTGTAAGCAAGGCAACCGTTCCTGTGATGGGCTTTAAAGTGCTGGCCGCCGGTTCCATTGAACCAAAGGACGGGTTTAAATGGGCCTACGACAACGGGGCTGATTTTATCTGCGTGGGAATGTTCGACTTCCAGGTAGTAAACAATGTAAATATTGCCATGGATGCGATTAAAAATGCCAACCGTACCAGGCCCTGGCATGGATAAATAAATATTAGATGCTATGGATGAAGAGATTAACATACCGCTTCCCATTCGGTTTAATCCTTTAAAGCATCACCGAAAATACATCTTGAGGCTATTGCAAAACGCCTCAGCTGAAAAGATTACAGATTTACTGGACCCGGTATGCAACAATTATATTGACCTGTATACCGGGTCTTTGACTACCGAGGAGATTACCCGCCAAGTCATTGCCATACTAAAATCAATAAAGGTTTTGCAAGCTGAAAAGTTTACCTCTTGGGTAAATGGCAATCACGGGTACCGGAAAATAACCCTAAGTGACCAGTCAGAATGGGTAGTGCGCTTTGGCAATGAAAGTGAAAGGTTTGTTCATCTGCATCCTTCACGAACAGGGCCTCATACGGTCCGGTTTAAAGGTTCCACCATAAAAACAATCTGCCTTCTTAAAATGAATAGTACGTGTTCAGAAACCCCATCCCTGGATGTCGTTAACAGGGTAAGGATGGAGGTTGGTCTTTCCCCAATCAATAAGTTGGAAACAAACAAGGGTATTTTGGCCTGCTACGAGAAGTTTTTTACCATGAAATAATGCCATGCCTGTCAACCAATCTTACCACAAATTCAACCCAAAGACCCTCTTTCTTGTTTTTAATAAAGGTTGAACGTTACAAAAGATGATGCATCAGGTAAGATTTAGGTTTTATGAAGAGTTGAACGATTACCTGCCTGAGGAGTTGCGCAAAAGTTGGATAGAATCCTCAGCAGAAACAGGAACATCTGTCGGGCAAAAGATCAGTTCCTTTGGAATTCCATTGAATGAAATTGACCTAATCCTTGTCAACCAGCAATCAGTGTCCTTCGATTATATCCTCCGGCAGGGAGACCGCGTATCGGTATACCCGGTATTCGAAACATTTGACATTTCCGAGGTGAGCAATCTGAGGGACAATCCCTTAAGAGAGCTGTCCTTTATTGGCGATGTTCATTTGGGCCAGTTATGCAAATATCTTCGAATGCTGGGATTTGACACCCTGTATTCAAATGATTATACTCCCGGGCCGATGATCGAAATCTCCAATCTGGAAAAGAGAGTTATTCTTTCCAAAAACATACGTTTAATCCGTCATAGTAAAGTGACCCATGCCTGGTGGGTGCGCTCTTCTGACTCTAAAGAACAGCTAAAAGATCTGATTTACGGGCTAAATATCTTAAAATGGGCAAATCCCTTAACCCGGTGCCTTAACTGCAACAATAAGCTGGAAACGGTTAAAAAAGATGACATCTCTGATCGGCTTGAAGAAAGAACTGCAAAATATTACACCGAGTTCTTTCGTTGCCCGGTATGTGATCAAATCTACTGGAAAGGATCGCACTATGAAAGTATGCTGGAATTTATTCACCAAATCGAAAAGTCATGAAACTTATACCTGTACAAGTAGAATGCCATTCCGGTTACAAGGCCGGTGAATATCCCACCAGTTTTTACTGGATGAATATCCGCTATGAGATCAAGGAAATTTCCGACAGGTGGTACCAGGCACAAGCTGAACCGGGCGCGCCGCTGGCCAATTATTTTAAAGTGCGGACAGCCAGTAGGTCTGTCTATATTCTTAAACATGATTTAGAAACCGACCAATGGTTTATTGTCAGTGAGGACAATCCAACCTTTGGTTTCTCGGCCAATTAGCATCTAGCAGAAAAAAGCAATCCGTAGGCAGTTTCCAGTTATCCTTCCCTTAAACCTTGCTTTAAGGACTTTAAAGACCTTAAGATCCTTAAAGCCAGGTGGGAAGGATACTTTAAACCTTAACCTATTTTTTCACTGTAAACAGTTCTTTTTCGTCCACCTTTTTCACATTGGCGCTGTCGTTAAGAAGCTTGTTAATGGCATTAAACGGAGCTACCACAATCTCATCGCCTGTCTGTAAGCCTTCCAGTATTTCAATGTTTTCACTATCCTGGATACCTGTTTTTACAGGCTGTTTATATACTTTGCCATCCTTGTATTTAAATACAACTTCCACTTTTTCGTCATCTTTTGATTTTACCTTCTGGGTACTGCCCGCTTCATTCTCTGCTTCAGGTTTTTCTTCTTCCACTTTGGAAATATCTTTTGCCTCCTGCTTTGAAGAACGGGTAGTCACTGCCTGGATAGGCACAGAGATAACATTATTTTTTGTTTCAGTTTGAATGTCAACAGTAGCTGACATTCCCGGGCGGAAAGGATATTCTTTGCCCGAAGCTGTATCGATAAGATCTTTATATGATTCTTCGAGCAACAGGATCTTCACACTGAAATTGGTCACCTGGTCCGTTGAACCTGCTACAACGTTGGCCGAATTGGCAATTTCAGTAACCAGTCCTTTAAATTTGCGTCCAAGGTATGCATCCACTTCCACAAGGGCTGTATCATTAAGGTTCACCCTGACAATATCATTCTCATTGACATCCACCTTAACTTCCATCAGGTGAAGGTTGGCAATAACGAGCATTTCTGTCCCGGCATACATATTGGTACCCACTACGCGTTCTCCCAATTCAACATTTTTGCGGGATACCGTCCCATCCATGGGGGCATAAATCTTTGTTTTTACCAATTGTTCCTGGGCTTCAGCAACAGAGGCTTCCGAAGATTTAACGGCAAACTGTGCGGCTTTAACTTCCGACTGTGCCACCTGGTAAGAGGCCTGGGCTGTTTCGAATTCTGACACCGGGATGGCACTTTGTTTATACAATGAATTGGAACGTTTATAAGCCAGCTCGCTTTCAATCAAACGTGAATCGGCCTGCGCCAAACGAGCCTGAGAAGAACTTAAAGTTGCTTGTGCCCGGTTGAGCGCCTGAATATAAATGTCGGGTTTTATAACCAGTAAAAGCTCTCCTTTTTTTACTTCATCGCCCTCTTTAACATTCAATTCAATGATTTCACCTGAAACATCAGGACTGATCTTTATTTCTGTTTCAGGCTGCACTTTGCCGTTGGCAGTAATCAGTTCGGTGATCGTCTTGCTTTGAACAACTTTAGTGGCAACCTTAATCTCAAAGCTTTTACCAAACAATCCTTGTTTTTTGCCAACCACCAGGCCAATAATTAGAATAATCGCCAGGGCAATCAGGTAAGGCAAAAATTTATTAGATTTCTTCTTCATTGTATCTTGAATTTTTGATTATATGTATGGCTTGACCGGTTAAAATTACAACTCTAAACAAAATGAACCTATAATTTCAGAAGGTTAAATTTACCCTAAGAACATTCGGCTGATTCTGGTGTTATTTCTGTTTATAAATTATAATTCTCAATTGTTTTGCTTTAACCTTTGAGAAGATTCTGTAATAAACTAGATTAAGATTGATGAATCAGGCAAATTTAAAAATTGAAAACCCAACTCCAAAGTTAAACGTTCAAGATATTTCCTTTAATGAGTTTTTAAATCGTTTAAAAGAGAAAATGAAGCTGGTGTACCACGAACGTGCCAGTATTGACAAATTGGCCATAAAAAGAGGCATGCCCCCTTTCGTGATGCGCGAAATAATGGAATTAAACCCTTTGACCGTTGGCATTCCTTCTGAATATGGGGGAAGGGGTTGTAAAATGGAAGAATGCATTGCCCTTTTGGCAACCGCTTCCTATGAATCACTGGCTTTATCGCTTACCTTTGGAATTAATTCCGCATTGTTTCTTCAGCCGGTAGCCAAGTATGCCCAACTGGAAGTAAAAAAACCGGTATTCGACCGTTTTATCCATCACCAGAATATGGGCGGGCTGATGATCACAGAACCCAACTTTGGCAGCGATGCCTTTGGAATGCAAACTGCCTATTCTGAAAA
This sequence comes from Prolixibacteraceae bacterium, assembly GCA_035297625.1. Classification (GTDB taxonomy): domain Bacteria; phylum Bacteroidota; class Bacteroidia; order Bacteroidales; family Prolixibacteraceae; genus Aquipluma. Next base: position 11,336 of record DATGYU010000156.1, read on the forward strand.
AAACGGTAAGTATCACCTCAAAGGAACCAAACATTGGGCCGGGCTAACCGGATGGGCCGACTTCTGGCTGCTCACCGCCCGCGAGAAAAGTGAAAAAGGAGAACTGAAACGCGATATCGACTTTTTTATTTGTGACATGAACGGTCCGGGACAACAGATCGTTGTCGAGGAATTTTATGAGAACC
>DATGYU010000157.1:0-12766 GCA_035297625.1 Prolixibacteraceae bacterium
ATACAATGGCAATACATGGACAAAGTTGACTAAAAAACAAGGGGATGTATTTTAAAGGATGATTGTATTGACATTCACTTTATTAAAACAGGTAGTTTGAATAAAGGGTGATAAGTGCTGGTTCATGCCTGTGGCAGATTGTCAGCTGTATATATTTCTTTAACTGTTTAACCCTTGATTCGCATGACTAAGGGAATATCGCTTTTAGATTGTCTGAATAGTATATTCTACTAACACAATTATATTGCTATGAGAAGACTACTTACACTTGCTATTATCATTATTCTTATAAATGCGTGTTCGAAGAATCAACAGAAACCTGATCCCAATGTGTTGATGAACTCCGATATTGCTTTTTCCGATTATTCAGCCAAACATGGAATACAGAAAGCCTTTATTGAATTTGCCCATGACAGTGTAGTGTTATTAAAGCCTGGCAGAATGCCTATGGAAGGGTTACAAAGTCTGATAGACAGCTATAAGGGGCGTTCTGACAGCAATAAACTATTGACATGGAAACCAATCAAAGCTTTAATTGCTGAAAGCGGTGAATTGGGATATACCTATGGAATCTGGACCTTTATAGCAGCCAGCGATACCACAAAAGGAACTTACCTGACCATTTGGAAGAAAAACAACAAAGGAGAGTGGAAATACATTGCCGATACCGGGAATGAAGGTATCGGCAAATAAAAGCGGTCAAGGATCAATCCGATTATCTTTGGAAGACACCAATAGATTGAAGGACTGAAGGACTGATTTACTGATTACTGCTCACTATTCTTCGAATAGCTGATTTAGCCCATTGAAAAAATTATCCTCCCACCCTTCGCTGATATTGCGATAAGCTTCATCGGGAATATTGGTCTGGACTACCTCCATACTGGTATCATTTTTATCAGGATGGAGCTTAATGGTTACAATTGACTTTTTATCGTCGTCATCTTCGCCAAAATACCATTCCTGAACAATCTTATGGTCTTTTACAAATTCAAGGTTCATCCCGCAAATACTGTCTTCCCACAATGAAAACTCAGTACCGGGTACTTCTTCCATCACAGCATCCTCGCCGGTCCATATTTCCAGCATGTTTTTGTTGGTAAGGGCATTGTACACATCTGCAGGTGCAGCCTTTATCTTAAAGTATTTCTTATAGGTCTTCATAGCTATTGTTGATTTTTATAGATGCTGATTGTGTGAAATTAAACTTTACACAAAAGAACACAATTAGAAACAAATAAACACCAATAATTATCAGTTAGATTGATTTTATTGGTGTTGTTATTTCGAAGTTTAAAGTGCCAAATTTCAGGGTTGAGGGGTTGAATATTTCCGGTCTCCTATCTTCGGATTTCCAGTCCCACGCCCCAAGCTCCTTGCTTCATTATCCAATCTTTTTGCGTTTATAGATGTGTTTGGCTATTTTATACGAGAAGCCAATTGTCATCAGTTCCTTGGTCTGTAATTTGGGTTTATAGATCTCTTTTCCATCCACATCGAGCTTGCCGGTAGGGAAGGTAACATTGTCATCATAAAGCATGTAAAGCATCACGTTCATGCTGATGCGGTTCGTCAGCTGCGCTACCACAGAGTTCTCCCAATTGATATCCAGCTTTTTAAATGGGTTTTGATAGTTGATGAACATCTTGTACTTGGTCTCATAGCTGATTTGAGGGGTAAAGTCAATCTTGTATCTGAGATCAGCATTCATACCCGGCTCCCATAAACTCTTCTGGTCAGCTTCAATACCATATCTTGTCTGATCAACATGGGCGGTATCACGCACATAAACCGTCTTGGAAGTAAATGGCGACAGGAACAGGGAAAAGTTCTTATTCGGCTTATAGTCCAAACCCACTTTTATAAGTGTTTTAGCCGGTGATAGGTAAGAAGAGATTATTTTACTCTTATCAGGATAATTGTAGCCGTTAAAGAATTGGGTTTCAAAGTCAATTTCCGTACTGTAGAACCAATGGTCAAAAGCATTGATGCCAAGGCGGGAGATCAGTTCCAGCTTGTCATCGTTCTTCTGGGTCTGATCAATATCGCCTCCTTGCCTGATCCATCCGTTGCGCAATTCCCCGCTGTTTTCCCATCTTATCTTTTTATCAGCATAATTGGCATATCCCTTTAGGACTATAAGGAAAGAAAAGGCGCTTTCACCTCCTCTTTTCCAGTTGTTAAGGTAAGTCTGGGTGAGGCCGAAGTTACCGTTGCCCCCATATTCCCAGGGAGATATTATCTCAAATTTCTTCTGTATCTTGTTAAGTTTATCATCCGGCTTAAACTTCTGGAATTCAAAATTACGTGACTGGCGTTGGGTAATCCTGTTAAAGGTAACATCATCATCAATGGCAATACCCAGTGAATGCTTGTCCAGGTTCATCACCCGTATGGCCAGGGAGTCTTTTTGTTCATTTTTAATATAGATACGATTACCTGTCCTGAGGTTATCTCTCATCCAAATCTGGGTAGGCTTGCCGGTGAGGGAATGAATCCATATTCCCACAGAATCATTATAGGCATGCTGTTGCAGGGTTTGCACAAATCGGTTAAAATTGGCATTCACCAGATTTACTACTGAATCGTTATAGTGGGTCAATACTTGCTCGTTATGCAATTGCAGTGAATCGCGCAGCCTTTGCTGAAGAGAGTCTGAGAATACTTTAACTGCATGATTTCTGTAGGCATTCAGCTCAGCATCCGTAGCCGCAAGAATCTTTTTATTGTATTCAATGCGCGCTGTTTCCAGAAGGCGGCTGCGCAATTCCTGACGTTTTTTGATCAGGTCAAAGTTGTTGGGCTTCTGAGATGTTGAATCAGGTATAGCCATTACATTTTTTAAGCTGTCGGGCAACACAATGCCGGTATGCTTAATAATGCTTTCCTCGTCTCCCTGGGCAATGGGCTGAGGCTTACTGTCCAGCCTGGCTTTCATGGAATTGGATAGAGGGATGCTTTTCATATCTACGCCATTCCAGATCTCCCTGTCCAGTTGTTTCATCTTCTCTATAATTGAGGGGTAGGGGATATATCCTTTTACCTGTAAGGAGTCGCTTACATTCTGTGGGGACCTGGTAATATACCTGATGTCTTGCTGCTTTTGCAACCGGTCAAGCCTAACCAGAACACTGTCAATGTTTTCATCTTCGGCAAAATGAATCAGGCCATTGATCATACGTAGTATTTCGGGGTTCTCCGATTGCCACTTCTCCCCGGGCTGGATGTACTTTTTCAGGTAATCGATGCCTAACTTAACAGAGTCGGCAGTGGGTACATTTCTGTTTCTCTTGTTGTTGGATGTGAAGTAATTACCAGCAAATGCTGATACACTGATCAGGATTAATAGTCCTGCAAAAAGCTTTTTTAAATACATAGTTAATCGGTTATAAGGCTAATTTCAAAACGGTTTTTTAATTCAGATGTTGTAGATGACAATCAAAAATCATGCTAAACCGTTTTTCCATTCCTGATAAGGATGCCCTGAAAGATAAGAATTATAAAATCTGCGATCGGCTGAAACCTCCTGTAATATCCACTCGGGGGATTCAAACTGCTGATCCTCGGCCTCAAGCTCTATTTCCGCCATTACAAGGCCTTTGTTTTTTCCCGAGAACACATCTATTTCCCACAGAAAACCTTTGTACCAGATTTCATGCCTGGTTTTTTCAACAGGTTCCGATATGGCTAATCTCAACAATTCTTTCGCATCCTCAACAGGAATCTCATATTCAAATTCAGGACGGGAGATACTCTTTGAACGACCTTTAATCGTCAGGTAAGCCTTATTGCCGGCTATCCTAATACGTACTGTAGGCGATGGATCAAGCCCTAAATAGGCTTGCGTAATCAGCGTCCCCTCATCAGCAGGTGTCCATTTGCTGCTATCAACCAGAAATTTACGTTCAATTTCCAAAGCCGCTTGTTTTGTATTGTTTTTTACTAATTTTCCGTTGCAAAAATAAGACTAAGTCCAATGATTTCACAGGTAAATGCAGTTAATTTTTTAAATCAGCACATTAAGAACCCTAATATGATTAAGCATTGCCTTGCAAGCGGGGCAGTATTAAGGGCTTTAGCACTAAGGTTAAATAAAGATCAAGAAGAATGGGCCTTGGCAGGTCTGTTACATGATATCGATGTTGAAATTACGCAAGGCGACCCTATGAAACATGGTCCATATGCAGCCGGCATGCTTGATGATATGCTCTCGGCGGAAGCCATTGATGCCATCGTCATGCACAATGAAATGGCCACTGGTAAAGAGCGCACCACCGTTTTTCAGCATGCCCTGGCTGCTGGTGAGACAATTACTGGGCTAATAATGGCCATAGCATTGGTTTATCCGGATAAAAAGCTTTCTTCGGTAAAAACCAAATCCATTACCAAGCGCATGAAGGAAAAAGCCTTCGCTGCTTCGGTTAAGCGGGAGAATATTATGGAATGCGAAATGATAGGTATCTCCCTTGAGGAGTTTGCCGAACTCTCGCTTATAGCCATGCAGGAGATAAGCGACGAGCTGGGACTATAAATAGTTTAAAGTTTCAAATTCCAAGTTTCAAGTTCAAGGCTCAATTTGGAATTTGAAACTTTAAACTCTTCTCCCCACCTCGAGGCACATCCGGCTATTGTGGTAGGGGCATTTCCAGAAGCCGGCCTTGTCGTCTTTGCGGTTGACGACGCCTTCTTTTGAAACACTCCAGTACCATTCTCCTTCCTGAAGATCGATAAGTTTTTCCTGTATGAAATTCCAGCATTTTAAGGCTCTGTCCAGCCACACCTGATCATTGGTAATCTCGTAAGCATTCAGGAAACCTACCACTGCTTCCGCCTGAACCCACCAATGGCGATCGCTGTCAAGGTGACCGGTGGTGTTGTCTTTTTCGTACATCATGGACCCATCAGGCAACAGTCCTTCACAGGCAGCAACAGCTATTGCGATGCATGTATTCTGAACATCGTCCAGCAGAGCCTGATCACCCAATACACTGGCAGCCTCGTCAATCAGCTAGGAAGCTTCAATATCATGGCCATAGGATACGATGTCAGTTTTTGAATTCCAGTGCTCGTCAAAGAAAAGATCAAGATGTTTGGTCTTCTTGTTGACAATCTTTTCTGTGAAAATCAGAATAAGGTTACGCAGTTGTCTGGCCAGCGCTTCATCTTTCCAGACGCGGTATAAGTTGGTATATGCTTCCAGGATATGCAGGTGCGTGTTATTGGTCTTCTTTTCGTTGGCATCCTTTTCGCTCAGGCGCAGGTCTTCCAAAAGCTGCCAGTCGCGGCTGTAGGCTTCAAAATATCCGTTTAACTCTTTGTCAAAGCTGTATTTCTCGATCACCCCAAACAGTTCTATTGCTTTCTCAAGGCTTGACTGGTCACCGGATGCCCTGTAATGTTCTGAAAAAGCATACAGGAAAAAAGCCTGAGAATAGATCTGTTTTTTCGTGTCTACAGGCTTCCCGTCATAGGAGACAGTCCAATAGGTGCCTCCAAATTCGGGGTCGAAGAAATGCTTTAAAATGTACGCTTTGGCCCAGTTGGCCATTTCAAGATATTCAGGGTTTTTCTCCTGCAGATAGGCAGAAGAGAACGACCACAATATCCTGGCATTTAGAATGCCTCCTTTATCGGCTTTTGAAACCAGTTGATTCTGACCATTTATCTGACCATAAAAGCCTCCCTGGAAAGGGTCAGTCATCTTATGAATCCAAAAGGGCAGAATATTGCCTGTCAGGGTCTTTTTAACTTCAGCTTTTATATTTTCTATGGTCATGATATGCTTTTTTAAGTGTTGACATTTTTCTTTTAATGATGACGGCAAAGAATAAAGGTACATGGAAGTACATTATTCTTTGCCGTTTTATTTCCTTTATTTCATTTGTGCGCTTTAAATACTTGCATTAAAGGCGTAAAATCCATTGAGCAATGGAATTGCTATTCTTCTTTCCTGCCTCTCCAGGTGGCCAGTTCTGTGCTTATTTTACCCATCATCTTTTCGTTAAGCGGATAGATAAACATGAATGCAGCGGCCAGTAAGGTACCTATAGCAGGGAAAAAGCTTAACATCATTCTGATACCATTCTGCGCAGTTTCGCTCTGTACCACATTGGCCTTGAATCCATAATAGCCCAGCAGCCAGCCGGCCAGAGCACCCCCGATGGTCCATCCAAATTTCTGTGACATTGACGAAGCCGAGAATACAAGACCTGTAGCACGGCGTTGTGTTTTCCATTCCGAATAGTCGGCAGCATCAGCATACATCGACCACAGTAACGGGAAGGTGATGCCTGCACAAAGGCTGATAAAGAATTGGGCGATAAAGATCAGCGTGACATTACTGCGATCGATGAAATAGAACAAAAAGCTGAATACTGCTGCCAGTATCATGGCTGAAAAGAAAGTTCCTTTTTTGCCTATCTTATCCGATACAGGCTTTGCCAGTACCACTCCAACAATGTTGGCTGCCTGACCCAGTACAAAATACAAACTGCTCAGGGTGATGGTAAGATTGAGTGAATTGATCTGGAAGGCTCCCTGTGTCTGCACGTAATATTTAAAGTAATAGATGGCGGCACCGTCACGAATGGAATTCCAGAAGATCAGGCATACACCGGCTCCCAACAAAATAAACCATGGACGGTTGGCCCATAAGTCTTTCAGATCATGTTTTAAGGATGTTTTTTCAGTAACTGGCTTAATGCGTTCACGGGTCCAGGAAAAGGTAAACCAGAAAAAGAGGATAGCCACAATGGCAAACACTGCGGCAGCAAACTGCCATCCCATCTGCAGGTTTGGCGTTCCGCCACCCATCTTGCTGAAGATATCCACCAGCGGTTCGGCAGCGGCCAGTACCAGTAAACTTCCTCCAAAGGCAAAGATAAAACGGAAGGTCGCCAGACTGGTACGCTCTTTTCCATCTGAAGACATAACTCCCAACAGAGAAGCATAAGGAACATTGATCATTGAGTATACCATCATCATCAGCGAATAGGTAACGTAGGCATAGATGATTTTGCCTGTTGGTCCCATTTCAGGGGTCGTGAAGGTGATAACACCAATGATGCCAAAGGGAATCATCATCCACAACAGGTAAGGCCTGAATTTTCCCCAGCGGGTTTCTGTACGGTCAGCAAGTATGCCCACAAACGGGTCGAAGGCTGCATCCCATATACGGGTGACCAGAAACATGGTACCTACTACCACAGCCGAAATGCCAAAAATATCGGTGTAAAAGAACATCAGGTACATCGAGAAGAGTTTCCAAAACATCGATGAGGCTGCGTCTCCGAAACCGTAACCAATCTTCTCCTTCAGGCTAAGCTTTTCAATAGTCATAGTTTTAGTTTTATAGTAAGATTTATTTTTAACTTTGGAAAAGTTAATTGCTATACTTGTTCTACAAGGGGCGATAGAAACTTTTCCAAAGTTACTCTATTATAACTTTTCCAAAGTTTTTAGATTCTTTGCGATCTGCTTTTTTAATGTTTCAACAGATGCTGCAGAACGGTATCCATCAGCAGGAGTATTCAACACATAGTCCACCAATTTGTCAACTGTTGAAGTGGCTACATGCATGCGGGTATCGGATGAGGCATAATAGATGAATACCTTTCCATCTTCATCGGCAATCCAGCCATTGGTAAACAGTACATTGGAAACGTCGCCCACACGTTCTTCTCCGATAGGCCCCATCAGGTGCCCGGCTGGTTCAGCTATCAATACCGAAGGGTCCTGCAGATCGGTCATGTACATGTAAAGTACGTAACGCAACCCGTCAGCACAACCGCGTACCCCATGGGCCAGATGTAGCCATCCCTTGTCGGTTTTGATAGGGTGGGGGCCTTCTCCGTTTTTCACTTCCTTGATGGTGTGATAATAACGGAAATTGATGATTTTCTCTTCTTTCACTTCCGCTTTGGTCATATCATCAACAGGCGCCCAGCCGATACCTCCGCCGCTTCCTGCGTCAATGAAACCATCCTGTGGACGGGTATATAAGATGTACTTTCCATCCACGAATTCAGGATGCAGTACCACGTTGCGCTGCTGGCTTTTGGTCTTCAGGTCGGGAAGACGTTCCCAGGTGAGCAGGTCTTTGGTGCGAACAATACCTGCTGCTGCCACAGCTGAGGATAAGTCGCCCGGGGCTGCATCCGGATCTTTTCTCTCTGAACAGAAAATGCCGTAGATCCATCCATCTTCATGGGCAGTAAGGCGCATATCGTAAACGTTGGTATCCGGGTTTTCTGTCTCGGGAATGGTCACCGGGTAATCCCAAAAACGGAAGTTATCCACCCCATTGGGGCTCTCTGCAATGGCAAAGAATGACTTACGGTCAGCGCCTTCCACACGAACGACCAGGATGTATTTATCCTTCCATTTCATAGCACCTGAGTTCATGGTGGCATTCATCCCAATGCGTTCCATCAGGTAAGGGTTGGTCTGCTCGTCCAGGTCATAGCGCCAAATGACAGGGGTATGGGCACTGGTAAGCACCGCATGCTTATATCTGTCGAAGATTCCGTTACCGTCTTTTAGCTTTTTATTTTTTGCAGTCAGCAGTTTTTCCTGTTTTTCAAATAACTTGTTGACCTTCTTTTTAAATTTCTTATTCATTGTTATGAGATATTAATTTTTATTTATGTCTTAGCATTATATAATTCTGGTTACATATAGCCCTTTTTGCTATTAACTCTAAATCATCAAGCTGGCAAAGTTTTAGATGCCGGTAACTCGCGTTATTTAGATGATTCCTATTGATTGGTACAAAATAAAGTTAAAACAAATAGATTGCTTAATACTATTTGGCTAAAATATGATACTATTCTGTCAATATATATCCAAAAACTGTACTTTCATGCTTATTTATTTATGTTGATAGGTATGAAACCCCAAAAAAACGTCAATTTAACATTTATCGGTTAAGAACTCTGTTTATGAGCTCCTAAAGATACTATCAATTATTTTACTCAGGAAATATTAAAGGTTTTAATTCCACCTGTAATAACGTAGTTTCCCGAAAATACTATTTGTACTTTTAAATAGAACGACTGTCATTTTTAGCGATCTTTGAATTATATATTTCAAGGTTTAAACCTTATTTAAGGATTTGCCTGCCATTAAGTTGGGTGTGCTATATTATTTTATTTAGATATTGTCCAAAATCTTTATTTTTTATTAGCTTTACATAGCTAATGAGTTTGTTCATCCTGTTAATAGGTCTGAAAATGAAAATAAAGAACTGCAGATATGTTTTTTCAGTAACAGCCATTGCGCTGTTATTGATTCTGATCAATGGATGTAAGAAGGACAATGAAAATCCTTACCAGGTAGTAGCTGATATTGATGGTAATATTTACCAGACCATCAAGATAGGTAACCAGGAATGGATGGTTGAGAATTTAAAGACCAAAAGATACCGTAATGGCGATTCCATTTACTATATGCCGGACAATCAAAAGTGGGCTCAGACAGGGCTTGGGGCATGGTGCTATCCTGAGAATAATTCAGCTAATGATAAGATATACGGCAAGTTTTACAATGGATATGCTGTTGTCGACAGTCGCAATATAGCTCCCGAAGGATGGCATGTGCCAACCGCTGCTGAGTTATGGACACTGAACCTGTATATATCGGAGCATCCGGGAGTTTCAGTAGCGGTAGCAAAAGCCCTGGCGGATATCAAACATTGGTATATCTCATCAACAGTCAATACCCCCGGCAATGATATGACAACGAACAATGCTTCAGGCTTTAGTGCCCTTCCAGGCGGGCTTAGGCGCCCGGGCGGTGACTTTGGCTTCGATTCATTTGAGAAGGATGGCTATTGGTGGAGTACCGACGAAATGGTATGGAATTTAAATTACAACAATACTGATGTGAATGTCATTTATGAAGGAAATAAGAACTTTGGTTATTCCGTTCGTTGCATAAAGGATTAAATAGACATGAAAATGCCATACCAATGATATTCTCCTTCCGGATGAATTTTTGGCGATAAGTATTTCCTGAATTACTTCATGAAACAGGCCCTTTAAAAGGGCAGATCATCCGTAGCTTTGTCCGAGGAATTCTTACTAATAAATTCATCATATTCGAAGTCCTTACATCTGCAAAACTCAATGCCGAAAGGGCAGTTCTCTGGTTCATAATTGCAGAATTCAAAATGATGCACCCAACCTCCGGGCCAATAGGTACATCTGTGTTCAAGGTAGTCGCGCATGAGTTCATATCGCCTTTTTGCAGGAAGCCCCTCGGGAAAGTCGGGTTCAAAACTATAAGCTGACCACAATTTTTCCAGTTCATCTGCCATGAGCTTTAACTGTTTCGGAGTAAGCCGATCGGAGGATGGAAATTGCTCTTTCTCCAGCCCGAACCAAAAGCTCATGGGCTCATCTTCCATTTCCTCGAGTTCCATCATATAGTCGGCATCAAAGGTACCCTCAGGAATTTTCGATATGGGCACCCGTGTTGCGGCCAGGTGCATGTCTTCTATAAGTTGATTGAGATATTTTTGCATGGTGATAAGTATCAAATGATTAATGATTACACTTACTCTAATATACCACATAATAGGGTCAATTCCAAGTGTATAAGAATAAATATTCAACAAAAAATATCCCTTGTCGTCAGCTGTAACATTGTTTTTCGTTTACCTTTCCACTCGCTTCTTGCCCCTATGTCCTGAACCAAACCAGGGTAAAAACCCTTATGGGGCTATTATTTACAAGCCGCCTTATTCTTCCGTCCGTAACAACTTCACCACCCTGATATTAGCATCGTGCGGACGGCTTTGTTTCATTGCTTTGCGGTTACTAAGGTCAAAATGGCAAAGGGTAAGGTTTCTCTTCTCAACAGTCCGTTGACTAAAGTCAACGGCAAAGGATATCGCGTTGCAGATGCATTGTAGCCATTCGGCATTTAACCATTTTCAACCCTTCACAAGCAGGAGCACCCCGGTTTTTTCCGCCAGGATGCTCCGTTTGGTTAAAACCTACAGCCTTCCGCCCCCTTTTTTGAAATTGGGAATGATGGCATTCAGAATATTACTCAGAAAAGTCAGCACGGTATTGTCTTTCTCCGTCGGCGTCAGGCGGGTGATGACCTCCAGAAAGCTCAAAAGGCCCACGGACAGTACTCCCCAATTGACGGATAAGAAGCCGCCAATAGTTTGCTTTTCCGCTTCCACCTGTACCACGCCCATTTCCTGGGTGACAGTGGCAGTTGCCGTTTGACGGTTTTCTACCTGTACCGTTTGCCGGTCAGCTGCCCCTGAAGACTCAGCCTGTGAACCCGTTGCCACGATTAAAAGTAAGGCAACAAGCAGAATCATTGTTGAAAAAAATGTTCTCATTGTGAGTTGTTTTTTTAATGAGTAAATAAGAGAGGGCAAGAGACAAGTGTATTCTGATTACTGAAAATGTGCACCTTGAACTATGTTAAAATATGATTCTCATTTTCCCATATTCTCACTTTCTCATTTTCTCATTTTCACTTCCTCCCGCCCTCACATTTCTATGCTACAATCACAGTGGACAGAAATTCACAGTTGGAGAATTCCGTCCCCCTGGCATTGGTAAAGCCAATGTAGCAATGCACTTCATCACCAGTGAAGATATCGGGCACTGTCATAGACTGGCTACCGCTTGCACGGGTTGCAACACCAATCTCCGTGACCGATTTCTGTAAACCAGCATTGTAGGCAACCAGTACCACTTTGTCCAAAGGATCCGCACCGGCATCCCAGGCATTGTTATTCCAGGTAAAATCAATCTTGCCGGCCTCAACAGAATCTGCTGCGGCGTTCAATGCTCCGGGAAGAAGTCCCCTGCATACCAGTGCCTTGGTATAGTCAATTTCCAATAAAGGATAAAGACCTTTTACCGCATGTTCCATGTTGTACGACATGGCAGCGTTAAAACCTGACATCCTGGATTCGGCAGTTTTAAAGCCGGTGTGAAGAAGCGCCGCTAAGGGGCGTAAGAAATTTACTACCAGTGAAAACTTAGCCCTTTGTTCCTGCTGTGCAGGAGTGTTGGCATCTGTATGGCCGGTTGACAGCCCACGCATAAAGCTCACGCCATTTCTGACATAACCGATGACTGTTCCAACTTTACCGGAAAAGCCACCTAAAATACCCTGAAAAATTTGTCCCATGATAATTTAATTTTAAATAATTGAAAATTTAAGTACCCGGACTTGGTCAGATCTTTACCCGGGAAATCCTTCTTTGTCCTTTGCTTACCCCGAAATTAGACAGCCTGGTTGCGATGGCCAAAAAACGGTGCCGTTTGCACCCGTTTGCGTCCTTTTGCTTAGATCTGGCTATTTTTATGGGCAAATTTTCCTTTAACCAGTAGTTTTTAATGGTCAATCTGGAACCGCGCTTTTCAAGTTCATTGCTAATTTGAAAGGAAGTCACAGACTTCCGCTCCCGTTACATCTTATCTTTAAGCCAACAGACCCCATGACCGCTCTTTTAAAGCGATGATGGGGTCCGTTGACTTCCAGCCGACCTTGTAATGTCGTTGCTAAAAATTATACCGGATCGAAACCCGATAATGCTCTAAGGTTTTCGCTGATGGGCTAATGCTAAAATTAGCTGTATTTGGTAAATGAACCAATTATTGATGAATGGAAGCTCTACCTAAACTAATCTTGTAAGGGCCGTTTGTCTTTCCGACTTTTTATGGAATAGATCCTGCATGTAAATGGGACGTAACAAATAAGGCCCATAGGTGAAGATGGCACCTTCGCATTCAAG
>DATGYU010000158.1:0-2454 GCA_035297625.1 Prolixibacteraceae bacterium
CATCTTCATTGAAAAATAAAAATAAGTAATTGATAAACATTAAGAACGAAAATCTGTCTATACAAGCTGCTAATTTCAGTCTAATATAATTTGTTTTTCAATGAGGATGTCGTTTTGGATTTCTTCCATACATTGTATTAATCAATTATCGCAATCTCCAAATTTCTATTCCTTCAGCATAAAACTCTGTACCTTAAATCTATCTCCCTAATCCCCTGTGTAAATTTAATCCCCTTTTTTTGTACTTTCGCCCCGCAATAATCAATGCATCCCTGGGTTAATTATTTGCGATTCAAAACGTTTATTACTTACTATGAATTTTGAGAGAGGAAAATTTCAACGCACAGAGCTATTGCTGGGCCGTGAAATAATGGAGAAGATTGCATCTAAAAACGTCATCATATTCGGCATTGGCGGGGTGGGAAGCTGGTGTGCCGAAAGCCTTGTCCGCAGTGGTATCCGTAAACTTACCCTGGTGGATTCCGACAGGGTGTGCATCACCAATATCAACCGTCAGTTGCATGCCACCACCCTTACGGTGGGTAAAGTGAAAACGGAGGCATTGAAAGCACGCCTGCTGGAAATCAACCCTTCGGCCCAAATTACAACCTTGCAGAAGATCTATGAACCTGAGACGGCTGATTCCTTCAACCTTGAATCCTATGATTTTATCATAGATGCCATTGATAGCCTGAGCAATAAAATTGATTTGATCCGTAGGGCTACACGCACCAAGGCCACTTTTTTCTCTTCCATGGGCGCTTCCCTGAAACTGGACCCTACCAAAATCAGGGTGGCAGAGTTCTGGAAGGTGAAGGGCTGTCCGCTGGGATCCATTATCCGCAAGAAAATCCGTAAAGGCGATTTGCCTGCCAAGGAATTCATGTGCATCTACAGCGAGGAACTGCTCGAAAATAAAGGGGGAGGAGCATCGTGCGGAACCGATAAATGCCTGTGCCCCAAATCAAAAAATGCAGAAGGTGATCCCGACTTGGCCGATCATGAATGGTGCAGCCAAAAGGCCATCATCAATGGAACAGTCGGTCATATCACCGCCATCTATGGCTTTACCCTTGCCGGACTTCTTATCCAGCAGATCTACAACGAGGCATAAGAATAGAAGAAATAAGAACACGGATTTAGCAGATACAGCGGATTAACACAGATCCTATTTTATTATTAAAAATCCGCTTTTATCCGCTCAATCCGTTAAATCCGCGTTCCTATTTCTTTTATCCGCGTAATCCGCCCTAATCCGCGTAATTTATTTTATTAACTTGCCTTTTCAAAACTGAAAGCAATGAGAGTACATTTTATAGCCATTGGCGGGAGTGCCATGCACAACCTGGCCATCGCACTGCATAAAAAAGGATACCATGTTACCGGATCTGACGATGAGGTGTTTGAACCCTCCAAAAGCCGTTTGAAAAAACTGGGCCTGTTGCCTGAACGGGAAGGCTGGTTTGAAGAAAACATCACCCCTGAGCTGGATGCCGTCATCCTTGGTATGCACGCCCGGCAGGACAATCCTGAACTATTGCGTGCCCAGGAACTGGGCCTTAAGATATTTTCCTATCCCGAATATTTGTATGAGCAAACCAAAGATAAGATACGTGTAGTGGTTGGCGGAAGTCACGGAAAAACCACCATCACCTCCATGATCTTGCATGTGCTGGGTTATAACGGACTAAAGTTTGATTACATGGTGGGGGCCCAGCTGGAAGGATTTGATACCATGGTTTCACTCAGCGAAGATGCTAAAATAGCCGTTTTTGAAGGCGATGAGTATCTATCTTCCCCCATTGACTTAAGGCCTAAATTTCATCTGTATTTTCCCAATATCGCTCTTTTGAGCGGCATCGCGTGGGACCATATCAATGTGTTTCCCACCTTTCCTTTTTACGTTGAACAGTTCCAGAAATTTGTAGACATGATTCAGCCCAACGGATCACTGATTTACTATGAAGGGGATGAAAACCTGCGGCAGATAGCTGCCAACGGCCGCGAAGACATCGACAAACTGCCCTATTGGTCGCATGATTCGGTGATTGAAAATGGCATTACTTACCTGGTTACTGATGGAAAAAAGATAAAGCTGCGGATCTTTGGAGAGCATAACCTGCAGAATATTTCGGGGGCACAACTGGTCTGCTGTCAGTTGGGGCTGACCGATGAGCAGTTTTATTCGGCCATTGCAGAATTCAAAGGGGCCTCGCGCCGTCTGGAAGTACTGGCTGAAAAGGAAGATTGTGTCATCTTTAACGATTTTGCTCATTCACCTTCCAAGCTAAAGGCAACTACCGAAGCGGTAAAAAAGCAGTTTCCCGATCGAAAACTGGTTGCCTGTCTGGAATTGCATACCTTCAGTTCACTAAAAAAGGATTTCCTTCCCCAGTACAAGAATTGTATGAATGCCGCGGATCAGGCCATTGTTTATTTCAACCCTCATACCAT